>JBGCFC010000090.1:0-76374 GCA_045106715.1 Sandaracinaceae bacterium
GCGCGGCGGACCCGGAGCGTCAGATGCGCGGCATCCAGCGCTTCCACATGGACTCGCGCGGCTGGTGCGACGTCGGCTACCACTTCCTCGTCGGCCAGGACGGCCGGGTCTACGAAGGCCGCCCGCTGAACCTGTTGGGCGCGCACGTCGGCCGGAACAACACCGGCAACATCGGTATCTCCTTCATCGGCTGCTTCCACTCGAGCGGCTGCGGCTCGCTCAGCGGCAGCCGCATCCCGAACGACGCCTCGCTCAACGCGGCGTCCGCGCTCATCGGCCGGCTCAGCCGGATCTACGGCATCTCCATCGACCCCTCCCGCGTGAAGGGCCACACCCAGCACAGCGGCCAGTCCACGAGCTGCCCCGGCGCCAACCTGCTCTCCCGTCTCGACTCCATCCGCAGCCGCGCCTCCGGTGCCACCACGCCGCCTCCCGGTCCGACGCCGACGCCGATGCCCGAGCCGACCCCCGAGCCGACTCCCGAGCCCGAGCCGTCCCCCGCTCCGACCGGTGCCAGCTGCACCCACAGCTTCGGCGGCACCTACGCCGACACCGCGTGCAGCACCTCCTGGCAGTGCTGTGACGGCGCCTGGCGTGGCCGCGGCAGCTGCGGTTCCTGCGCCTGTGTCGAGGGATCCGGCGAGGTCGGCTGCAGCGGCTCCGGCGAGCCGCCGCCCGCACCGGCCGGTCCCAGCTGCCGGGCGCGCGGCACCACCGGCACCTGCATGAACGTCTCCGCCTGCGCCGGGACGACGACGGCCGGGCTCTGCCCCGGCGCCGCGAACATCCAGTGCTGCACCCCTTGAGCCGAGCTCCCCGCCGCTGACACAACCTGCTCCGTGGCGACACGATGCGGAGCGCGGACCCAGGCGTCAGCGCGTCCACGAAGCCCACGGAGAGCCGCCGCCGCCCGTCCCCTCCTTCGCTGTGGTCGGGTGGCGCTCGTCGCGTGCTGTTCTCATCGTCGCCCGCTGCCGAGCCGACGGACGGCGCCACCGAGTGGGACATGACCTGTCCGCGGCTCGCCGATTGCGAGGCGGTGCCCTGTACCGAACCACGGCGGCTCGAGAAGCTCAGGAGAGACGAGGCGCGACCGATTTGGATGAGGTCGGCCCGTTCGTCAAGCATCGGCCGCGCACTGGAGAACAGTGTGGCAGCGCGCCTCGTGCTCGCGAGCTATCCTGAAGCGGCGATGGACGAGCAGGAACGAGCTCGGCGAGCTGCGCGCCGCGCCTCCTGGACCGGGGCGGTGCGCTCGCTGCATGAGGAAGGCGACGACGACGTCTTGGCCACATCGACCGCGGCGGAGCGCCTGGGGATGATGTGGCGACTCACGCTGGACGCGTGGACGTCGATGGGCCGCCCGATTCCAGACTACGCCCGCGCCGATGCGCCCGGCCGTGTCATCGGTTTGAACGAGACGTCCGACGACTCTGACGGGCGGCGATGACCTCGGAGCCGGCGTTCAACGAGGACTTCCGCGACATGCTCGTGTCTCTGCTCGAGGCACAGGTGGAGTTCATCATCGTGGGCGCGCACGCGATGGCGGTCCACGGTGTTCCAAGGGCGACCGGGGACATCGATATTCTTGTGCGACCGAGCAGGGAGAATGCGGTTCGTGTGTTGGCGGCGCTTCGCGCGTTCGGGGCTCCGATCGGCCAGCACGGCGTGACCCTCTCGGACTTCGAGCGGCCCGAGCGTGTCTATCAGATCGGCTTGCCTCCGCGCCGGATCGACATTCTGACCACGATCACCGGCGTCACTTTCGACGAGGCGTGGCCCGCCCGCGTCCCGGTCGATCGAGACGGGCTCACCCTTCCTTTTCTGGGGCGGGAGCAGCTGCTGACGAACAAGCGGGCCACGGGACGCGACAAGGACCTCGTGGACGTCAAGCTGCTCCGTGCCGCGTCATCCTGAGGTCGGCTCGCATGCGGCGCGCCGCGGGTTGGCTATATTGCCGCGCGCCGGGGCGACCCCGGCCCACAGAAAGGGTCACCCGTGTCCAGCAC
Organism: Sandaracinaceae bacterium; assembly: GCA_045106715.1. GTDB lineage: Bacteria > Myxococcota_A > Polyangia > Polyangiales > Sandaracinaceae. The sequence continues at coordinate 2,010 of JBGCFC010000090.1, forward strand.
GCTCGTCCTGAGTGAGACCTCCGACGGGGTCACGACGCTCACCATGAACAACCCCGCCAAGCTCAACGGCTGGACGGCGAAGATGCTGACCGCGCTGATGGAGGCGATGAAGCGCGCGGCCGAAGACGACGCGACGCGCGCCGTGGTGCTCACCGGCGCGGACCCGTACTACTGCGCGGGCGTGAACCTCGGGGCCACGCTGCAGCTGGATCACCCGGCCAAGCTCCACGCGTTCATCGTCGAGCACAACCAGGCCATCTTCGACACGTTCATCCGCTTCCCGAAGCCGATCTTGGTGGCCGCGAACGGGCCGGCCATCGGGGCGTGTGTGACGTCGGCGACGCTCTGCGACGGCATCGTCGCGTCCGAGAAGGCGACGTTCTCGACGCCGTTCGCGGCGCTCGGAGTGACGCCCGAGGGCTGCTCGAGCGTGATGTTCCCGCGCCTGCTCGGCGAGTCCGGCTACCGGATGCTGGGCCGCGAGGGATGGAAGCCGACGGCGGCCGAGGCGAAGGAGATCGGGCTCGTCGAGTGGGTCGTGCCGCACGACCAGCTGCTCTCGGAGGCGCAGCGCATCGCGCGTGGCTGGGTCGAGGAGGGGCGGGAGCGCTCCTACCGCGGAGGACTGACGGCAGACGAGCTGCTGAAGACGAACGCGCGCGAGTCGGTCGAGCTGGCCGACGCGTTCCTGAGCCCGGCGTTCCTCGACGGGCAGTTCCGGTTTCTGTGGAGCAAGCGCAAGCGCAAGATGTCGCTGATGTTCCTCGCCGCGCGGGTGACGCACCCGCTCTGGTCGCGTCTGCGCTGAGTTTCTGGTGGCGCTTTGCGCCACGTCGAGGGGAGGGCCCCTCGAGCTCCCCCTCTCTGGGGCTCGGCGCCACTTCGAGGGGCGGGCCCCTCGAGCTCCCCCGCTCTGAGTCTCGGCGCCTCATCCAGGGGCAGACCGCTCCGGCGCGCCACGTCGGCCGCTCGGGCTCTCCGCCTTGGGGGCTCCTGGGCAGACCCGTCGAGTTCCGCGCGAGGGGCGAGTCCGACGCTAGTCTCGACCGTCGTTGCCCCCCTCGGCGGCCCGGGTTCGCTCCGCTGCGGGCAGCTTCGCCTGTGTGCTTCGCACCCGCCTGCCGGACCGCGCACTCGGTGGTCGCGATGGCCGCCGCGCCTCTTCCGAACGGGCTGACGCCAATGTCTCCGCGTCCGAGGTTCTCCTCCCCTTTAGCCAGGGCGCGATCGCGGCGGAACGCGCACCCCGGCCGAACCAGTCGCGCTCCCATCGTCCTCGCAAGACATCGATGTCGGCGACCTGATAGAGAGCGCGGATCTCCTTGAGGTTCTGGTCCAGCGTGGCGCGGCTGATTCCGCGCGCGGTCGCCAACTCGCTCACGGCGAGGGAGTCGAAGTACGCGTCCAGTGTACAAAGGTGGTATTCCTTCAGGTCAGGTGCGGATTCGCGCGCCTCCTCCAACAACCAGCGACGAAGCGCGATGCATCGTTCGTCCCATGGCTGGAACAACTGTTGGTTGCACGCTTCCAGCACGTCGGCACCGACCTCCGCTTGGCGCAGCACCATCACCTGGGAGCCGCTCGAGAGTTCGAGCACGCCGAGCATGGCCTCCCGGAACGCGCCTCCCTCGCCGTGTTGGGCGTCCAGCTCCGCCGCCGAGACAAACTCGGCATCCCTTCCGGAAGCGCGCGACAGCGTCTCCTGCGACGCGTTCGTGTACACGACGACAGGGGTGCGCGGATAGATCGCGCCAAGCCACTTCAGGAGGCCGAGGGGACCGCCGTCCGCGCTCGTCAGCTGGAAGTGGATCAAGAACCCGCGCACGCGCCGGCGCCCAACGGGGCGGTGATGCGCGGGATGAATGAGGCGTTGGAGCTCTGTGAGCCCGGTCGCCATCACGGTCGGGACCCCCACGCCGGCGGGTGATTCGATGTACTGGGACAGGGCGCGGGACTGCGTGGCGTTGCGTCCGACGACGACAATCTTCCCACGAGCCGTACGAGGGTCCGTGTTGCGGCGGTAGGTACCCGACTTTCGGTTCGGCATCTCCCGGCCCATCGGCCGGTGGAGCCGTGGGTTGCGCGTCGGGGCCGCCCTTTCGTCGGGGTCTTCGCCGCCAGATTCGCGCGTTGGAGCCGCACCCCGTGAAGAGTCGAAACGGGCGGCCCTGTTCGGCTTCTTGTCCTCGCTCGGCACTTCGGCGATCCCAGAACGCGATCTCTAAGAGAAACGAGTGCGGGAATCAAGCCTGAAGTGAACCGCGCTTCGTATCGTGACACGAGAGTCACAATGTCTTTAGAGGCGGCCTGGGTTGTCGGTTTGATGAAGAACGCCGGGATCGGCCCCCGGGCCAGTCGCAGCCGGAGTCAGGGGCGCTCGACGGCGCCCACGTCGGGGGCGCCACCGCGCGTGCGTCCGAGGATGTCGTCGGTGGCCATCCGTGACGTGTCCGCTGCGTCGACGGCGGCGCTTCCGGAGGCCGGCGTGCCGTAGAGCATGACGAGGCGCTCGAAGGCGCCGCAGATGTCCGTGCTGCCGTCGGCGAACGCGGTGCCGTTCCAGTGCGGGACGACGAGGGAGCCCTGCGCGCCGAGCAGGGGGTCGCCGGTGATGCCGCTGCCGTCGTCGCTCGGGTTGATGGCGTCGGCGCCTTCTTCGGGGATGGCCGAGCCGCCGTTCCAGTAGAGGTTGTTGGCGAGGGTGAAGTCGCCCACGTCGGCCGGCGCGGTGTCGGAGAAGTCATTGGGACCGGAGCCGTCGAGTGCGCCCATGCTGCCGGTGGGGTCGGACCAGATGTTGTTGTAGAGCTCGACGCCGGTGATGACGGGGTTCTCGCCCTCGCGGTTGAAGCGGAACGCAAACGCCCGGGAGGGCATGTCGCCGACGGTGGTGTTGTGGCGGAAGACGACGTTGCGGGCGCCCTTGATGCCAAACGGGGAGCGCATGGCGTTGGCGGAGTCGCCGAGGAAGAGGTTGTTCTCGATGAGCGCGCCGTCGACTTCGTGGAAGGGCTGGCCGTCTTCGCCCAGCAGCAAGAAGCCGTTCCCGCTCGAGCCTTCCCAGCGCAAGAAGACATTGCGCCGGACGGTGATGTTCCGGCTCCCGGTGTAGACGTCCTCGTCGCCGTTGCTGTCCTTGATCACGATGTAGCTCGAGGTGTCGGCGCCGTCGGTCCGCCCGCTCGCGGCGAACGCGTTGAAGAAGAGGTTGTCCTGGATGGTCACGCCTTCGGCGCTGTTCAGGTCGATGTGCTCGTCCGAGCCGGTCTGGTTGAAGAACATGTTCCGCTCGATGACCACGTCAGAGATGCCGTTGTTGATCTTCAAGACGTCGTTGTTGAACGAGTCGTGGAGCACGTTGTTGCGGAGCGTGATGCGGCTGACGGAGTTGTCGCCGTCTCCGTCGATGTGCACAACCAACGCGCTCGCGCCGGCGCCGGAGTGGGCGATGTCGAAGCCCTCCACGGTGATGCCTTCGCAGCCCGCGCCCGTCGTGTAGAAGGTCATCACGGCGGCGTCGTGCCGAAGGCGCGCCATGTACGGGACCTCGGAGCGCACGGTGACGCCGGTGGCGAAGGTCCCGCGCATGCGGATGCGTCCCGTGTACGTGCCCGGGCGAACGAGGATGGTCGCGCCGTCCGAGACGTTGTCGAGCGCGTGGGTGATCGTCGCCCAGGGCGAGCCCATGCTTCCGTCTCCGCTGTCGTCATCGCCGTCGGTCGCGACGTAGACGACGGCGCCCGTCGGGGCCGCGTAGGCGCACGCGGTGGGCGGTGGCGGCGGTCCGCCGTCCGGGGTGGGCCCCGCGTCCGGGGTGGGTCCTGCGTCGGGGGTGGGGCCGGCGTCCACGCCCGGTCCCGCGTCCATGCCGGGGCCTGCGTCCACGCCCGGTCCGGCGTCGCGCGCGCTGGCGTCGGTGCCAGGGCCGGCGTCGGTCCCGTCATCGTCGTCGCAACCGACCAGGAGCGCGAGGACGAGGGCGGGGACGGCGAGGTGAAGGATGCGCATTCCTCGAGTCTACCGCGGCGCCGCGTTGAAGGGCTCACCAGCCCCGGGACGCGCGTGTGCGTTCGACGAGCAGCACGAGCGCGGCGCGCAGGGACGCCGCGGCGGCCACGTCCCCGAGGACCTCGAGCGCGGCGGCGATGGCTTCCGCGGTGCAGCTCTGATCGTGGGTCGGGCGCCGGCGGAGGGCGGGACCGGCCTGCGGCGTGATGCTCGCGCGCTCGACGCCGGGCAGGGCCACCAAGCGTCGGGCGATGCGATTGCTCTGTCGCCAAGAGCCGTCGGGCACGAGCAGCCGCACTGGTCTCCCGTCTTCGAGCGGAGTCAGTGGGGGCGCGTCCTTGGCGGGGTGGAGCACGACGTGGCGCATGCCGGGGCGCAGCAACGACGCCGGTTCGAGCGGGGTGGCGCGGTCACCGACGAGGGCGAGCTCGGCGTCGAGCATCAGCCAGGCGAGGCGCGCGGTGTTGCTGGGGCGTTGCCAATCGCGGATTTGCGGGACGAGCACGAGCTGCGTGGTCACGGCGTGTGTCGCCACGTCGCGGCAGAGGCACCGCTCGACGTGCAGCCGGCAGCGTTTGCACCGGCGGGCTTCGCGGGAGTAGCTCACGCCAGCCCCTCGCATCCGGGCGTCGGTCGGCGAATGGAGCGCATGTGGGGTGCAATCTACGAGGCCGCGGCGCCACCACAAGGCCGGACGGCGCAAACCCTTCGCCGCACCGGAGCGGACTTGCATGCGTGGGACGCTGGCACGCGCCGTGCGGAACCACTGAGGCATGTCCATCACGACCACGGTTAGCGACCTCATGACGACCGACGTTGTCACGGTGCACGAAGAACAAGACGTCGTGTTCGCGACCGGCGCCATGACCCTCCGCCGCATTCGCCACCTGCCGGTGGTGCGAGACGACGTGCTCGTGGGGTTGGTCTCGCACCGCGACCTGCTCCGTGCGCAGGCCAAGTTCGCCGCGCAGCTCACGGGGGACAGCAGCGGGACGCGGGTCTCCTCGGTGTTGGCCAAGGATGTCATGAGTGAGGATGTGCTCACGGTGACGCCCGAGACGCCAGCCGATGAGGCGGCCATGGTGCTCGTCGACAAGAAGATCGGCTGCCTACCGGTGGTTCGAGAGGGGGCCTTGGTCGGCATCATCACCGAAGCAGATTTCCTCCGCTGGGCGGTCGGCGTGCTCGCCAGCGCCAACGCGTGAGGGGGCGCTCTTTGCGCGCCGGTCTCTCCCCGCCCCACGCCCAGCCCAGGTCGCGAAAGACCTGCGTGCTCGCGAACGGCTTGCGCCGGCCGTCGCTCAAGTGGGGTGGATGAGGAAGATTCCTGCTGCCGAGAGGTCATTCGGCCTGCCGATCGGGGACATGTGACCCCAGCTCGCGGCCGGGAACACTCCGGGCCCAGCAGCGGCGTGAGTCTTGCTACTCTCGAGCGCAGGTCGGCGCGTCTGGGCAGCCGACGAATGCACGAGGTGGACGGATGGATCAGGTCGAAGCAGAGCTCTACGTCGAGGCCTCTGCGAACATCCGATGGAGTGTGCTGGGCGCGACGGTGTCCTCGCGGCTCAACGAGCCGTACCTCATCCGGCTGGACATCGAGTCCGAGCACGGGGACGCCGACCCGCTTCTGCTGCTCGGGAGCGCCGCGCATCTGACGATTCGGCGGGGTCTCTCGGACAACGTCTACGGGGGCGTCGTGTCCACCGTCCGCGCGGGCGACAACCACGGCAAGACCGTGCGCGCGTCGATTCAGGTCGAGCCCGCGCTCGCGGCGCTGCGCCACACGCGCGACACCCGGATCTTCCAGAACAAGACGGTGCCGGTCGTGCTCGAGGAGGTGCTGACGGAGGCGCTCGCCCCGTACGGCCGCAAGGTGATCGTCGACATGACGCGCGCCTACCCGGAGCGCGAGTACACGGTGCAGTACCAGGAGAGCAACTTCGACTTCGTGCACCGGCTGATGGAGGAGGAGGGCATCCTCTATTCCTTCGCGCCGGGGGAGCAGGGGGTGGAGGAGCTCGTGCTCATCGACGCGCCGGCCCAGCACCCGGCGATCGAGGACGAGGCGGTGCTCGAGTACACCCAGACGCTCGCCGGTGACGGCGTGATCGCGCAGGAGTACCTGCACGGCTTCGAGCCCGTCTCGACGGTCGTGGGCACGGAGGTCGCCACGCGGCACTTCGACTGGACGCAGCCGTCGGCCATGAAAGAAGGCGCCGCCAGCCAAGCGCGCGAAGGCGGCGAGGCGCCCGACGGCTCGTCCCACGGTCCAGCGCGCGAGTCCTATCAGCACGAGGAGCCGCTGACCCTCCACGAATACCAGATGACGTACCGCGCCGACGACGTGGCCGACCAGCAGCGGGTGCGGCGTGAGCGGCAAGCGCGCGACGCGACCAAGTACCAAGCGCACGGCTCGGTGGCTCGGGTCCGCGCCGGTGTGCGCTTCGACCTGATGGGCCACCCGAGCATCGAGCTGAACGCGTCGTACGTCGTCATCGCGGTGGACCATCGCGTGGGGGTGCATCGCGCCGGGGGCGACTCGAACTCCCACTACGGCAACCGGTTCGTGGCGGTGCCGGCCGACGTCGCCTATCGCCCGCGTCGAACCCGCCCGCGTCCGCGGGTGCACGGCATTCAGACCGCGCTCGTCACCGGACCGGCCGGCGAAGAGATCCACACCGACGAGCATGGCCGCGTGAAGGTGCAGTTCCACTGGGACCGCGTGGGGCAGATGGACGACCGCACGACGTGCTGGATCCGCTGCATGCAGAGCTGGGCTGGACCCGGCTGGGGGGCGTGGATCCTCCCGCGCGTCGGGATGGAGGTCGTCGTGTCGTTCCTGGACGGGGACCTCGACCGCCCTCTCGTGACGGGCTGCGTCTACAACGGAGATTCCAAGGCGCCGTACGCACTCCCTGAAAAGAAGATGGTCAGCACGTTCAAGACCAACTCTTACCCAGGGGGAGACGGCTACAACGAACTTCGGTTCGATGACACGAAGAGCGCCGAAGAGATCTGGATGCACGGTGAGAAGGACTGGAACACCGTCATCGAGCACGATCTGACGCGCACCGTGCACAACGACGAACACCAGACCGTCGACAAGAACCGCACCCGCATCGTCGGCGTCAACGAGACGGTGTCCATCGGCATGAACCAGACCGAGACGGTGGTGGCGAACCAGACCACGATGGTGGGCGTGAACCGGCTCGTGAACGTCGGCGCGAACAAGGTCGTGCAGGCGGGCGAGACGATCGACCTCCGCTGCGGCAAGTCGCGCATCGTGATGAACGAAGAGGGCGTCATCCGGATCGAAGGCACCGAGCTGCGACTGGGCGCGTCCAACGAGGTCTGGATCGCCGGCAAGCTCATCCACCTGAACTGATCCTCGACTGAAAAAGGGCGTCAGTCTCATGCCTCAGCTGAAGAACTACACGCCGTTTCGGAACTTTCGCTACTACAGCCTCGACAGTGAGGGTGAGCAGTTCGGCGTCCTCATCGTCAAGGCGACATACCGGTTGGCCAACGACGGCACGCTCACGCTCGCCGACGAGCAGCGTCCGCTCGTGTTCACGGACGAGTGCCACGGCGAGGTGAACGAGACGTCCCTCCGGCACCCCTCGGACCTCGTGCCGTTCAAGCCGTTGGCGGAGGTGATCGTCAACGCCGTCGCGCACGCGCCGAACGGGGAGCCCGTGCCGTTCTGGAACGCGGGGATCACCGTGGAGGGGCGGTTCCATCTCGAGAAGGGGCTGCGTGTCACCGGGGAGCGCGCGTGGCGGCCGCGTTGGAAGCGCGAGCTGGACGAGGAGGAGGCCAAGGAGTGGCGCGAGCATCGTGCGGACTTCGAGGCCTGGGAACTCGACGAACCGGAGCCCGCCGTGGCGGTGCCGCTTCGGTGGGAGCACGCGTACGGCGGTGTGCTCGAAAAGGGTGAAGACGAGCAGGGCGAGCCGGTCGTCGAGACCAACGAGCACAACCCGCTCGGCGTAGGGTGGATCGACGAGGAGGCCACCGACCACACACGTCCGGTGCCGGCGCCGCGCATCGAGGACATCGGGCACCCCGTGTCGGATCCGTATGCGGAGCTCACGCCGGAGGGCCTCGGCCCAATCCCGCCCGCGTGGCTCCCGCGTCGCCCCCTCGGGGGGACCTACGATCAGAACTGGATCGACAACGTCTGGCCGAACTGGCCTGCGGACTACGACTTCGCCTACCACCTCAGCGCGCACCCTTCGTTGCGCTGGCCGGTGTTCTTCACGGGCCACGAGCGGATCTGGCTGCGGAACCTCTTGCCCGGCGGTGGCGAGGTTCAGGTGCAGCTCCCAGGGGTCGCGATCGAAGCGAAGCTCATGCGTTACGACGGCACCGAGGAGGCGCGGCAGCTGAACCTCGACACGGTGTTCCTGGACATCGCGGACGACGACGACGAGGAGCGGTTCGTCTATCTGGTGTGGCGCACGCGCTTCGAGCCGGACACGTATCGCCGGATCGGCTTTCGGCGGGTTCAGGCAGAAAGGGACGAGTAACGATGGCGGAGATGACCAACGCGAGCGAGATGAGCACGGACCTCATCGTCTCGACCGGGCCCGACGTGTGTCTGACGCCGGTCGGCTCGAGCCCGGCACGAACGAGAGCGTCGAGGCCGGCAACGGCAGCGCCATGCTGGTCACCGAAGCCGAGGCAGAGCCCGTAGAGGACCGGCGCGAGGACGAGACGCCCTTGGAGTACTTCGAGCGACTGAACGAGGAGGCCTTCGACCGCGACGCGTACCGCGCCGACTCGCGTGCCCACATGGAGAGCGTCGGGCGGATGGGGGACGGGTTGATGGGCGACCCGATGAATCCGCGCGATGGCGGCCGACCCATGAACGCCTGGGTCGCCGCTGACGGCAACGTGTACCAAGCGCACGATGAGGCGTACTACGGGTTGGTCGAGGACGCCGAGGGGTGGACGGAGTACGTGACCACCCGCAACCGGCTCTCGCAATGGTACCGCGACCTTCGTCAATCGGAGGGCCTGCCCACCGATGACCGCAGAGGGGTCAACCCCAGCGGCCCGGCGGACGGAGGCCCGCGGCCGGTCCAGCGAACCGGGACGACCGTCTATCGGAGCGGGGTACCCGTCATCGTCGGCCCCACGATCCCCCGGTAGAGGGGCTGCAGATCGGCCTCCATCCCTGTGTCGCGCTACACCTTCGCGGTATGGGCAGGCTGCACTTGGTCCGGCATGGCGAGGTCGACAATCCGTCGGGCGTGATCTACGGGCGTCTGCCTGGCTTCGGCCTGAGCGCACGGGGGCGCGAGCAAGTCGCGCGTGCGGGCGAGCACCTCGCGTCACGGCTCGGGAGCGCGCCGCGGCTGGTCGCGAGCCCGCTCCAGCGAACGCAACAGAGCGCGCGCATTCTCATGGAGCACCTGGGGGTGGGCGAGCTGGAGTTGGACGAGCGCCTGATCGAGGCGGACAGCGGGTTCGAAGGATTTCCGCGCGGGCTGCGGATCCAGCGCATGGCGCGCGCGCTGCTCGACCCGACCCGTCGGCGGCGGGCGGAGCGGCCCAGTCGGGTGCTCGCCCGCATGGCCGAGGCGGTGCGGGAGTGGCGCTCGAAGACGTCCGGCGAGCTCGTGATCGTGTCGCACCAGTTTCCGATTCTGATGGCGCGCGTGGCGCTCGAGCGCGGTGTGCACGTCGGCGGCGGCCCGCGCTTGGTCCGAGGGCTGCCATGGGCATTCGTCCGCGGTGGGTGCGCGCTCGCGAGCGTGTCGACGATGGAGCTCGGGTCCCGAGCCGCCAACCGGACGTACTGGGCTCCCGAATGAGCCCGCTTCCGGCCGCGCCTTGCCAAGCGTGAGTCCGCGCATACGTCCCGTCTGATGAAGGCACGTGATCGTTGGGTGGGGCTTCTCCTGGGCGCATTGATCTTGGTCGGAACGACCGGCTGCGGTGGCGATGAGGAGCCGGCTCCCGAGCCGGAGCCGGAGCCCGTGGTGGAAGAGACCGAGACCGACGAGGAGATGGTCGAGGATGTGCCCGAGCCGTCTCCCCTGGGAGAAGTGATGCGCGGGCACTTCGAGCGTGCCGTGAGCGCGCGCGACGCGCTGGTTCGTGCCGACATCGAGCAGGCCCGGGAAGACATGAACTGGCTCGCGACCCACGAAGGCGGCGACACGCTTCCCGAGGCCTTGCAGCCGCGATTCGCAGCGATGCAGACCGAGGCGGCGGCGTTCGGGGAGTCTGATACGCTGACGGAAGCCGGTCAGGCGTTTGCGCGCACGCTCGTTCGCTGCGGCGAGTGCCATACGGCCATCGATCGCTTCCCGGAGATCGCGTCCGGACCGATTCCCGAGGGGGACAGCACCGCCGCGCACATGCGGCGTCACCAGTGGGCGTCGACGCGCATGTGGACGGGGCTCATCACGGCCAACCCCGAGACGTTCCGCGAAGGCACGGGGGCGCTTCTCGATGTGCCTCTACACGAGCATCAGGTCCCCGGTGCCGAAGGGCACGCTCCCGAGACCATCGAGGGCCTCACCGACCACGTGCACGAGCTCAGCGAGCAGGCGCTCGACGCCGAGGACGAGATGGCGCGCGCGGCGATCTACGGTCGCTACCTCGCGACCTGCGGCTCCTGTCACCGGCTGCTCGGACTGGGTCCGGCTGCCCCGGCCGAGGGCGACAGCCCCGCCGAGTGACAGGCTCTTGTTCGGGGGGCGCGGTCCGCGCGATGATGCGGCGTGCCCCATATCGAGCTGCCTTGGCATGAGATGGACCCCCGCGATCGGCCGCCCCCCGACGCGGAGGTCGTGGAGCGCTTCGCGCTGCGTGGGTTCAAGCATCACCGCGGGGAGAGCGAGCGGCTGAAAGGGCTCGCGATCCGTGAGGTCGAGCACCTGCTGATCAACCGCGTCGGGATGTGGACGACGGGGTGGAGCCACGGCCGGGCCGACGGGGGGCCGAACCATGTGTGGCAGGGTCTGAAAAGCGTCTCGGCCGACCCCAAGGAGAGCGCCAAGACGGTGGTGGCCGCGGTCGAGGACTGGAACGACTGGCTGGGTGCGCTCGCGCCGCAGTTCGACGCGTTCGCCGAGGCCACCAAGGGGATCGACGAACTCGACGCCGTGCAGCGCGCGGTGACGGTGATGCTCCCGATCGTGCTCGAGCGAACGGGCGCGGACGAGAGTTGGTACCGGACGTTTGCCGTCGTCACGAGCTGGTGCCTGCAGGCGGCGGGGCGGTCCACGGACAGCCTCACGGAGATCATCGAGCGCACCGTCGAGGGGCGTTTCAGCAGCTGGGCAGCGCCCGAACCCGAGGTTGTCCAAGAGGTGAGCGACGACCTCGCGCTGGAGATTGCGGGGCGCGACCAGCCGCCGTTCGTGGAGGACGCGCTCGAGGCCTGGTGGAAGGTTCGGTCGGGCTCGCCGTGGGTCGCGCCGGTGCCGCGCGACATCCGCGGCGCCGAGGGGGATGCCCATCGCCGCTACATCGAGCTTCGGGACCGACCACGCTCGGCGACGCGGGCCGACGCGATGATCCGCGCCCTCGTGAGGGCGCGTTGGGGAGCGGAGAAGGGGCTCGCGCTGGACACCGCGCTGCTCCGCGAGTGGCAGGAGCTGGCGATGTATCCCAGCAAGGATGTGTCGTTTCGCAACGGCGAGGCCTTCGCCAAGGACCGCGGGGAGCGCTACGGCCGGCCCAAAGACCTCGAGAAGCGCCTGGCCGAGGCGCTGAAGGCGGCGAGCGACTTCTCGACGTCGCCGATCGCGCGGGGCGCGCGCATCTACCTCGACCTCTGCTTCCTGCATCCCTTCAAGGACGGCAACGCGCGCGCGGCCCGTCTGGCGCTGGACTACGTTCTCACGCAGGCGGGGCTCGCCCTGCTCGACGGGCCTCCGATCTTCGCGATTCCCCGCTGGGCGCACGACGAGCAAGAGCCGTGGCGGTTCCAGCGCACCCTGGCCGCTTGTGTCGGCCGCGCTTGAGGAGCGGGTCGTTCAGGTGTGTTCGTAGTAGAGCCGCTGGGTGAGGAGCGCGAGGCCGCTCATCGCCAGGTCGAAGTGGTCTTCGAGGATGCTGAAGAAGCTGTCCATGTCGGTGCGCTGGGCCACGACATCCGTCTCGCACACGGCGGCGTAGGCCCGCGCGCGATGCGCCATGCTGTCCAGGACGCCGATGTTGAACCCGCGGCCCACGGTGACGTGCCTCCCGTCAGGCGCGGTGCATCGAACGTTCCCGTACCGAAGCCGCAGGCCGTACGTTCCCGAGTCGCCGGGCTCCCAGAGCGTTGCGCCCTTCTCGAAACGGACCTCTTCGACCGCCCGGGCGATCTCGGCGACCGCCTCGAAGTTCGCCTTCTCGAAGAGCGTCTGGTCGCGAATCTCGAGCATGGTCTCCACGAACGTCGCATCGCGCGTCGGGTACGCGCCGAGCGCTGGGGCCTCGATGCCGGGCGTGGTGGGGAGTCCGTCGAGGTCATCGAGGATGAAGCCGGAGACCAGGCGCAGACCGTTGCGCACCAGGGAGAAGTTGAGCTCGAACAGATCGAGCAGGATCGCGGCGTTGTACGAGAGCGAGTCCGCGGGCGTCAGCGCGACGATCTCGTCTGTCGGGAGGCTGCACACGAGGCTCGGCCAGCCCAGCCCCGCTGGGGCCACCACCTTGCGCGGCGGCGCGCCGTGGCGCCGGATTTCGACCTCGCCGCGAAACAGCGTGTGCACGTCTTCACACGCGCGGCCCGCGTGAAAGATGGTGTCCCCGGGCTCGAAGTGCTGAAAGCGTCCAAACTGCGCGAGCAACGTGCGGGCCTCATGGTCGAGCGCCGCGAACTGCGGGTCGGCGCGGATCAACAGCACCTTGTCGTGCACCGACGACGCGACGGCTCCATTCAGCATCACTCGGCCGCCGAGGGCAGGAGGGAGAGGGTGCGCTCCACGTCGGGAAGGAGCTCTTCGTCCTGCGTGTGGGCGGCGACTTGGTCGCGTGCGCGCTCGAGCCCGAGCTCCCCCACGAGGTAGATCGCCGCGGCGCGCAACGTGCGGCTGCGGTTGTCGATCAGGTCGCAGACGAGCCCGTCGTAGTCCAGGCCGAGCGGACTGTGAAAGGGCGTCGCGCGGGCGACCCGGGCCTCGTCCTCGAGCGTCTCCACCAGCCCGAGGATCGGACCGCGTAGCGGCTCTCGCAAGACGTTGTCGATGAGCTCCAGGCTGGACGCACGCGTCTCGGGATCGCGACTCGAGAGCCCGCGCTGAATGCGCCAGAAGTCCTCCGCGGGATGCAAAAGGTGCAGCAGCCGGAACGCCCGTCCGACCGCGTTCTGTTGCTTGCTCGTCAGCATGTCGACGAGCAGCTGATGGCCTCTCGTCCGACGAGCGGGCGACTGCGCGGCGCCGCGTTCGAGGATCAGCCGGCGGTCGAGCGAACGGTAGGCCCGCCCCAGGGCCGCGGCCGCCGCCCGCTGCAACGGACCCGGGTCGAGGGCGACGTCCGGCTGATCCCGCACGATGGTCTCGAGCGCGCGGATGATGCGGTAGCGCACCATTCCGTTGGGCTCGTCGGGCAGCCTCATCTCCAACACGGCGGCGGCCCTGCCCGGATCGAGGGCGGCCATCGCCGCGGGGATCTGCCAGCGCACCGCGTCGTCCTGCTCTGCGTCGTCCAGCACCGAGCACAGCCCTTCGAACGCTTCGCCCCCGAGGGCGCGCATCGCCTCGAGCGCCGTGCCGCGCGTCTGCTCGGCCGAGAGCAGCGCGGCGAGCACAGGCAGATCGCCAACGAGCGGGGCCTCCGCCAGCGCGGAGGAGGCTGCGTCGCGGACGCGGAGGTCTTGGTCGCGCCCGAGCTGGCGCAGCAGCGGGCGGAGCGTCGACGCCGTCCCGAGCGCGGCCGCCATGCCGACGCGTACCTCCACGGGGCCGTCGAGCAACGACGAAAGCGCATCGATGTCGGCCTCGGGATCGGCCGCGGCCTGCAGCACGCTGAGCGTGGCGCGCACCGAGGGGTCGACTTCGTCCTCGAGGCGCGCTGCGAGGAACGCGGCGTCCGGCTCGAGCGCGGTCCGCGTCACCAGGGTCGAGCGCCGCACCGCCGGGCTCGGATGCGCGGCGATCCGGTCGAGCACTTGCACCGCCGACACGCGCCCCTCGGCGAGGAGAAGCCGCAGCGCGCGCAGCACCACCGCGTCGCTTGGGTGGTGGAGAATCAGCGCCGGCATCAGGCGCGACTTCGCCTCCGCCTCGAGGTGGTCGAGGGCGGCGATCACACGCGCGTCGTGCGGGCTGTCGAGCTCGGCGAGGAGGACTTCGACCGAGGCGAGATCGAGTTCGGGGAACTCCGCCACCTCGCCCCGCCCGTAAGCGAGGCGGCTGCGGAACAGCTCCAGATACGGCTGCCGAAGCCGAGCCGTGCCGATGGCCCAGAGCACCACGAGGGCGAGCAGCACGCAGACGAAGACCCAGCTCGAGGCGTCGATGGCGGCGAGGCCCAGAAGCCCGAGCGAGGCGAGCGCCTGTCCGCCGCGCTGCCCTGCGACATCCATGAAGGCCTTGACCCGCTCGCGCATCGCGCTGCTCATCGGGACAAAGAGCAGCTCGGTGGCGGTCTTGTGCAGGGAGTGTCGAAGCGCTCCATCCGCGGCTTTGACCCCGAGCGCGCTGTAGAGCCCCGGTACGATCAACATTGCGGCGCCGCCGAGCAGCATGAGCAAGGGAAGCACGAGCAGCGCGCCGACCAGCCCCAGGCGGCGAGGAAGCCACGCGGCGAGGGTCAGCTGGGAGACGAGCGAGAGCACGTTGAGCGCGAAGTAGAAGGTGCCCAGAGTGGCGCCCAACTCGGCCGCGGAGACGGCCTCACCGATGGCGCGCTTGAACACAAAATCGGCCACGGTCACGGTAGCGGCGGTCAGTCCCAAGACGAGCACCACGCGGCGGGCGAAGGGCTTCTGGAGGAGCAGCAACGTGTCGTCGAGGAAGGAGCTCCGCTTGGGCTTGCTGCCGTCGTCGGGGCCGGCGACGACGGTGGAGGTGGCCGGTCGGAACAGTCGCGGGAGCACCCCCGCCACCGCCAGCAGCCCGGCGCTCACGAGCAGGAGGGACTCCGGCGGAACGACCCGGGAAAGCAACGCCGCCGCCGCGCTCCCGCTCGTCGCGCCGAGCACGCTGCCCGCTCCGATCACGGGGAACACACGCTTGGCCTGGCTGGCGGTAAAGAGCGCCGCAGCGACCGTCCAAAAGGAGACGAGCACCAACGTCGCCAGCACGCCGGACCAGATGTAGAGGGCGTACAGGCCGGCGTCGCCGAGCAGGTCCCGCGCGAATGTGAACGCGCCCGTCACCGCGCCTGCGACGAACAGAGCTCGGGTGAGGCCGGAGGCACCGGTGAGAAACCCGAAGCGGCCGGCGACGCGGACCACGGTCAACGACGCGGCCGCGATGCCGAGGTACACAAACGGCAACCGCTCGGCGGGGATGTGGCTCAAGAACAACGCATCGCGCGCCGTCTCCAGAACGGCGTGGGCCGCGAGGATCAGATAGAGCAGGCCAAACGCGGTCCACGCATCGCGTCGCTCCGTTCGGTGGATGGCCTTGAGGGGACTGCGCATGCGCCCCACCGTCTTACCACCGGCCGTCGTGCTCGAGGTGTGGCAATGGTCCTGCTCCGGTTGCGCAGGTTCGGCGAGAGGAGCGTTCCCGATGGCGCGTCTCTACGCGCGCACGACGCCGATCCGGGTGTACTGAATCCAGGGGCGCCCGAGCGCCACGCTCACCCCCGCAGTGCGCGGTCGAGCGCGTCGACCGGCGGCGGGCCGATCTTCTCGGACGTGAGCGCTTCGCGCGGGTCCTCGATGATCTGCACGCTCTGCGAAGCGGTCATCTGCATGGCGAGCGCCACGGTGTTGAGCATCACGCGGTAGATCGCGGCGATGTCGACGGCCGCGTAGGTTCGGGCTCCTGCGTACGGGTTGTCGGGGCGCTTCGCGCGGTCGAGCCAGAGCTTTCGGATGCCCTTGTCGACCTGCTTCACCTTTCGCCAGTCGTGCAGGAGCACGCACGGCTCACCTCGTGAGGCGAACCCCATGTCGGCGAACGCATCGAGCCGATCGTGGAATGTGTTGATGTGTGCTTCGCTGACCTCGGGGATGTGCACCTGGGTGACCACGGCGCGCGGCTCTGCACAAACCCAGAGCAGGCCGAAGTCGTGGCGCTCCTGGATGGCCCAGTCGTCAAAGGGGGGCTCGGGGAGCCAGAGGCGAAGTTCGGGCATCGGCCGGGAGTGTAGTGCCAACTCCGCCTTGGCGCCGACGCTCAGAGGATCCGGAGGCGGTGTTTGCCTTCGGCCTCGTCGATGATGCCGCGGGACTGGGTTGTCAGGTTCATCACGGTTTCGATATCGACGCCCAGGATCGTCGGCTTGTCGTCGGTTTCCTCGATGGGCTCGAGCACCGTCTCGAAGCGGCCATGATCGAAGGGGTCGCCGGGCGCGGCTTCGACCTTGACGAGCCGCTCGTGCACGCCGTTGCGCTCGTGCTCGAGCTGGCGGTGGATGCAGTAGGGGTTGTTGCCGGGCTTGCCCATGAGGACCTGCGCGGTCCAGGTACAGCCGGCTTTGCAGACGTCGGCGTAGTAGCAGCCGTTGCAGAAGCCCCAGAGGTCATCCCGCGTACGCTTGCCGATGTGCGTGAGCTGCTCGGTCTGCTCGAGCACCTCCGCGACGCTGCGCTCCCGGCTGTGGCCGCCGGTGTATTGCTCGGTTGGAAGCGACGGACAGGCCTTGATGGCGCCGTCCGCTTCGATGCCCATGCACGACGTTCCGGCACCGCACGAGGCCCAGTGGGTGCCGCCGTCGCCGCCGTAGCGAAGCTGCTCCTCGTAGTGCGAGAAGTAGCCGACGTTGTTGCCAGGAAAGATGCGGATGCCGCGCGGGGTCAGCTTCTCCCGCTTGATCCACGCGAGCAGAGGGAACAGTTCGAGCAGGTCGAAGGGCTGAAGGAGCAGCTCTGGGCGGTCCGCGGCGCGTCCCATGGGGACGGTGAGCTGCACCTGCCAGGCCTTGCTGCCGAGCTCGTGCAGGAGGTCCGACATCGCCACGAGTTCCGGCATGCTGAGCCGGTTGATCTGGGTGTTGGTCGCCAGGCGCATCGGGCTCTTGGCGACGCGTTCCGCCGTCTCCACGGCCGCACGGAACGAGCCGCGCGCGCCGCGTTGGAGGTCGTGCGTCCGCTCGAGCCCGTCGATGCTCACGCTGATGGTCGAGATGCCGGCGTCCACCGCGCGCTTCACGCGGTCGGCGTCGAAGTTGCGCCCGCCCGTGGTGATGCCCACCCGAAGGCCACGGTCGACGAGCGCCTTGGCGATGATGTCCCAGTCGTCGCGCAGGTACGCTTCGCCGCCGATGAGCGTCACCTCGCGCACGCCGATCTCGTCGAGCTGGCGGACGATGTCGAGGCACTCCTCGGTGCTGAGCTCGTCGGGACGGGCCTTGCCCGCGCGTGAGCCGCAGTGCCGGCACCCGAGGTCGCACTTGAGGGTGATCTCCCAGACGCAGTAGCTCATCGCGCCCCCCGCGGGGCCTCGCACGAGCTCGGAGGGGCGCTCGGGAATCGCGCCGACGGGCGGCCGGACCTGAGGCTCGCGCTCGCTCACCCTTCGTTCCGGATCGGCGCTCCGCCGTAGCGCGGCGCGGCGGGCATGTCACCAGAAGGCTGCGGGTCGAAGCTGTCCGGCCGGGTCGGGGGCCGCATCGGCGCCATGCCGTAGCGCGCGGTCGGCCGCATGTCATCGGACGGGGTTGGGCGGAAGCTGTCGTCGGGCGGGGCCACGCCATAGGCCGGGACGGCCACGGGCTCGTCCTGCGTTGGCGTCGGTGGGGTGGGGCGCGGAGGCGGGGGCGTCGGGGCGGGTGTGTCCTGGGCGACCTCCGTCTCGCCGGGCGTGGGCTCCACGATGTCGGGCCGCGCGCCGTACTCGGCGACCGCCGCGTTGTCCTCGGCGGGCGTGGGCTCGAAGTCGTCTGCGACGGGGTCCGCAGCCGGATCGGCAGCCGGATCGGCAGGCTCTTCGGCGGCGATCGGCGCGGGGTCGGGGACGGGCGCCTCTTCGGCCCCGCACGCGGTGAGACCAAACGCGAGGAGCGACGCCGCCAGCACCCCGCCGCGACCGGAGGGCCGCGTGAGGCGCGGGCCGCCGCGCAGCAGATTGGCCCCGCAGAAGGGGCAGTCGGTCTCGCTGGGGCGCTCGGCCGCCTGGATGTGGGCGCGGCAGACGCCGCAGCGGGTGAGTCCGTGGCGTGACTTGATGGGCAGGGTCATCGGGGCTCCGTAGAAAACGCGAAAAGGATCAGCGCATGGGGGCCATGCCGTAGCGCGCGGAGGGGCGCATCTCGTCGGCGGGCTCTTCTTCGTACTCGTCGTCGGGACTGACCCCGTACTCGGCGACGACATTGGGCTCCTCGGCCGGGTCCTCGGAGTACTGGTCAGGGGAGACGCCATACTCGGCGACGCCGTTCGGGTCGTCCGCGGGATCGTCCGAGTACTGGTCATCGCCGCCAGGCGTCTCGCCGCCGGAGTTGTCCGTCTGGGTCGAGGGGTCCTCGTCGGCCGGCTCGTCCCCGCCTCCGCAGGCGGTCAATGAGAACGCCAACAAGGACGCAGCCAACACGCCTCCGCGCGTCGCCGCGTGTGTGATGCGTGCACCCCCACGATGCAGGTTGGCGCCGCAGAAAGGGCAGTTCGTGTCGCTCGGCCGGTCGGCTGCCTGGATGTGAGTACGGCATACGCTGCAGCGCGTGAGTCCGTGGCGGGATTTGATCGGCAATGACATCGGTGTTCTCCGGTGGAGACCGTTGGGACGGCCCACAGCGCGATTCGGTCTGCCCGCGCCTCGTAGCGAGAGTACCGCCTTGGAGCGGGCAGCTCCAAGGTTCACCGTGTTCGGCCTCCGAGGGAGGATCGCCTCGTCTGGCTCGTACGATGGCGCAGTGACGACGATGTTTGGCTCGACCCCTTCTGTGCGCCCTCTTCGTCATCCTGACGGCATGCGGATCGGCGGAGGAGCAGCAGACTCGGCGCGCTGAAGCCTGGCTCTCCCTGCTCGTCGAGCACCGTGACGAGGAGGCACTCGCCATGCTGAATCAAGGCCCGCTTCCGCTGGCGGAGTTTAGCGGGCTGGTCAACCGCCGGCTGGGGCTGCGGTCGCACACTGCGGTCCGCTGGACGTCCGTGGCGATCGAAGGACAAGACTACCGTCCGCTCGCGCCGCCCATCTGGCGACTGGAGGCCGTGTTGGAGTCGCCCGAGGGATCCCACCAGTTCGAGTGCCGCGTGTTGCCGTCGGGTACGATCAACGCGGTCCGGGTCGACGGCAGGACCCTGATGCCGCCCGTGTACGGAACGCCGCACCGCGCACCGCCCCCAACTTCGCTGCTGCTCAACAGGCCCTCGGCGAGCGTCGACGGGGGAACGCTCTCGGTGCGAGGCTACACCTCCCTGGAGCCGGGGGAGGCGACCGTTCGCCTGGACGCGCGCTGCCTCCACGGAGACCGCTGGTTTCGTCAGGGGCTCGACCGGCCGATGCACTCTGTGGGCACACCCGCAACGGAGGTCGAAGGACAGGTGAGGCTGGAGCCGTCTTACCCGACCCTGTGCGAAGCGCGCCTTTCGGTCATGCAAGCGCAGACGCGCCGCGCGACCCTGTGCTGGACCCCAGACGCTCTGGTCGTGGGGCCGTGCCCTCGTCGGCCTTCCCCCCGTCCTCCACAGACGTGTCCACCGCCCCGGTCAGGGTCAGCGAAGTGCGCGTCGCGGGTGGGACGGTGCGCTATCTGCTGTACGCCCAGAGGGCGTTGCCGGACCGCGATGCCGGGCAGCGTGCAAGCATCAGGACCGTGGTGTCGTGCTCGGATGGCCGGCGAGACGAACACGGGCGGCCCATGAACGCCGAGCAGATCGAGACCGGCGAACACCGGCGTTTCGGCTCCGTCTTCTCACCGCGCGCGTGGCCAGACGGGATCCCGCTTGGGTGCAGTGTCTCGCTTACGTATCGGGACCGCGACGGTGCTCAGCCGCTGTGGACGGGGACCTCGGGCCTCGTGCCGCAGCCCCGGTAGCCCTACCGCGCACCCTTGCGGAAGAGCACGACGGGGAGGGTGCGTAGGAGGATCGTCAGGTCGAGCCACGGGCTCCACTCGTCTACGTAGCGGAGATCGAGCAGCATCCAGTCGTCGAAGTCGACGTCGCTGCGGCCGCTGATCTGCCAGAGGCACGTGATGCCCGGCTTCATGGAGAGGCGGCGCCGCGGGACGCCTCGAATCTGAGCTTGCTCGGCCACCGGCAGAGGTCGCGGGCCCACGAGGCTCATCGCGCCGGACAGCACATTGAAGAGCTGCGGGAGCTCGTCGATGCTGGTCTTGCGGAGCCACGCGCCGAGCCTTGTGACGCGCGGGTCGTCGGCGATCTTGAAGACCGGGCCGCTCATCTCGTTGTCGTTGCGAAGCGCGTCTTGGTCCGCGTCCGCGTCGAGGCGCATGGTGCGGAGCTTCAGCATGCGAAAGGGCCGACCGTGCCGCCCGGCGCGCTCCTGGACGAAGAACACGGGCCGCCCGTCGCGCACCCAGATGGCCAACGTTGCCAGCGCAAGCACGGGCGCGGTCAGCACGAGCAACAGGAGCGCGGCCAGCGGGTCGAGCGCGTGTTTGAGCGCGAGCAGCGCGGCGGACTTCTCTGCCACGGTGAAGGTCACGGTCGGATGCGCGAACCGTTCCGCGATGCGCGGCTGGGCCCGAGCGATCTGCGCGAGCGACACGACAAAGTGCGCCGCTACCCCGAGCCGCTCGCATGCCTCGAGCGCAGGCAGTCGTTCCTCGGGGTGGTGATCGGGGGCGAAGAAGAACACCTCCTCGATGGGGTGCTCGTGCAAGGTGCGGTCGAGCGCGTCCGTCGGCCCGAGATAAGAGACTCCCTCCGGCGCGTGGCCTGGCTCGTCGGCCAAGTAGCCCAGCACCGACGGGGCGTGGCGGGCGCGTCGCACGTCTTCGAGGAAGGTCTTCATCCGATCGGACGGATGTCCCACGAGCAGGATCGTCGAGCGGGCGATCCCGCGCCGATAGAGCGAATCCGTCCACAGGCCTGCGGCCAGACGCTGCGCCGTCATCAGCGCGAACGTGCCGCTCAGGAAGAGCCCAACCAGGGAGCGGTTGACCTCGGTCTGGGTGAGGAAGGCCACCGCCCCAAGCCCGACGAGCGCGAGCACGTGCAGCATGAGGAGCCGCCCGACCGTCTCGGCCTTGGGCCAGCGCTCCGCGACCGACCGGTCGAGGCCGAGCATGACGGTGAGCCCGAGAACGAGGAGCGCGGTCACCCCTGCGAGCAGACGGAGCGCAGGGAGGTCGACCGACGCTCGGACAAACGCGAACCGGTCCGCCAGCACGGGCTGCGTCCACGCGGAGATTGCCATCGCCGCCGCGACCGCCATTCCGTCGACGACGAGCTGAAGACGCGCGAGCGCGGAGTCCGGACGCGGGGAGCGAGCCACGCCGGATCGTACCGAAGCGCGCCGCGGAGCGCGCCTTCCCGGTCAGTCTGCGTCAGCGCACCGAAGCGCGCTCGAAGCGGGAGACGAGCGGATCTCGCCTTCGAGCAGGTGCCTCGCGATGTCGGCATGGTGCGCGTTTGTACGTCGATGCGCCGCCGCTGTCCCTCGCGGCGTACCCTCGGGGGCGATGCGCATACTCGTGACGGGCAGCACGGGCCTCATCGGGGCCGAAGCGGTGATGCACTTCTGTGCTCTCGGCCACGACGTGGTCGGCGTCGACAACAACCAGCGCGCGGTCTTCTTTGGGCCCGATGGAGACACGTCCGCGGTGAGACAGAGGCTGATTCAGACACAGCCCCGCTACCGCCACGCCGACGCGGACATCCGGGACCGTGCCGGCATGCTCGCCCTCTTCGAGGAGGTACGCCCCGGCGCCGTGGTGCACTGCGCGGCGCAGCCGTCCCACGACCTCGCCGCGAAGCTCCCCTTCGCCGACTTCGACACCAACGCGGTCGGCACGCTCAACCTGCTCGAAGCCACGCGCCAGCACACACCCGAGGCGCCCTTCGTCTTCATGAGCACGAACAAGGTCTACGGCGACGCCCCCAACCGCATCGCGCGGGTCGAGTTGCCGACGCGATACGAGTTCGACGACCCGCGCTACGCCGATGGCATCGACGAGTCGCTGTCCATCGACCAGTGTCTGCACAGCCTGTTCGGGGCCTCGAAGGTGGCCGCTGACGTGATGTGCCAGGAGTACGGGCGCTACTTCGGCATGCCCGTTGGTGTGTTTCGAGGGGGCTGCCTGACCGGTGCACAGCACGCTGGCGCCGAGCAGCATGGCTTCCTGGCCTACCTGGTGCGCGCGGTCGCCGAGGGGCGGCGCTACACGGTGTACGGGTACGACGGCAAGCAGGTGCGCGACCAGATCCATGCCCACGACGTGGTGCGCGCGTTCGAGGCGTTCATCGAGGCCCCGCGGGCCGGCGAGGTCTACAACCTCGGCGGCGGCAAAGACAACAGCGTCTCGATGCAGGAAGCCATCGACCAGGCCGAGCAGCGACTCGGCAAGACCCTCGAGCGCCGCTACTCCGAGACGAACCGCGTCGGCGACCACGTCGTCTACTACTCGGACCTGTCCAAGGTGCGCGCGCACTTCCCTGGGTGGTCCGTCACGCGCAGCCTCGACGACATCTTCGAGGATCTGGTCCGCGCCGTGTCAGCGGGGTGAGCTGCCAACGAAGACGGGGGCGTCGGCCCGGCCGCCTTCGAACGTCACGTACCCCGCCCCTGCCCTGGGCGTCGCGCCGCTGAACGGGACCCACATCTCGGGCTGTGTTCCGTCGGGTGCCGCACCCCACCCGAAGCGGATGCGCACCCGCCCGTGTTCGCCCACCCGCGCTGCGCCGCCCGGCGAGGAGAGGACCAAGACGCGCTCCGGTCCGACGCGCAGTCGGCCGACACCCTCTCGCCCGGAGAAGGTCCGCGCGGCGGGGGCGAGCACGAACGTCCCGTAGCGCTGCATCGTCCCGTCCCCGCTCATCCCCGAGCTGACCGAGAGCACCCGGTAGTCCCGGTTGAGCTCCGGGTCGTCGTGGCCCTCGACCCGCATCACATCGCCGGGCCGCGGCTGCGCACCGCCTGCGAGTTGCAGCGTCACCAAGCCGGCTCGGTCGTGCAGCCCGCGAAGGACCCGCCGTGCGCCTTCGTCGGACACGGAGCCAGGGAGGCGAACATGGATGTGCGATCCGCCGTACGCGCCGACGGGTCCGTCCGAATGGAGCACGCGGGGTGCGCCTCCGGCGTCGACCGGAGGGCGCGACACGGTCATCGCGGCGCCCAGGCGGCGATTGAGCTGAAGGCTTTCGAAGCCGTCCGTGCCGAAGCGCCGCGCGATCCGGGGCCGACCTCGACCGTCGGAGAGCACCACCGCCGCGCGCTGTCCGTCGCCGCCGATGAGGAGTGCGACGCCTTCCGGGTCGAGCAGCCGCCGCAGAAAGCTGAGGTCGTCTTCACCGTGCTGCACGAAGGTTTGGCGGGTGGCGGGCAGCCGCGCTTCGACGCGCACCCCAAGTCCGGGGTAGCCGGCGAAGACCGCGCGCACCACGTCCTCCCGGGTGCGGTCCTCGAAGACGCGATCGTGATCGGTGGTCGCGAGCAGGTAGAGCGGCGAGGCGATGTCCAGATCGAGCACGCGGGACACGTCGCCGTCCGGGCCGGTTCGGACCCGCAGACTCGCGCTCCGCACCACGCCGTAGTGCTGCTCGAAGTGGCGTGGCCCAGTCCGGATGCCGAACATCACGGCCTGTCCCAAGAGGCCCTCGGCGTTCAGGTCAGGGTCGCTCACGTTCGCCGACACCAGATGCGTCGCCGATTGGCCGAGCGCTTCGTTGCTGCTGATCGAGATCACCTCGAACTGGCGGAACCCCTCCGAGGTGGCGAGCCACACATCAGGCGCCGCGCTGGCGTTCACACCGCGCTGCGCCGGCCCGCGCGGGAGCTGCTGTGCGTGCGCGGCTGTGGAGAGGCAAAGCGCCAGCAGCGCGGCGGTCGGGACGGAAACAAGAGCGGTGCGCATGGGGTCCTTTCGTCGGAGTGAACCCTCATCGACCTCTCTGGCCGCGGGTTGTGTCTCGCGCTCAGCGCGCTGCGCACAGCGTGGAGAGAGCCGACCAGTCGAGCGCGCCGGCCACCGACCGAAGCACGTCGGCCGGCGCGTCCGTGAGGCGCACGCGGCAGCGGTCGTTGACCCAGATCTCGAGGTCGACGAACCCGTTGGCACGCTCGTTCAATACGGCGGGATGACCAGAGATCTGGAGCGCGAGAGCGTCCTCGGCTCCCGCCAGGGCTCGGCGCTGCAGCACCTCACCCATGCCCGGGGCGCAGGAGCAGACGTGTACGAGGTCGTCTACCGCGACCCCTACCTCGGCGTCCCCGAGTGAGTAGAAGGCCTCGGCGCCAGGCGACACGTGCCCCGATTCGCCGCGCGGCCAACGGCTGAAGTCTCCACGAGCGTGTCCGGCGGCGCTCGCCGGGAGCACCGCGCCGAGGGCCTCCAGATCCATGGTGATGTCTTCGCCGTTCACGCTCGGCGCCAAGTCGCCATCCCAAGAGTCCGCGGCGGCCGTGAGCACCGAACAAGGGTCGGGCGGATCGGCGCCTTCCCCCGCGGCAGCGGGCTCCGGTGCTTCGGGCTCGGGGTCCGGCTCAGGCTGCGCGGCGGTCGGGGCTTCGGCGGGAGGCTGCTCCGCAGAAGTCGGCCCCGCAGAAGATTCGGAGCCGGCACACCCCAGGAGAGGAAGGAGCCAGGCGAGTTGAATGAGCGAGGGATGGAGCCGCGACATCGCGCCTCTGCAATATCACGGACTCATGTCCTTCCTGATGGCTTCAAGTGGGTGTCGCTGAACACGGAGACGTGGCTGGCGGTGACCTCGGTGTGGCGTGCCGAAGCGGCGCAGCCATCGAGGAGCGGGCCTCATCGGGCCCTCGGCCGGCGCGTCGCGTGACTGGTTGGCGCGATGGGGGCTACCCGAACAGCCTCCTCGCCTCCGCAAGGTCCTCCGGGGTGTCGACTTCCATCCAGCGGCCTTCGTCGAGCACGAGCAGACGCGGCGCCGCGAGCGCGA
This sequence comes from Sandaracinaceae bacterium, assembly GCA_045106715.1. Taxonomy (GTDB): domain Bacteria; phylum Myxococcota_A; class Polyangia; order Polyangiales; family Sandaracinaceae. Next base: position 27,166 of record JBGCFC010000090.1, read on the forward strand.
GGTGGCTCTCGATGACGAGGTCGAAGTAGCGGTCGGTGCGCCCGGCCGCGGCCTCGGCGTCGAGCCAGTCGGCGAGCTGCGCGCCGTACGTCGCGGGGAGGGCGAGCATGCCCATCGATTTGTAGCCGTCGTAGTGCGCGTCGGGCGGGGGATTGCGAACGAGGCGGAGCGCGGTCAGCGGCCCGCCCGGAGTGCCCGATAGGAGCGCGCCGTCCATGCCGGGGAGGAACGGTCGCACCGCCCAGTGGGGATGGGTCGGGTCGGCGGCGACGAGGGCGTGGACGATGGAGGGGTCGCACACGACGTCTCCCTCGATCACGAAGGCGCCGCTCCGGAGCACGTCGCCGACGCGCTGAAGCGAGCTGGCGTTGTTGGTGTTGGCGTAGTCGGGGGCCTCGACGAAACGAACGCCTTCGGCGCCGGCCAGCGCAGTCTCGATCTGCACGGCGCGATCGCCGACGACCACGACGAATTCGCTCACCCCCGCGTCCCGTAGCTGCGCGAGGATGCGGGTGAGCATCGGTTGGCCGGCGACCTCGACGAGCGGCTTGGGACGGCGGTCGGTGTGGGGCCGGAGGCGACGGCCGCTGCCGGCAGCGAGCACGATGGCGGGACGCGGGGTCACGGGTCTCCTGGGCGGGTCGCGAACACGACGCGGAAGGCGGTGCGTTTGCCCAGCTTGCGAAGCAGCCTGGGGTAGAGGGAGCGAAACCAACGGCGGCGGGGGACGTCGGTCATACGTTCGAGCGCGAACCAGGCGTCGAGCGCTTCCGAGATCGGGGAACGGTCGCGGACGGCCGCGGGCAGCAGGTGGTAGTAGACGAGGTTTGGGGGCAGCAGCGGCGCGTAGAGGTAGCCGTCTTCTCTCACGAGGAAGCCCGCTGCGCGCACACGATCGACATACTCCTCGCCCGTCCGGTAGGTCATCGGCGGGAGATCCTCGCTCGCTTCCCGATGGAAGCGCGCGCCGCACGCCGCGCTGTTTCGTACGTAGAGCGTGCCCCCGGGAGAGAGCGCGTCGAAGGCCTGTGACAGCGCGCGGTCCACGCCCTCGTCGTCGATGCAGTTCAGCACGCCCGACAAGAGCACCACGTCCGCACGCCCCGGTTCGACGGGCCACTCCGCGTCGGCGGCGCCCACTTCGAACTGAATCGCGCGGCCTCCGCTCGCTTGCCGCGCCGTCTCGACCAAGGCGCGGGAGAGGTCGAACGCCGTCACGGTTGCGCCCCGGTCGTGCAGGGCGACCGCCAGCCGCCCGGTGCCGCACCCCACATCGACCACCGCCGCGCCCGACCCGATGTGCGGAGTAAGTCGCCGCAGCTCCATGCGATGCACGTGCTCCCCGTACCGGTGGTGCTCGGAGAGGAAGGTGGCCCCGAAGTCCCCCGGCTTGGCGCGCTGGCCCACCCGTTCCCAGAACCGCTCGCTCGTCTGCGTCACGTCGCCCCCTCGAGCTGCGCGACCCAGCGACGCCCGCCCAGGATGACGACACCGAGGACCCCGGCGACCAACGCGGCGAGTGCGCCGACTCCGTCCAGCCCTGTGAACGAGACGAGCGCCGCCCACGCGAGCGCGACGCCGATCCCAGGCAGGAGCTCGCGCGTGAGGATGGGGATCCCTTCGATTCGGAACATCACGACGAAGCCGGCCTTCAACACAGCGTACGCCGCGAGGGTCGCCCAGGCGGCGCCGAGCGCGCCAGCTTCCGGGATCCAGACGAGGTTGAGTCCCACGTTCACGACCGCGGCCACCGTCGCGATGAGGGCGAGCGGCGCCGGACGGCAGAGCACGGAGAGCGGCGCGCCGAAGGGCGGCAGGTAGGCCATCGCCAATGCGCCCGCGAGCAGAGACATCAAAGGGCCGACGCTCGCGAAGTCGTCTCCGAGCAGGTGCGTGACGACCAGGTCGGGTTGCAGCGCAAGATAGACCAGAACCGGCGCGGCCCACGCGGTGCCGAAGCCGTGCAACCCCCGGAACACCCGCCCGGCCTCGTCTCTCGCGCGGGCGACCCGCGGGAGGGCAGCGGCGATGAGGAGGTCGACGGGGATCAGCGCGGCGATGACGACGCGGTAGGCGGCCCAGTAGCGTCCGACTTCTTCGGTGCGGGTGAGCCACTCGAGCAACAGAACATCGGCCTGGGCGTACGCGAGCTGCGCCGCGCCGAGCACCGCAAACGCGAGGATGGCGCGACGGTGGGGGCGGATGTGTTCGAGGGTGGCGCGGAACTGGAGCGGGGTGTCCGGACGCCGCAGGACATGGGCCACCAATCCGAGCGTGAAGACCCCGCGGAGCAGCGCGAGCCCGGTGACCAACGGAGCGAGCGCGCCGCGCAGATCCGTCAGGAACCACCCGAGGACGAGTCCCAGCTCGAAGCCGTGGAGCACCAGGCTGGTCACCCCTTGAAGGGTTGTGCGCCGCTCGCCCTGCAGCGTGGCGTAGACGGCGGCGGCGACCTCCAGGGACAGCGCGTAGACGCCGAACGAAACGGCGAGCTGGATGTCCAATCCGGGCCCGAGCACGCCGCGCGCGACGCCGAGGTAGAGCGCGAGCACGGGGAGGACCAACACCGAGCGCGCCACCAAGACACCGCCGAGCGCCGTTCGGGTCGCGTCCGCGTCGAGCGCGCTCGCCCGGAGGAGAAAGCGCGCGACGCCGAAGTCGAGCAGCATGGCCGCCAGCGTGCCGAGGGAGAGCAAGGTCGCCGTGACGCCGTAGTCCTCGGCCGAGAGCGCCAACCCCAACGCGAGGAACAGCCCCGCCCGGCTCGCGGTTGCGGCGACGCGCGACACCCCGAGATGGAAGACGCGGCGAACGAGCCCGTCGCGCTCAGTCACCCGACTCCGCGACCACTTTCCGCATCACCAGCAAGGTGGCGGCGAGTCGGCTCGAGGTACCCAGGGCGGCCGCGAGCACGAGCCCGTAGAACGGCAGCCCCATGAGCGGGAAGATCACCAACGCGATGGCCTCCATGTCCGGGAGGCCAAACGGGTTCGCCGCGAGGCCGAGCGAACGGAGACGCGCGCCCAGGCCGCCCAGCGCGCCGCCCGGGCTCGAGCCGATCAAGCGCCGGCTCAGCTCGGCGAGGAAGTAGTGGTAGAGGGCGAGGCACGTGACGAGGAGGCCGAGCGGGACGGCCCACGGATGCTCCGCTGCCGTGCCGAGGGTGAGCGCCGCCCCGAGCAAGGCGGAGCGGAGGAAGTCGGTGCCCACGTCGAGCAGGGCGCCGAGCTTCGAGGTGCGATCGGTGAGCCGCGCGAGCCCGCCGTCGATGGAGTCGAGCAGGAACGCCAGGTAGAAGAGGCCCGCTCCGAGACGCATCGAGGATGCGTCGCCCGAGGCGAACAGCGGGGCCGCCGCGAGGGCCGCCAGGAACGCCAGCCCGGTCAGCACGTTCGGGTGCACCGGAGCGTGGTTGGCGATGAGGTACAGCAGTCCGTCGGACAGCGGATGCACGAAGAACTTCGACCAGTTCGTGTCCGGAGATACCGCCGCGCGGACCTCTTTGAACGTGTAGCGACGGGGCATCAGCCGTACCGCTTCGGGGCGCGCGGGAAGCGGCCGAGAGGGTCGTAGGTGCGGAGGCCGAGGGACTGCAAGCACACACGCCCAGCGTAGTGCGCGTTGACGCGCGTGTAGCGGTCGAACAGTCGCCGCGGCTCCTGCGCCCAGCGGAACAGCCACTCGAGGCCGCGGTCCCCCATCCACGCTGGGGCTTGGAGCAAGGTGCCCGCGTGAAAGTCGAAGGCCGCGCCCACGGCGATGATCGGCACGCCGAGGGCGTCGCGGTGCTCGTACGCGAAGACCTCCTGGCGGGGGCATCCGAGCCCGACAAACACCATGGCGGCGTCGCTGTCGCGCACGGCCGCGCGCATCGATCGCGTCTCGGCGTCGCTCAACGGACGGAACCGACTGGGCGTGGCGCCCGCGATCCGGAGGCCTTCGAAGCGCGCGCGCATGCGTTCTTGCAGCGCAACGAGCACGTCTTCGGTGCTGCCGTAGAAGTAGACGCCCAGCCTTCTTTCCTGCGCGACCTCGAGCAGGCGAAGCATGAGCCCGGGGCCGTAGACCCGCTCACGCAGGTCAACCCCGTGGAGCAGGTTCTGCGCCCACCGTACCGGTTGGCCGTCCGGACACACGAGATCGAGGCGGTTCAGGCGGTAGCGGAGCTCCGGGTCGAGCGCACCCTCGACCACACCGTGGGCGGCCAGGGCGCTCACCGCACACGGCACGCGTCTCTCCGCCGCCTCGACGATCCTCGCCACCGCGCCCGCCGGGTCGACGACGTCCACCAGCACGCCGGCCACGTTCCGCTTTCCGTCGTCGCGCACCCGCCTGACGGTACCAGCCCACCCCGGGGCGGGCGTCATTTCGGTCGGCGCGCCCTGGTTGTCGACCTGGACCGCCTGATACCGTCCCGCCCGCATGAGCCGGGTCTTGGAACGCTGCTTTCACGCGCGGGGCGACGCCTGGCCGGCATTGCTCTTCGTGTTGCTGGGCGCGCTCGGGGTGGCGGGCTTCTGGGACGCCGCCACGCTGCATGGCGGGTACGCGATCGAGTCTCGCTCGATCCGCGGCTTGCCCCCGCGCGAGGTGCACTTCCTGTTCTGGTACGCCGTCTGGGGGACGTTCTCGGCCGCGATGTTCGGTGCGGCCTTCGCGCGGACGAAGCTCGTGCCCGCCGTGACGGCGTTTCTGCGGGACGAGGAGCGCGGCCCGAAGCTCGTGGTGTTGGGCGGCGGCTTCGTGTTCTTTGTGGCGCTCGGGCTGCGGCACGGGTTGCTCCAAGACCAGCCGGTCACCGACGACGAAGGCGCTTACGACTTCATCGCGCAGACGCTGCTGCGGGGCCGCATCGTCAACCCGCTGCCCGAGGGCGACCCGGCCTACTTCGCCAACCAGTTCATCGTCATCGGGGAGTCCGGATGGTTCGGGAAATACGCGCTCGGGCACGGCGTGCTGCTCGCCCCATTCGCGCTGATCGGTCGGCTCGACCTGGCCGGGCCCCTGTTTGCGGTGGGCACGTACGCTGCGGCGTGGTTCGTCGGCCGGGCGTTCTTCGGGCCTCGGCGGGCGGTGCTGGGAGCCGCGTTGCTGGCGCTCTCCCCGCACTTCCTGGCGACGCACGCGACGCGGCTGTCTCAGACGAGCAGCGGCCTGGCGCTGCTGCTGGCGCTCCTCGGCGCGCTGCATCTCACTTCGCGGGGGGGCCGCGGCGCGGCCGCGCTCACCGGGCTCGCGCTCGCGGCGGGCGTGATCATCAGGCCCCTTCCCGGCGGGTTGTTTGTCGTGCTCGTGGGCGCCGCGCTCTTCTTGATGGGCCGCCTGAGGGCGCTGCCCACCGAGCGGCGAGTGCCCTTCGACGAGCTCGCCCTCATGGCGCTGGTCGCGAGCCTGGGCGTCGCTGGCGTTCTGGCGACCAATCATGTGCAGTCCGGCAGCATCGGGGCATCCGGCTACGACACGCTGCACGGCGGGGTCGGCGGCTTCCACAACATCGACGGCGCGATCGCCAACTCGATCGCAGGCGCGCTCGTCCGGGAGAACGTCTGGCTGTTCGGCTGGTCGCTGTCGTTGGTGTTCCTCCCGTTCGCGCGGCCCCGGCGGGCGCCCGCGCTGTTCTGGGCCGGTCTCGTCGCGTTGCTGATCTACCGCCTGGTGTTTCCGAAGACCGTCGTGTCCACGACGGGGCCGATCTACCTGACCGAGGGCGTGCCGCTGTTGGCCTACGCCACGGCGGACGGGATGGGGCGCGCGCGGCTCGCCCTCAAGGATCGCGGCCGGTGGGTGGGTGCGCTGGCGCTCGCCGGCTTCCTGGTTGGCGCGGTGACGTTCTGGCCCGTGGTGTGGCGGGCCATCTCCGCGGGTGCGTCGCAGCGCGCGGCGGTGCTCGACCGGCTCCCGGAGCGGGACGTGCTCGTGTTCGCGAACCTGCTGATGCGGCCCGAGGAGTCGCGCTCGTGGGCGGTCTATCCCCCGGTGCCGGGCCCCGCTCTCAACGATCCGCGCGTGTTCCTCCGTGTCGACACCCAGCCGGGGGGGACGGCGCGCGCCTGGCAGCTCTGGCGGGCTCGGTTCCCGGACCGCCGCGCGTTCTTCTTCGCACCCCTGCCCGGTGGGCGGTTCGCGTTCACCGAATGGGACCCCGCCGCGCCCCCCGGGCCGAGCGACGGCAGCTGAAACCGGCCAGAACTCCCCCCGTCGGGCGGAATCTGCCATGCTGTGCCGGATGCGCTGGGGATACCCGCGGATTCCACCTGTCTTGGGCGGGGGATGCCGGTGGGATAGGCTCTCGTCGCATCGAGCCACGGTGAACGATTCCATGCGCCACACCCTTCGCTTCGCTCCCGCCGCTGTCGTCGCGGTGGCCCTCCTCGTGACCGCCAGCCCGGCGTTCGCGTTCCCCGAGTACGTCAACTCGCGCTACGGCCGACCGGCACTGCCGGGGACCGTCACGTACTCGTGCAACGACTGCCATGTGGATCCGTCCAACGGCGGCAATTGCAACGCGTCCGGGGCCAGCGATCCGTGGTCACCCTGCTTCAACCCGTTTGGCATCCGCTACCGGAACGTGGGTTGGTCGGCGAGCCTGGGCAACGAGGACACGGACGGCGATGGCGTCAACAACCTGACCGAGCTGAACGGCGCCTCTTCGGCGGGCTTCCCGACGGAGGCCGAGGCCGACTGCGACATGCTCATGTGCGCGCAGAACGAAGGCTCGCCGACGGACTGCGCGGGCCGTGTCCTGTGCAACGCGAGCCGCATCACCGGCGACCCGACGGCCGAGGGCAGCTCCGGCGTGCCGCCGGAGAACGCCAACGCCTACAGCTACAGCTTCAGCTTCACCTGCGAGCCCGGGACGGGAAATCCGCCGACGCCCGCCGACACGAACTGGGGCGACAACTGCACGGACATCAACGAGTGCGCCGGCAACCCCTGCGGGGTCGGCATCTGCTCGCAGCGGCCGCTCAGCGGCTGGACCGCGCCCGGATATGACTGCAACTGCGCGGGCAACCCCGGCTACTTCGACAACGGCGTGACGTGCCAGTTGGTCAACGCCTGCCAAGCGGGGACCGACAACTGCGTGGCGGAGTCCACCTGCATCGACACCGCGGGCAGCTCCGCCGTGTTCACCTGTGCGTGCGACCCGGGGTACGCCGGCGACGGGATGAGCACCGGCACGGGTTGCACCGACATCGACGAGTGCGCAACCGACCCGTGTGGCCCTAACGACGACGGCGCCGGGCCCGACGGCAACGGCTGCATCGAGCGGCCGATCGGCACGTGGACATTGCCCGGCTACGACTGCACCTGCGCGACGGGCTACGGCACCAACGGCACCACCTGTGTGGTCGCCGACGAATGCACGGCCGGGCTCGACACCTGCGTGCTCGGCGCCACATGCCTCGACCCGACGAGCGCGATCGGAGACTTCATCTGCACCTGTCCGTCAGGCTTCGTCGGCGACGGGGAGAGCCCCGGCACCGGCTGCACCGACGTCGACGAGTGCGCGATGAGCATCGACAACTGCGACACGAACGCGACCTGCACCAATACGCCGGGCAGCTTCATGTGCGCCTGCAACGGCCCCGAGTGGGTCGGCACGGGCGTCGTCTGCAACGACTACGACGAGTGCATGGACCCGATCTTCAGCTCGAACTGCGACGCCAACGCGACGTGCAACAACCTGGTGCCGAGCTTCGAGTGCGTGTGCGACGCGGGCTTCACGGGCGACGGGGGCACCTGCACCGACATCGATGAGTGCGCGGCCGGCACCGACGACTGCAGCGCCGACGCTACGTGCACGAACAACCCGGGCAGCTTCAGCTGCGACTGCGACACCGGGTACGTGGGTGACGGGGTGACCTGCACCGACGTCGACGAGTGCATGGACACCGCGTTCACCTCGCTCTGCTCGACGGCGGCGACCTGCAACAACCTGGTCGGCGACTGGGAGTGCGTCTGCAACACCGGCTTCCGCGGCGACGGCCGGATGTGCGACGACATCGACGAGTGCACCGAGGGCACCGACGTGTGCGACGGCGACGCGACCTGCATCAACGACCCGGGCTCCTACAGCTGCGAGTGCAACGAGGGCTACCAGGGCTCTGGCTTCACCTGTGCTGACGTCGACGAATGCGCGCTCGGCACTGGCGGCTGCGGTGTGAACGAGGTCTGCGTCAACAACCTGGGCACGCCCAACGACTGCATCTGCGCGCCCGGGTTCGCGCGCGTGGACCCGGCCGACCCCATGAGCGCCTGCCAGGTGAACTGCGGCGACGGCGCCCGCGCGACGGGCGAGGAGTGCGACGACGGCAACCTCGACGGTGGGGACGGCTGCGACGCCGGCTGCGGCATCGAGTCCGGCTGGGCCTGCTTCGAGCCCACCGGTGAGGCCAGCGTCTGTGAGAACACCTGCGGCGATGGCCTCGTTCAGACGGCCGAGGAGTGCGACGACGGAACGTCCAACTCCGACTCCGCGGCGGACGCGTGCCGCACCACCTGCCGGCTCCCGAGCTGCGGGGACGGGACGACCGACACCGGTGAAGGCTGCGACGACGGAGACGCCAACTCGGACTCCGCGACGGATGGCTGCCGGACCGACTGCAGCGTCGCCTACTGTGGCGATGGCGTGGTGGACACGGGCGAGCTCTGCGACCCCGGTGGAGGCGTGCCCAGCGCCTCGGTCGTCGGCACCTGCACGACGCTGTGCAGCCCGGACGCCGGCCTCGACCCGGCCGACCCACCTGTCCTGACCGGCGGCGCGTGTCGCGCGGTGCCGAACGGAGGCTCGCCTCTGCCGCTGCTGTTGCTCGGGGCGCTCGGCGCGGTGTTCTTCATCCGGCGGAGGAGCTGAGAGATGATGCGCGTTCACACGCTTCGCTGGTTGGCCATGGCCGCGCTCCTCGGGGCGTGCGCCTCCGAGGTCCCCGACGCGGGCGCCGAGGAGTCGTCGGAGTCGGGTGCGCTCGATGACGACATCGGGGTGACGCAGCAGGCGGTTATCACGGGAGGCGGGACGGTCGCGGCAGAGGCGACGGTCTACGAAGACGCTGCGGGGAACAACGGTGGCGGTTTCTCCCGCATCTGCATCGGCAACAAGACGATGACCACGAGCACCATGCGCGCATATGTGCGCTACACGCTGCCGACCGTTCCATCGGGCTCTACAGTCACCCGCGTCACGCTCGAGTTCAGCCAAGTCCTGGTTCGCTCATCTGGCGGGCCGCTGACCGCCACGATGGAACTCCGTGAGGTCACAGGAAGCTGGTCGGAGGGAAGCGGTGGCACCGAAAACCCCGTCATCGGCATGTCGCTGCAGGCTTGCGGCGGCGGAGCGAATGTGCCCGGCATCGACTGGATGGGCGCGCCAGGCAACGAGGCCGGACTGAGCGGCACCGAGTCCCTTGCTGCGACGATGAACCCGGCTACGAGCACGGTCACGTTCGATACGAACGTTGACACCAGCGACGATGAGCTGATCGACGATGTCCAGGACTGGCTCGACGGCACCCGAACCAACAACGGGTGGATGGTTCAGGTCAACGAAGAGGGCACAGCCAACAACGCTCGCCTCCTCGTGCCTGGCGCGCTGACCGTCTACTACACTGCCGCAAACGGGGAGTCTTGCTCAACCGACAGCGACTGCACGGGGGGCAACTGTGTCGCGCCCGACGGTACCAACTGCGACGGCAGTGACACGGGATGCGTTTGCTGCAATGCCGCCACCTGCACAGGCGAGTGCGAGACTTGCCATCGGTCGGGATCTGTCGGCACGTGCGGTGCCGAGGTCAGCTCCCAGCTGTGCGGACCCGCGCCCAGCTGCAGTGCCGGGACCGAGACGCTCCAAGCGACCTGCACCGGCTCTTCGACAACCTGTCCGACGGGGACCATGAACTCCTGCGCGCCGTACATCTGCGGAACGACCGCTTGCTTGGCGAGCTGCGGCGGCGACTCCGACTGCTCGAGCGGCAACTTCTGCAACGGCAGCAACAACTGCGAAGCCGAGCGCAGCAACGGAACCAGCTGCACGGCTGGCAACCAGTGCGCGAGCGACCAGTGCGTCGACGGCGTGTGCTGCAACACGGCCTGCACCGACCAGTGCGCCGCCTGCAACAACGGCGGCAGCGTCGGCACATGCAGCGCACGCTCCGGCGCGCCTCTGAGCCCGCGCACCGCGTGCACTGACACGGACAGCGACGGCTGCGATGGCACGTGCAACGGCTCGCTCACCAGCGCGTGCACCTACCCGTCCGGCGTGTGCCGAACGCAGAGCTGCGCTGGCTCCTCGTTGACCGAGGCCGCTTCCTGCAACGGAAACGGCTCCTGCCCGGCGATGGTCACGAACCCGTGTCCGGGCAACTTCGCCTGCCAGACCGGCACCGCGTGCCGGACCTCGTGCGGGATCGACGCGCACTGCGCCAGCGGCAACTACTGTGACGCCGGGTCCTGTGTCCCGCTCGAGGCCAACGGCACGTCCTGCTCGATGGGCAACGAGTGCGCGAGCACGCTGTGCGTGGACGGCGTCTGTTGCGACGGGACGTGCACGGGGCAGTGCGAGGCGTGCGACGTCGCGGGCTCCCTGGGCACCTGCTCCGCGGTCACCGGCGCCCCGACCGGTGGGCGAATGGCGTGCAACACGGACAGCACGGTCTGCGGCGGGACGTGCAACGGCAGCAACCGCTCGACCTGCACGTTCCCCGGCATGGGGACGGAGTGCCGCGCTGCGAGCTGCTCCATCAACACGGCGACCCAGGCGGCCAACTGCCAGGGCGACGGCACCTGTGGGTCGCTGGTCGAGATCGATTGCTCGCCCTTCACCTGCAGCGGTGACGCCTGCGGCGCGACCAGCTGCACGGTGGACTCGGAGTGCGCGAGCGGCTTCTACTGCAGCGGCACCAGCTGCGTCCCGCTGCTGACCAACGGCCTGGCCTGTGCGCTGGGCACGCAGTGCGTGAGCGGCGAGTGCGTCGACGATGTGTGCTGCGATCGCGGTTGCGGCGGGCAGTGTGAGGCGTGCGACCAAGCGGGCTCCATCGGGACGTGCTCGACGGTGACCTCGGGCGCGCCTCAGGGCGGGCGCCCGATGTGCCTTGGGACAGGAACCTCGTGCTTGGGGAGCTGCGATGGCTCGAGCGCGACCGCGTGCGGCTACCCGGGCGCCGAGACGAACTGCGCCCCCGCAAGCTGCACGGCGGGCGTCGCGAGCGAGCCCGCGGCCTGCGCGGGAGATGGGAGCTGCGCGGCCGCGGTCACCCTCGACTGCTCGCCCTACGGCTGCAATGGCGACGTCTGCGCGTCGACCTGCGCGAACACCCTCGAGTGTGCCGTGGGCTTCTTCTGCAGCAGCGGATCCATCTGCGAGCCGCTCCAGCCGAACGGCGACGCGTGCACGCTCGACGAGCAGTGCCAGACCGGCGAGTGCGTTGACGGCGTGTGCTGTGACACCGCGTGTGACGGGCAGTGCTCCTCGTGCGGCGTCTCCGGCATGGAGGGGACCTGTTCGCCGATCAGCGGAGACCCGGTTGGGGGTCGCCCGCCCTGCGCCAGCGATGGCGGGGTGTGCGCCGGAACCTGCAACGGCGTCAACGGGACGACCTGCACGTTCCCGGGCGCGGAGACCTCGTGCCGGGACCAGAGCTGCGGCACCGAGACGCTCACCGAGGCCGCGGTCTGCGCGGGCAACGGAAGCTGCGGGGACCTGACCCTGACGCCATGCAGCCCGTTCCGCTGTGAGGACGCGACGCAGTGCCGGACGACCTGCGCGGACGGCAGCGAGTGCGTTGGCTCGGCCTTCTGCAGCGCCGGAGGGCTCTGCATCGGGAGCCTCGCGCTCGGGCAGGTCTGCACGACGGACGGCCAGTGCATCAGCGGTCAGTGCGCCGATGGCGTGTGCTGCGACTCCGACTGCAACGGGCAGTGCGAGGTGTGCAACGCGTCGGGGGCCTGCACCCCGGTGACCGGCGCGCCGGTGGGCGGACGCCCCGCTTGCACGGATGACTCGACGGGCTGCGGCGGGTCGTGCGATGGGTCCACCACGGCGACCTGCACCTACCCGGATACGTCTACCGCGTGCCGCTCGGCGAGCTGCACGGACGGCGTGGCCACGGAGGCGGCCACGTGCGACGGAGTGGGCAGTTGCAGCGCGGTCGTGACCGACGCGTGCACCCCGTACTTCTGTGACGGCACGGCTTGCGGCGTGTCCTGCGCGGACAGCACCGATTGCGTCACGGGGAGCTTCTGCGACGGCAGCAACCTGTGCTTCGGCGCCCTGCCCGCCGGCAGCGCCTGCAACGACAACGGCGAGTGCGCCAGCGGCACCTGCGCCGACGGCGTGTGCTGCAACACGGAGTGCACCGGCCAGTGCGAGTCCTGCATCGTGCCGGGGCGCACAGGGTCCTGCACGCCGGTGCTCGGGTTGCCGCGAAACGGCCGGCCCGCTTGCGACACCGATGGGACCGTCTGCGGTGGACTCTGCGATGGGGAGACGCGCGAGACGTGCACCTACCCCGGGGCGGAGACCGAGTGCCGAGAGGCGAGCTGCGTGTCGCGTCGCGCGACCCAGTCGGCGAGCTGCGGCGGTGACGGCAACTGCCCCGACGAGGTGCAGGTCGACTGCGAGGCGAACTGCGAAGGCGACGTCTGCGGCACACCGGAGATCGACGCTGGCCCGCCCGAGGAGGACGCCGGGATGCCGGCCGATGCCATGGTCGAGCTGGACGCGGGCATGGACATGGTCGACGCGGGCACCGATCCGATGGACGACGGAGGCTGCTCCTGCCGCGCCGCCGCCCCGGAGCGGGACGGTCGTGGTTGGGTGTTCCTGCTGGTCGGCGCGGTCTGGCTGATCCGCCGGCGCCGCAAATGAGTCGCCTCTGCAGAGTGGCTCTCATCGTGGCCCTCGGATGTCTCGGGGGCTGTGACGAGCAGTCGACCGTCGACGCCGGGTTCGACGCATCGGCGGACGCGGCCCTCGCTGACGCCGGCGTCGGGGATGCCGGTCGGGACGAAGACGCCGGTCGGGACGCGGGCACTCCGCGCGACGCGGGCTTCGATGGCGGTCTGCAGGATGGCGGTCTGCACGATGATGGCGGGTTGGACGGCGGGCTGTCGGACGGCGGGCTGTCGGACGGCGGGGACGCCGGAACCGACGCTGGTGTGGACCCCGACGACCCGGATGGCGACGGGGTCCTTACGGACACCGAGGAGGCGTGCGGCACCGACCCCGAAGACAGCTCGGACTTCCCCGCTCCCGGCGTGTTGCGCGGCGCGGGAACCGACCTCGACCCGTATCGGATCTGCCTGCCGGAGCACCTCGCGTTGTGGGCGGCGGCCTCCGATGTGCTGACGGCGCACGCGCGCCTCGGCGACGACCTGGACATGAGCGCGGTCACCCTGAGCCCCTCCATCGGCACAGCCGAAGCGCCGTTTGTGGGCGTCTTCGGCGGGGACGGTTTTGTGCTCGACGGGCTCGTCGTAGGGACAGCCGAAGCGCCACGCACGGGAATCTTCGGCGTGGTCGGGGACGGGGGCGTCCTGGAGGGGCTCGTGTTCACCAACACGGTCTCGTTCTTCGGCTCCGTGCTGGTCGACACCAACGCGGGCACGGTGCGACGCGTGTCGGTCTCGGGGACGACAAACGCAGACAACAGCGTCGGGCTCGTGGTGAATCGCAACGCCGCCACCGGGGTCATCGATGGCTGCTCGAGTGAGGGCGTGGTGACCGCGATGCGCAGCCACGTCGGAGGATTGGTCGGCCGCAACGCGGGCTTGGTCACGCATTCCTTCAGCCACGCCACCGTCAGCGGGGACAACCGGACCGGCGGGCTGGTGGGCAGCGGCGGGGGCGTGGTGCGGGAGAGCTTCGCGACCGGGGACGTGAGCGGCGCCCGCAAGTGGATCGGCGGGCTCGTCGGCAGCGCCCAGGACGGCGCCCTCATCGAGAACGGGTTTGCGCTCGGGACGGTGCGCGCGGCGGCCGGCGAGGCCGGGGGCGTCGTCGGCAACATCGAAGGCACGGCCGTGCTGCGGCTCGTCTACGCCCAGAACCGCGTCGAGGGGTCGGTCGCTTCCGGCGGGGTCCTTGGCGCCGACAGCTCCGGGGGCACGGCGACCGTCGCGGCGTGTTTCTACGACCTCGGCCTCACCGCCGTGGATGCGGCATGCGTGGGACGGTCAGCGGCCGAGCTCGGGATGCAGGCCACATACAGCGGGTTCGATTTCAGCGGCGTCTGGCGCATGGATGCGAGCGTGCGCCTCACGGCGGTTCTCGCCTGGGAGTAGCGACGGAGCCACGCGCTCACGCTGGCCGCCGGTGCTTCGCGCGGTACAGTGCCTCGTGCGCCGCGCTCACATGCTGGTCCTGGCGATCGCGCTCTCGGGGGCCGGGTTGGGGTTCTTCGGGACCGAGCGAACCGAGCTGGTGCACGCGACGGAGTACCTGCGTATCGAACAGTCGGACGTGCGGGGCGACCTTGACCGCGTCGTTCAGCAGGCCTCTCTCGGCGGATACAGGGAGGTCGGCCGTGTCCCCATCGAGGGGGCCGACCTCGTCGAGTTTCAGGTCGAAGTGGGCGCGGACTGCGCGATCGTGGCGGCCGGCGCGTGGGATGAGTTCGAGCTGTCCTCACTGACCGTTGTCTCCGGCCTCGGCGTGCCGTACGCCGCGGAGCGCCGCGCTTGGCTCGATGGACACGCGCCTCTGATCCGGTACCTCTCGTTCTGCTCAGACCGCCCGGATCAGACGGTGACCGTTCAGACCTCCGTCCGCGTCGAGGAGGAGTTCGCCCCGGGCGGCGGCGAAGTCGTCGTCCTGCGCGGCGAAGGCCCCGTCCCTCCGATCGTCGCCGGGCGCCTCGTGCCGGTCGAGCGCCCACGGGTCGTGCGCGAGGCATCCTACGGGCGAGCGCTGATGAACGCAGCGGCTGTGTTCGTGTTCCTCGGACTGCTCGGGATCATCGTCCAAGTGGTGTTGTTCCGCGGGGGCGTCACGCCGGACGGGCAGTCGAGCCTGCGTCGCCTCTCCGTCGCGCTGCCCTCCGAGCACCGATCTCTGTTGTCGCCGATGGTCGACGCGATCGAGCGCGGCGACCGGGCGCCCCTTCAGGTGCTGCGTGAACGCATCGCGTCGCACACCGATGGCATCGTCGCCGCCAGCTGGACCGACGATCGCGCGGACACCCGCCGCATTGCGCTCCGCTCGTCGAAGCTCCTCGAGGGCCTGCGTCGCCGAGGCCGCGCCGCCTCCGCCGACTACCGCTCGCGGGGCACCGGCACGATCGTTCTGACCGTGGTGCTCGAGCACGAGTGTGAGCTCCCCGACTTTCCCGCCGTCGTACGCCGTGACGCCGTCCCCGAGCTGCTGCTCGGCTTGCTCCCCGCGGACCTCGGGCAGCTCACCCGAGCGCGCGCGATGCTGCATCCGGTCGACCCGTCTCAAACCTTCGATGACGCCGGACGGGCGCGCGCATTCCCCGAGCTCCAGCCTCTCGACGGGGCCGCGCACGCACCCGTCTGACCGTCAGCGCGCGACGCTCGCCTGTTGTCGGTGCACCTCGTCACGGAGCGCGACCGCCACCGACTGAAACCCGCGCGTCAGCGCCTCACCGAACGTGAGGGCGACGATCGGGGTCAGCGGCCCACGGATGAGGTCCTCGGTCACGTACCGAGTGCCCGTGTCGACAGCGGTGAGCCGCTGGGTTCGCTCCGCGCGAAGCAGCAGCCCGCCGGCCATCTGCATGCCCCAATCGAGGGCCACAGCGCGCTCCACCCGCCGCACATACTCGACCCGCTGAAGCGTCCGGCCGCCCATCGTCACGTCCAGCTCGACCGGGTCGCCGACCTGGAGGGAGGAGCGCACCCCGGTGGTGAAGGGGTTCCACTCGCCGTACCGAGGCAGGTCCACCAACACCGCCCAGACCACGTCCGGCGGCGCATCGATCTGGGTCTCTCCGCGGTAGATCCGTTGCAGCATGATCCCTCACTGCGCCCGTTACCCGTCAGGCGCGCGCCGAAGTATGCTCCGCCACCGTGCAGCAAGGCTACGACAACCCCATCTCCGCCACGCTGATCGCGCTCCGCGACCAGCTCAAGGGCAGCGACGAACGCGCGCTCGATGTCCGTGAACGCCTCGATGGGAAGACCGCGCTGGTCACCGGCGCCAACCGGGGTCTGGGGCGCGCCATCGCATCGCAGCTGGCCGCCCGCGGCGCCCGGCTCGTGATGCCGGTGCGGGGCGATGGCAGCGAGGTGCTCGCCGATGTCCGGCGCGCGGGGGCCGAAGGGGAACTGCTCCACGTCGACCTCGCCGACACCGACAGCATCCACCGCTTGGCGGACGCACTGAAGTCGCGGCCGCCCGTGGACGTGCTCGTGCTCAACGCGGGGGTCGTGCCCGCCGCTTCACGCGCGACCAAGCAGGGGTTCGAGCTCCAGAACGGAGTGAACTTCCTGGCCAACGTGCTGTTCGTCGATCGCATGCAGCGAGACGGCAGCCTGCGCCCAGACGCGCGCGTGGTCGTGGTCTCGAGCGAGTCCCACCGCTCGGCGGAGGCGCTGAAGCTCGACACGCTCGGCGTCGCCGACGAGTACGGGGTCACGGCGGTGATGGAGCGCTACTCCTACAGCAAGCTGCTGCTCACCGCGTGGGGGCTGGAGCTCGGACGGCGGACGGACATGACGGTGCACGTGATGTGTCCCGGCCCGGTCGCGACGGGCATCGCGCGCGAAGCGCCGAAGTGGAGTCAGCCTCTGCTCGAGCCCGTCATGCAGGCCTTCTTCGCCCCCGCTCATGTCGGGGCTCGACCGGTCGTCTATCTCGCCTGCGCCAAGGCGCTCGACGGAGAGAGCCGGTACTTCCACCGGTTCGACGACAAGCCCCCTTCCGAACTCGCGGCCGACTCTTCGGCCGGCGCCCGCGTGCTCGACCACAGCCTTGCGCTCCTCCGTGAGCGCGCCGCCCACCCGGAGACCCGATGACCGATTCCGAAAGCCGCATCCTCGATGGGACGACCTGGCGCGAGTTCTGTCAGCGCCTCTCCGACGCGGGCGACGTCGTGCTCCGCGGGCCCGACAACGCGTTCGATCGCGCCGAAGGGTTCCGCTACTTGAGCCGGATCACGCGCGCCGCGCTCCAGACGTTCGTCGAGCACAACGACCCGCTCGCGCCAGTGCTGCAGAGCGTGGTGCACGAGACCGCCAAGATGGGCGCCGACAACCCGGACAACTTCTATCAGAACGCGGCGATCAGCGGCGCGCATCGCTATCGCCTGCACGGCAACCGGGGCTCGGTGCACTACCTGAGCTTCGGCACCCAGATCGGCCACTACGGCAAAGGCGCGGGCATGCCGCCCAGCGGCGCGCTCGACGGGACCCAGATGCAGGTCGACGACGACGGTTCCTTCGAGGTCCTCGTCAGCTGTGAGCGTCCGGACGGCGCGGCGAACTGGCTCCCGATGACCCCGGATACGGGCACGCTCATCGTCCGCCAGTCGCGGCTCGACCCGGACACGGAGACGCTCGCCGAGATTCACATCGAGCGGCTCGATGGGGACACCGTCCCGAGCCCGGTGACCGCGGCCAGCATCGACGAGGGACTGACCCAGTCCGGTCAGCTGGTCTTCTTCGCGGCCAACATGTTCCAGGCCTGGGCGGAGGGGTTCCGGGACCACAAGAACGCGCTGCCTCAGTTCGACCCGAACATCGCGAAGATGGCCGGGGGCGACCCCAACATCGTCTACTACCACTCCTACTGGGAGCTGGCCGACGACGAGGCGCTCGTGATCGACGCGACGCCGCCCGCCGAGCTCGATCACTGGAACTTCCAGCTTAACAACCACTGGATGGAGTCGCTCGACTACCGCTACTTCCGCATCCATGTGAACTCCGAGACCGCGACGTACCGGGCCGATGGCTCGGTCCGCATCGTGGTGACCCACGAGGACCCAGGCCTGCCGAACTGGATTCAGACGGTGGGGCACCGACAGGGCACGATGTGCTTCCGGTGGGTGCGCGCGACCGAGCACCCCGAGCCGGCGTGCCGCGTCGTGAAGGTCTCCGCGCTCGGGCAGCTGGACGGCTGAGACGTGCGGGAGACCTCACTCCGCTACCACGCCCCCTTCCGCCCTGGCCCGGTTCGGATCGCCAACCGGGCGCTGGGCCTGCTCGGGTCTCCAGGCCGTCTCGAGGTGCGCCCCCTCTTCAAAGAGGCGTCGCGCCGCGTGGGGTACGCGGACTTCGGCTCGGCTCCCTTGGAGGAGCCCTTGGCGCACCTCTGCGAGTCCCTGAAGACCGAGGCTCGGCTCACACCGCTCGGCCGTCTGCTCGTGCGCGAGCGTTTGCTAGGGCTGCTGACCGCGCGCCTCCGCGTGGAGCGGGCCCTTCTGCGCCGGCCTGATGTACGCGCGCTCCCGCTTTCGCCGCTCACGCTCATCGTGGGGCTTCAGCGGACGGGCACGACCTTGCTGCACCGACTGTTGACCGCCGATCCCCAGCGGCGATGGTTGGCCTCGTGGGAGTCCCTCAACCCCGTGCCCATCGCGCCCGATGCACCGCTGACGGCGTCGCCAGAGCGCCGGATTCGCGCGGCTCGCTTGGCGGAGAAGACCCTCGCCTACCTCGCGCCGGACTTCTTCGCGGTCCATCCCGTCGACGCGACGGAGGCGGAGGAGGACGTGCTTCTGCTCGACCACACGCTCCTGAGCACGGTGTCGGAGGCGACGCTCCGGGTGCCGCGCTTCTCACGTTGGCTCGAAGAACAAGATCAACGGCCCGCCTACCGGTACATGGCCTTGCTGCTCCGGCTGCTCAGCGCGCAGCGGGGGACGCGCGCGTGGGTGCTCAAGTCGCCTCACCATCTCGAGTGGCTCGACGTCATCCTCGAGATGTTTCCCGATACGCGGGTGATCTGGACGCATCGCGATCCGGCCGTGGCGGTGCCCTCGTTCTGCTCGATGGTCGCGCACGGGCGCGGGGTGTTCAGCGACGCGGTGGACCCCCGCGAGGTGGGCGAAGAGTGGCTGCGGAAGACGGCGCGTCTGGTGTCGCGCGCGCTCCACGCCCGCGCCGCCCACGAGGGGCGGTTCATCGACGTGCACTACGCGGACTTGGTCGCCGATCCGGTCGCGGAGGTGCGCCGCGTTCATGCGGCGCTGGGCGACCGCTTCGACCCGGAGACCGAGCGTCGCGTTCGCGCGAAACTCGCGGCGCATCCGCAGCACAAATACGGCCGGCATCGCTACGAGCCGGCGTCGTTCGGCCTGGACGCGTCGCGCGTGCACGTCGCGTTTCCGGAGTACATGGCCCGCTTCCTCGCGCCACGTCGCTGATCTGCGGACTCAGCGGACCAAGTCGCGCGTTAGGTCCAGAACGGTGGGCGCACCGGCCAACGCCATCGCGAGGTCGAGCTCTTCGTGAAGCAACGAAAGCACGTGCTCGACCCCCGCTTGTCCGTCGACGGTGAGTCCCCAGAGCACCGGTCGACCCAGCAGGACCGCGCGCGCGCCGAGCGAGACGGCTTTGAGCACGTCGGTCCCGCGGCGCACCCCCCCGTCAATGTAGACCTCGACTCCGTCGCCGACCGCCTCCGCGATCTCGGGCAGCACATCGATGGTGGCGGGGGAGGTGTCCAGCTGACGACCGCCGTGGTTGCTGACCACGATGCCCGCTACTCCGCAGTCGGCGCAGCGCCTCGCGTCGTCGGCGCGCACGACGCCTTTCACGATCAACGGCAGCGAGGTGCGCGATCGCAGCCACGCGAGGTCGTCGAACGACAGCGAGGGGTCGAGCTGTGACGCGACGTAGGCGGCGAGCCCGGAGCCGCCGGTGTCAGGGAGATGCTGTTTGCCCGCGGCGGTGAGGTTCGCGACGGTCAGGCCGTCGGGCAGCGTGAAACCATGGCGCCGGTCCCGCTCGCGCGTTCCCAACAGAGGCGCGTCCACCGTGAGGAAGATGGCCTCGCAGCCCGCCGCCTCCGCGCGCCGCACGAGCGCCTCGGTGGCCCCCCGGTCGCGGTACACGTAGAGCTGGAAGAACACGGGCCCGCTCGCCGCCGAGACGACGTCCTCCATCGGGGTGTTCGAGAGCGAGCTCAGCACCATCGGGATGCCCGCCGCACCGGCCGCGCGCACGGTCGCCAGCTCGGCGTCGCCGTGTGCCATGCCGTGGAATGCGGTGGGCGCGATCATCACGGGCATGGCCGCGTCATGCCCGAGGAGCGAGGTCCTCGCCGAACGCTCCGAGACGTCGACCAGCACGCGGTAGTGGATCTTCAAACGCGTGTAGGCCTCGCGGTTGTCGCGCAGCGTGAACTCGTCGTGCGCACCGCTGGCGTAGTAGTCGCGGGCGTTGCGAGGCAGCCGCGCGAGGGCGTCACGCTCGTAGTCGTAGAGGTTGATCCGCGGTGTGCTCTTCACGACCGGGTTGTAGCAGCCCGGTTCGTCGGCTCGGGTGGTAGTATGGAAGAATGCGCCATGGCTGTTTCTGGGCGTTCCTCTGCTGTCCACTGATCGTTTCGGGGTGTTTCCTCCAGCGAACGGAGATCGCGCTCGACGCGGCGGTCGTCGGCGATGGCGATGGGCCGCGCCTCGACGCTGCTGGTCGAGATGCGGCGTCCCGCGACGCGGCGGTCGACGCCCCGCGCTTTGACGCGCGGGTCGAGCCCGATGCGACCGCGGAGCCCGATGCGACCGCGGAGCCCGATGCGACCGCGGAGCCCGATGGCGGCCCCGACTGCATCGTCGTGAGCACGACCGTGTGTGATGACCCGCTCGTCGACGAGGACTGCGACGGAGTGACCGACGAAGCGTGTGATTGCTCGGTGGACGGCTTCTTCGCGGGGGAGCCCTGTCTGACCGCGAGCCCGACCTGTGGCGGTTCCATCGTGTGTCGGCCAGACGGATCGTTCTGCGAGTCGGTCACGGGGCCGCCGGCGTGCAACGGCGCCGACGACGACTGCGATGGGACCATCGATGAAGGGTCGGGATGTGAGGGGGAGAGCTCGGCGGACTGCAGCCACTTCGCCTTCGGCGGAAGCAGCTATCTGTTCTGTGACTTCACCGAGACGTTCGCCGATGCCCGAAACCACTGCGTGGCGTACGGCTACGACCTGGTGACGGTCGAGGGGGCGGCGGAGGACGGTGCCCTCGAGGTGTTTGGCTCGTCCATCGACGGTGGCGAGCGATGGTACGTGGGCTACGAGGACCGAGACGACGACGGCACCTACAACTGGGTGCGGGGGAGCTCGACCTACATCGGTGACAACTTCCCCAACAGCAGCGGTGAGTGTGCCGTCATCGACAGTGGCGCGGAGGATTGGGGTGGAAGCAGCTGCGAGGGTGGAGGCCAGTCGTTCATCTGCGAAGTCGACCCCGACTGAATCCGCGTCGAGACACCCAGGGCGCCGAAGGCCAGACCCGAACGAGGAACGGCCCCGCCCATGGGTGATGCGTACTTCCTCGATGCGCTCCTCCTGAGGCACACCGCAGCTTGGTGCGGGCTCACCGCGATGACGGCGAGACCCGGTCGCGCGAGGCGTCGCGGCCCTCGAAGCGCTTGATCCCCGGAGCTCACGACAGTCCGCAGCAGCGCGTCCTTCGGTGGGGACGCTGCAACTGCGCAAAAGGTCCACATCTCTCATCTTGAGTGGTTCGACCCGGTCGACGGGGAGGCAGCGTCGTCGAACCTCTCTTTGTAGTGGGACGTGTCCTCGTTCTAGGACCAGGCGGAATCCAGTCGCTCTCGACAGTTCCGTCTCGACTGTGTCAGTCGGTGCTTGGTGAGTCCGGGAGAACCGGAGGCCACAACGCAGAGGGGCGTGCGTGTCCCCCGTTCACGGACATCCACCCCGCGGACGCGGGATACGTGGGCCATAAGTGCCCGATAGTACGATTAAAAGGGAGGCTTGCCCCAAGGCCTGGCTCCGGAGGGGCGATGTTCTGGGTGCGGACTGCGCGCCAGCCTGCACCGAGCCGTGCCATCGGCTTTCAGCCGATGCGCAATGGCGTGGATTCATCGACGCACGTCGCGCGCTGCCCCAGTTCGATACGAGTGAAACACACAGTTGTGCGTTTCCAAATCAATCTGAGTATTCAATAGTGTTTTGTGGTGCACAGTCCGAGGCTCTCACGTTGTTTTGTGGCTCAGTTTCGAGTGGAAGCGACGGGCTTCGGTCTCCCCGGTGTAAGTAAAGGTAGGTTCGGCCCCTGTCTCGAGTCATGCCTCCTGTGTTCCGGGCGTTCGCTGGACCGTGGAAGGCTCCACGGTCTCGGTGAGAGCGGTCAGAACCCTCTATTTCTAGGTCTTCGAGCGAAAAGGGCAGGGGGGACGATCGTGCCGACCGATTCGATGGCATCAGCGCCTGCTGCGCACGGGGGGTGGGGCCTATGGCCGTTTTAGACGAATATTCTCCACGCGAAAGCCAGTGAGAGACGCTTTGGGCGTTGTTTGCCTCGTCTCAGCGAGCCTTTTCACGAATAGGTGGGTTCGGCCGAAAAGTCGTTTCTGGGGTCGGGCTTGATATGTCAAAAAAGCGGCGTTTGTGGTTTGAACTGCTTCGGGATTTCGGCCATGCTTGGGAACGTGTCGTCGATACCCCCGATCAGAATCCCCTTCCCTCCGGAGCCCGGCTCGGGCATCCAGCGCCGTCCTGCAGCGCTGCTCTCGGAGGTCCCACCCGCTACGTGTGTTCGCCTGGAGGAGCCTTCGGGGCGGCTCCTTTCGGGGGAGGCACCGGTGACGCTGTTCGCCGTGCCGTCCGCGGCGCCGCGAGTCGAAACCGAATCGCTGTCGCAGCGGGTGCACTCGCTTCATGAGCGGGGCCCGCTCGGTCCTGTGTCGGTGACCACCATGGAAGCGTGGCTGTCCGAGCTCGAGGGGGTGCTCAAGACGGTTTCGGAGGCTGAGCAGGGGGTGGCTTCCGATATCGCGTCGATGGCATTCGGTCGCATTCGCTCGCGGGGAGACAGCGACGAGGCGCGCGCGATGATCGTCAGCGAAATGCGGGGGGCACTGCGCGTGCTGTTCGCCGAGCTGAAGCCCGCGGAGGCCAGCCTCACCGCGGAGGCGGACATCGACATCGCGCGGCAGGCGCGCGCTCGGGTGAGCCAGATGAGACGTGGACTCGGACGGGAGCGCCCGGAATCGCTCGAGGGACTCACGAGCCGCCTTCGCCGCTTTGGCAACGCGCTGGCGCGCGCGCTCGGTGAGGGCGCGTTCCGAAACAAGGTGGGTCAGGCCGGGATCGAGGAGCTTCGTCGCTTGCAGAGTCGTGTACTCAACGAGCTTCGGATGCCGACGCGGCTGTCCGCAACGCGTCTCTGGCAAGACTGCTATTCCACGTCAGCGCTGCTCGTCATCGAGCGAAGCCCGGACGTCGCGCAGGCGGACCGCGAGGAACTCTTGCACCTGCGTCGGCGTCTGCGTCAGCAGCGGCGTCTCACGCGAGGGACGCTGAAGCGGTTCAAGGCGCTTCGCGGGGTCGAAGAAGGACTCGACGAGCTCATCGAATGCGGTGAGCCGGACCCGCAGGTCTGGCTGGACAGACTTCAGAAGGTCGTCGCCGAGGAGACCGGCTGACAGCGCACCGCGCCCACCGGTCTGGAGTCGTCGCGGCCGTGAGCGGCTGGGGAACCTGCGTCTCTGTGGCCTTGTGTCGCACGGGCCATGGCGAGACCGAGTCGATCACCGCCGGCGGGGAGACCCAACGGCCGTGGCTCGCAGCGTATTCGGTTGAACGCCCTTCGGCGCAGCCTGGGGTGCTGGTGCAGGACGCTTCCTAGCGTGCAAACGTGCCCAGAGCGTGCTCCCAGGCCCCCACAGCCCGGTTACACACAGCCTTCGAGCATCGACGACCGTCTCGTTGGCGTGGGTGGGGGTGCTCGCCGGTCACCCGCGAGGGGAGTCAGTGCGCCCAGCGTGCCGGCGGCTCGGGATGGACCCGCGCCACCTACCCGCTGGACGAACTCTGGCCTGCACTGTGCCCCCCATCGTACCGAACGACGCTACAGCGCCGACTCGATGGCCGAGAGCGACATGCGCGACTTGGCCAGCACCATGCCCACATTGGCCGAACCGCGGGTCACGAACACGACCGCGTGGTTGGTGTACTGCTTTCCTCGAAGGAACACGTGAAGGAGGTTGTCGCTGAACACGACCAGCTCCCTGAAGTAGTGGTTGCCATCCTCCTGCTGGCCACGCGAGCGGCGGAACATCTTCTCGATGGCCGTGACACTCGGGCCCTGGAACAGATCAGCCGTCGCGGCCGCGACGAGGTCGAGGACCTCCTGCGGATGCGAGTCCATCGTGCGGACCCCGAGCAGCATTCCACTGTCCATCTCTACGTAGCCTGCGGCGACGCACTCCGGGATCGAGGCTTGGGCCTTCGCCAGCGCGTTTTCCAATGTCATTTCTCATCTCCTTCCAGCAGCCGCCTTGCGGCTTGCTCTAAAAACCGACTCTGTGCATCCGACTGCACGTACAGCGGATTGCGAACTCTCAGTGCCGCGATGGCCGTCTGGGCGGTCTCGCCGCCGACGATTCGATGCACGGCCAGCATCGTCCCGGTGCGGCCGATCCCCGCGCGGCAGCTGTATCCCCACACCTCACCTCGCTCGATGCCCGCCTCGACGCGGCGAGCGAGCTGCACGGCGGCTGCGAGGTCGGGGGCGGCCATGTCAGGAACGGGGAAGTGCTCGAGCGTCACCCCCGCCGCGCTCCACGATTCGTTCGGCATCGGAAGTTCTTCTTCCAGACACACGACGTGAGTCACCCCCGCCGCGGCGATGGCGGCGATCTCATCGGCAGCCTCGGCGAGGAACCCGGCCCGACCGAACCCGGCGAGTTTTCCCTGGATGGCCCAGCGAAAGCCCGTCGGCAGGCCTCCGGCCGACTTGGCGGGATGACCAAGGGCAGCCGGGTGAATGTACTGCCTGTACTCTTCCCCAACGTCCTCTTCGCGTGCCGCCAGACTCGGGATGGGGCATCCGCCCGTGCGGACGAACCGCTTCACGAGCTCGTTGATCGGGCTCTCGAAGAAGTGGGCTGTCGCTTGCCTTGCCCAGAGGCGTCCTCCGGCGAGGAACAGTGCGTCTCCGCCGAGCGCGAGCGCGTGCTTCCGGTGGTGCGTCACCAGGAGGACGGCGCGGTGCTCGCTCATTCGCAGCACCATGTTCCGCAGTTCCAGCGCTTCAGCCTCATTGGTGTCTCGGAAGATCTCGTCGAGGCACACCAGCGATGCGTTCGCGACCACGGAGCGGGCCAGGGCAAGCCGTTTCCGGTCGAAGGCGCTGAGCTCCAACACTGGCTTCAGCCGCTCCGCCCATAGGTCTTCGAACCCGAACCCGTCGAGTTCTGTTAGGGACGCGTTCATGTGGAACGAGTGCTCCATCGGGACGAACGAGTCGTGGTTCGGGTGCGCCGAGATCAGGTAGTGCTCGATGGTCGTGGTGACGAGCGACAGGCGCTGCCGTACCAGATGAGGACTGTTCCCTGGCGCACGTGGACCATTCCGATACACCGCGGTGCCCACCAGCCGGTAGCTCGTGGTCGGGTCGAACTCGCCCGAGATGGATCGAAGAAGCGTGGACTTTCCCGCGCCCGCCGGGCCCATCACGAGCACGATGCCTCGGCTCGGAACGGTCAGGTCGATGTCCGCAAGAAGCGGCTTCGACCCGGCGAACACCCCGTAGTCTCGCAATCGGAGGCAGGTGGACAGCACGCTCATCGTCGCTCGGCCAGAGCAAACGCAGGAGCGCGGAGGCGGCAAGCCTCTTGAAACGATCGAATGGGTGGCATGGTGTCTACGGGGACGAATGCGTGGCGGCGGTGAGATGGGCCCACCCGAGGCCGGGCCTCGACTTCGGCTCGAAGACCAGCCAGAAAGCACGTCGCGTACCATCGCCTACCACGAATGCACCATATGTGCGCGCAGTGTCCGAATGTGTTGATACCGAAGTATCACTGTTCGGGGAGGTTTTGAGGAGCGCCGATGCCTGTTCGACCTCTGCCACAATCGCCTCGCGTCGCATGACACCCCTGGACGCCACCTTCAGCACGCCCTCCGCCTCCACGACGATGGCGTGCAGCGACGCGCATCGCTCCAGGAGCTGGGTGCAGTGCGGCAGGTCCAGCTCATCGTGAACACACGCTAGCGTCGAGGGCTCCGCAGGCTGGACAGGCCGTACGGGGAGGGCCTTCGAGAGGGCACCAATCGCCCGACCGAGGACGACGCCTCGCGGCGCGCGGCACCACACCTGACCCAGCTCTGACTGGAGCTTCAGACCGATCAGGAACCCGCCACTCCAGCGGATCACGGCGCTGCGTGCACCCTCGGAGAGCAGCCGCTTCTCGCATTCGTACTCGCCGGGGTCGGTCTCCGATCGGCCCTCGCCCCAGTGGATTCGGCCCTCGGCGTTGATGTACTGCAGCCAGTCGGCACCCAGCTGGGAGCGGCTCAGCGCCTCCATCGTGGTCTTGACGAAG
This sequence comes from Sandaracinaceae bacterium, assembly GCA_045106715.1. Taxonomy (GTDB): domain Bacteria; phylum Myxococcota_A; class Polyangia; order Polyangiales; family Sandaracinaceae. Next base: position 53,638 of record JBGCFC010000090.1, read on the forward strand.
TCCGTCGAAGGGCCTGGAAGCGTAGAAAGGCTGGCGTGCTTTTCGTCGTCCTCCAGCAGTTCGGCCACGTTGAAGGTGAGCTCCCGCGAGTAGGAGCGGTAGCCGGAACCACGCGGCAGAAAATCGACGCTGGTTGCCGATTGCGTGCGGAGCGAGCGGATCGCCTCGCGTACTTGCCGACCAAGGGCCGACCGAACCTGTTCAATGCTAGCCAACTGACGCCTCACCAGAACCTCACCGAGGGAGGCACGCGTTCGCTGGCACTCATCGAGGACATCCTTGAGCGCAGTACGGTCGATTTTGCACTTCCTGCAGATGTACGCCGCGAAGCGAAACGAGGAGCCGGATGAAGTGCCCCATGCAAGCCGGCCTTGCTGGAGATGCAGACGTGCTTCGTGTTCTCCAGCTGCGATCACCAACTCCCCGGTGCGTTCCTCCTTGGCACACGCAGCGAGCAACTCGAGAGGGTTGGGCCCAGTTTCAAGGCGAATGTCCCCCCGGACGCTCTGGTCTGTTGCAGTCATGGATCTCCCTCGGAGCCTGCGCTCCGCCCTTATCCCAAGGTTCAGACGTGTAAACGTGCAAGTATCACTCGTGATTTATTCGCCCGAGATGGACGAACGCGGCGGGCTCGTGCTTCTGCCACCACCGTCGTCGTCGCTCCGCCGTCCAAGCCGGCAGGCCCTCGACGGCGCGAAGCCGACGCGCCAGCTCGCTGGCCGACGCAACGCGTTCGTCGGGCAATTTGGCGAGACAGTCGAGGATCACCGCGTCCAGCGCGGGCGGGATGGACTGCTCCGCCACCGCCGAAGGCGGCTCGGGCTCTTCCGAGACGTGCGCCACGATCATCGCCAGTGCGCTGTCCGCGGCGAAGACCTCGCGCCCCGTCAGCAGATAGAAGCCGACGCAGCCGAGCGCGTAGAGGTCGGCCCGCCCATCGACCGGGGCTTTGCCCGTCGCGGCTTCGGGGGCGATCGTCGACGGCGTGCCCTGGATCTGGTCGGCGCGGGTGATTCCCGCTCCATCGGCGGATTGCGCGTCGGCGTCGACATCCACGTCCTTGACCAATCCGAAGTCGAGCACGCGCACGACGTCGTGCTCGCCGCCGCGCGGTCCGATGAAGAGGTTCGCCGCCTTGATGTCGCGGTGCACGAGGCCGAGCCCGTGCGCCTCCTCGAGTGAGGCGCACGCCTGGAGGAGCACCGAGACGACGCGCTCCGGCGGCATGGGCCCGTGCTCCTCGACGAGCCTGCGCACGTCTGTCCCCCGGAGGAGCTCCATGACGGCGAAGAACGCGCCGTCGTCCGCCACCCCGAAGTCGTAGAGCCGCACGGTGTGCGGAGACTCGAGCGCCGCGATGGCCTGCGCCTCCCTCTCGAAGCGTCGCCGTGCGTTGTGCTGCGCCTCGTCGCTTTCGCCCAGCCGTTCCGCCCGAATGAGCTTGATCGCGGCCGGTCGCGCGAGGAAGCGATGGTTGGCCTTCCAGACTTCGCCCATGCCTCCCGCGCCGAGGGGCTCGACGAGTTCGTACGCCCCCATCCGGCGGGCACGGGAGAGGTCTCGCCGGAGCCGGGTCATCAGGTTCGAGGGCACGATGGCCGCGAGCGCGCATACGAAGGGCGGCATCACAACCGACGCGTACACGTTCGGTGACAGATCGGGCACGCCGTGCGTGCCCGTAAGGAGCGCCAGGCCAACCGGCGTCAAGGTGGCCAGCGCAAACGCGAACCCCACGACGACCCGCGTCGAGGCCGGGAGAAGCGTCGGCACGAGCAGGATGTTCACGCAGTTCCAGGAGATGAACGTGTAGGGGCGCTCCGTAGGGAGGAGGTCGAAGGGCTCCATCGCGGCCACCGCCATCCCGAGCGTCAGGTGAAACACGAAGGCGCCCCCGATGAGCCGGTTTCGTGTCTCGCCAGCCTTCCATACGGCCAGGCCGAGCGCCGTGTACACGGCCACCGACATCGGAGCGACGGTTCGGCCCATGGGCGTGGCTTGGTCCGCCCAGGCCGTCTGGTAGAGGACGTAGTACGCGAGCATCGTCAGCGCGATGACCCACGTCGCGCCGAGCAGCCGCCGTCGCGCCGCCGCCAACTGCGTGGTGCTCAAGGTCGCGCTGCGCGCGCCCGAGCTGGCGGCCGGCTGCCGGAGCAGTGTCTTGTCCGGTAGCGGGGACACGGGCCGACTATAGGACGTCGCGAAGACATCGAGGGCGTTGAAGGCCATGCCGAAGGGACGCGAGGCGCCTACGAATGGTTGTCAGCCGATCCGGATGCAGCGTTTCGAGAGTCCTCCGCTGAAGCTCTCCAGGCCGAAGCTCACCCTACGGTTCTCCTGCGCGGCCGCACCGAGAACGACGAGGAGAACGTCGAAGTGACCGCCGTCGTCCGGGTGGGCGAGGTACGGTGTCGGCGCGGCGCGGCGCCAGTCGACGACGGCTTCCAGATCCCAGTCCGTGAGGCGCGTCGCCACCCACTCGTCAAACCGTCGCGCCCATGCGGGAGGCTCTGCGCTACCCATCCCGCCCAAGTTGTGAGTGAGGTTTCCGCTCGCCAGGAGCCAAACGCCGCGCCGCCTGAGTGGCGCAAGATGCGAGCCTAGCTCGAACAGCTCACGATCTGAGAACCCAAACGGGAGCGCGAGTTGCACCACGGGGACCTCTGCGCGCGGCAACATGTGAAGGAGGGGCTGCCAGACCGTGTGGTTCATGCCCGTCTCTTCGGTGCGAACGGGCCCCTGGGCACGAAGCAGCTCCGCCACACCTGCCGCGAGCACACTGCTATCTGGGGAGCCGTAACGCTGAGGGCCGCTCCGAGGGAGGAAACTCCGTGGAAAGCTCATCAGCGCTCGCCCGGGGCCGACCGCCGACAGCTCGACACCGCGCGATCGCACGTGTGGCGTGATCGCGAGAACTCCGGAGGCCGCCGGCAGCGTGTCAGCCCACGCGGCCAGTTCCGCTCCGTGACGGCGAGCGGTGCCAAGGTTCGGGCCGCCATGCCCGACGTAGAGAGCAGGTGCCTCCGGCACCGACTGCGCTTTGACGAGTCGTGAAAGCGCCAACGACCCCAGACCGGCGAGGAGCACGCGCCGCTTCATGGCGTCACTCGTTCGTGGCAGCTAAAGCACGTCGTGGTGCCACCAGCTCGAGCCGCTCTGTCGTACGCCGGGACGACAACTTGCGCCATCCATCGCGATTCGTCGGTCTGCGGAATGGCGCTGGGGTCAAGCGGGTAGAGGCCGTTCGGCATGCGATAGTCAATAGATTCGGCGTTCTGGCCGTGACACGACAAGCACGTCAGCGTGGCGACCGGTTCGTTTCGATGCTGTCGAAACCGACGCGCCAGTCCTGGAAGCACATACAGAGTCATCCGTTCATGCCGCTGCTCGAAGTCGTAGGTAGACCAGTTGTCATGAGGGTCCGCGTCCACGGCAGGCGCGTGTTGAGCTGTCCCGCAGCCGCAAGCCGCGAGAGCGAGCATGCAGGCGACCCATGCAGGTCGGACGTCCGTTGTCCGTCCCGTTTCAAATCGCGCGTTGCGAATGGGTCGTGCTCGCGTGGGAGGTGAAGTGAACGGCGCTGAGGCGAATCCCCATGAGGCTTCCATCAAATGCGATGTGGCCCTGGTCCTCGCCCGCGGCGCCAGCGGCGACCATCATCGGAAGCAGGTGTTCCTCATGTGGGTGAGCGACGCGGGCGTACGGCGCTCGCGTCCAGTCGCGTAGAGCGAGGTTTCGGTTGGAAGGCTCAGCGGTCGCAGTCTCCTTGAACCACGCATCGAACGCGTTGGAGCGCCGAACGAGGTCCCTGGCGCGGAAATCCTCCCAGCTCATGCCGCTACCCAAGACCAGGATCCCCTCGTCCCGCAGCGGCGCCAGCGCGCGGCCGATGGTCAGGTGCTTTTGCGGGTCGTATCCGGCATCGAGCGACAGCTGTACGGTGGGAATGTCTGCCCTCGGGAACGCCAACTTCAGCGGAACAAAGACGCCATGGTCAAACCCGCGGTCGGATTCCTCGGCCGTGGAGATATCCACACCCTCGATGAGGCGCCGCACCCGTCGGGCCAGCTGTGGGCTTCCGGGCGCGGGCCACGAGAGCTCGTACGTGTTCTGAGGAAAGCCACTGTAGTCGTAGAGCATGGTTGGTCGCTCGGAGACCAACACCGTCGGCACCGCTGCCTCCCAGTGCGCGGAGACGATCACGATCCCCGTGGGGCGTCGGGGGAGGGCAGCGGGGATCGACTCGATGTACTGCTGCAACAACGCATACTCGGAGGCGAGCGCCGGCGTGAAGGCGGGTGCCCACGGCCATGGGCCACCACCATGGGGGAGGTAGATGCTTGGCATCGCGAGGCTCTCGCTCATGTCTTCCTCCTCGGTTTCTGCGGGGCTCTGTGCTTCTGCAATGGAGGGTCGAACTTGGTCGGCTCGGGAGTGCGAGGTGCACCCGAACACAGACGCTGTTGCGGTCGCGCCGAAGCACGAGAGCAGCTCACGTCGAGAGCATTTCACAGGCCTCGTCACGCTCAGCCCCGCGGCTGGATGGGAGCCTTGATGAACCGGCCCCAAGCCACGAACGCCGCCATGCCTCCAAGCACGATCCCGGGGGCGATCATGGGCATCTCGCCGCGAGCGATGTGGGTCGCCACCGCGAGGATCATCACGATCGTGAGGCCCGCGGCCGCGAGGGGCGTCAGCTTCGGCTGAATGCGACTCGCCGCCGGGAGCAGGAGTCCGATGGCGCCAAGGACTTCGGCCGCGCCGATGAACCGGACCGCGCCGCCAAGCGCACCGCTGACCCAAGGCATCTGGGCCTGCAGTTCCTCAATCGGGGCTGAGATCTTCATTCCCCCTGCCATGAGGAACGCGGCCGCCAGCAGGCACTGGGTGACCCAAAGGCCGATGTTGAGCCCCTTGGGGGCGGCGATTGCGGGGGCTGCGGTGATTTCGGTCATGATTCCTCCTCGAGCCCTAACGATACTTAGTTTTGTATTGTGAACAACCAGTTCGATATGGAACTATGCGTTCCGTCTTGGCAACACCGCGCCATCTTTCTCAACTCCTCATCTTTTCGATGGTGGCGGAGCACATGAGCTTCACCAAAGCGGCCACCAAGCTCGGCGTCGCGAAGGGCACCGTCAGCCGGTCCGTGACCCAGCTCGAGGCGCATCTCGGTGTCGAGCTCATCCACCGGACAACGCACCACGTGTCCCTCTCCACCGCTGGCTTGGAGCTGCATGAGCGCACACATGCCCATCTCCAGGCGCTTCAGGCAGCCACCGTGCAGTTGCCTGAGCGGGATGCGGAGCCGGCTGGATTGCTTCGTATCACCGCACCGTGTGATTTTGGCTCGATCGTCCTGCCGTCCATCCTCAGCGCGTTCTCGACCCGCTTCCCGGCCGTGCGCTTTGACGTTCGGCTCACAGACGAACACGTGGACCTCGTCAAGGGCGGCTACGACGTGGGCATCCGGATCGCGATGGGACGACTCAAGGACTCGACACTGACGGTTCGCCGGTTGAGGAAGAACGGCTCAACGTATTGCGCCTCCCCCGCGTACATCGCGCGAAGGGGACGTCCGGGTGGACTCCAGGATGAGCGACACGTTTGGATTCTCCACCCGGGCGTTGAGACGCTCCTGGACCTCCCTGCTCATACCGTGCGGTTCAGGGTCGACGACTTTCTCCTGGCACGGGACCTCGCCCGAGACGGCGTCGGGCTCGTCCTGCTGCCCGACTTCGTCGCCCGTCCGTACTTACGCGATGGGTTGCTCGAAGAAGTCACGATCACGGACGCTCCGCTGGGCACCAGCAGCCTCGTGATGCTCTACCCCTCGAGCGGCCAGCTCTCCAAGAAGGTGTCGAGCTTTCGCGACTTCCTCGTCGAAGCGGTTCGCAACGGTGTTGCCTAGCCCCCTGCCGCTCCTCCAAAATCCTCGAGGATTTCGTCGTCGCGTCATGCGACGCGGACGGCAGGTCGCGGGCTCGATCCATCGACGTCGGTTCTTCCACGACCAGTTAGGAACCTCGGTCCAGGAGTTCGGTCCGGGATACCGGCGAGCCGCTGAGGTCGCCCCTCGACGTGACGACGCGATGCTGAGCGGTACGTGACTGGCGCCTTGGATCGCACAACGCGATGGGTACCCGGCGGAGCGTACACGACAAACGGCCCACTCCTTGAGGGAGGGGCCGTTGCCAGACGGGGTGCCGCAGCTCAGTCGCCGATCGAGATGCCCAACCGGTGCCGAAGGGAGAGGTAGTTCTCGGAGACCGCGTAGGTGTGCAGCTCCTTGATGCGCTCCTTCTGAGGCACGCCGGCGGCTTCGTCCGGGCTCGCCTTGATGACGGCCAGCGCGAGCTCGAGGTCGTTGGCCAAGATGAAGCCCGCGCGGTCCGCCGTGAGATCCACCGCGCCGACCCATCGCTTGAGGTCCAGCTCCGGCGCGGCCGCGAGGAGCTTCTGCACGTGGCTGCGCAGCCGCTCCTGGTCCGGGCCCGCGAGGTGCTGGCGGAACGCGGCCATGTGCTGGTCGACGCTGCTCGCCATCTGCTGGGGGATCGGGAACTGACCGACGGTCGACTTGATCGCCGCCAGCAGCCACGCGCGCAGCCCGCTGCCTGTCGGGACGAGCATGCGGAGGTAGTGGCCGGGCCGAAGGAAGCTCATCTGCCGGCCCGCCACGAACGCGAGCGCCTTGGCCGGGCCGCCTGCGAGCGCACCGGAGCCGAGCGCGATCGATGGTGGGTTGGTGAACGTGAAGCTCAGCCCGCCGGGATCGTCACGCCGGTAGTACACGTCCGGCAGCGTCATGCCCATCACGCCGGCTGCGTAGTGGAGCGTCCGGGCCATGTCGGCCTCGTCCTGCATCGCGTTGCGCTTCTGGCTCGGGTCGAGCCCGTACTGCGTCAACGGCTGGCTGTGCGTCGCGATGACCGCCGGGGCGATGGTCGCAAAGATGTCCGTGAGCAGCGGGTCCTGCTCGGCGTGCGAGATGAGCTCGTGCCAGTCCTTGTTCGCCATCTTCTCGGTGGCGCCCGCGGGCTCGCGCGTACGGTGCTTCTTGTAGAAGCTGGACTCGTCCGGCTCGGCGTTCTTGAGAGCCGTGAGCGCCTGGCAGACGCACCAGCTCTCGTCGGGCTTCTTGGCCTCGGTGTAGAGCTTGCGGAGCGCCTGGTAGCTCTCGATGCGGTAGGGGTTCAGCCCCAGCAGCTCTCCGTGCACACGCACGGCCTTCTGGAAGAAGCGCTTGGGCTCCGAGGCGTAGACCTCGGCCAGCTGCTCGCTCCGGCGCCGGTTGCCCGGGTCGAGGCGCGCCGCTTCTTCGAGGGCGACGACCGCGTCGGCCGGTTGCTCGAGGCGGTGCAGCAGCAGTTCTCCGAGCTGGTCGTGCAGGTGCGCGCGCTCCTTGGCGTCCGCGTCGTTGCCGAGCCGCTTCAGGCGTGCCCGGTAGACCTCCTCGAGACGGTCCCAGTCGGTCTGCGCGGTGAGCGCGGTGACCAAGCCCTCGAAGCTCTTGGCCATGTTCGGCTCGTGCTCGAGCGCCTGCTCGTAGTAGTCGCTCGCCTCTTCGAGCCGGTTGAGCTCGTAGTGGCAGATCGCGGCGGCGGTGTTGTAGTACTTCGACAGCTGCCGCGGGTCCTCGACCAGTTCGGCGATGCGAAGAATGACCTCGACCAGGCGGGACCAGTCCTTGTTCTCCGAGTAGACCGCCATGAGCTTCGTGAGCAGGTTCCGGTCGTCCCCGCGAATCTCGAGCGCGGCCACGTAGCTCTTGGAGGCCTTGGCCTTGTCGGCCAGCTTCGACATCAGCACGTCGCCCGCCATGACCAGGAGGTCGTAGCGCTCATCGTCGTTGGCCGACTCCATGCGACGCCGCAGCGTACGGACCACCTCGTCCCACTTCTCCTGCGTCTCGTAGAGCTTGCGCAGCGAGGTGAGCGGGGCCGGGTCGTCGGGCATCAGCTCGGCGGCCTCGTTGAGGTACTTCTTGGCGTCGTCGTGCTGGTCCGAGAGCCGGAGCGACTCGCCCAGGCGCCAGAACACACGGCCCTTGTCGCCGCCCATCAGGTCGTCGCCGTGTGAGCGGACGAGGTCGCGGTACAGCTCCGCCGCCTCATCCGGCGCGCCCATGTCGAACGTCACTCCGGCCACGCGCTCGAGGACCTCGCGGTCGTCTGAAGCGAACGCCTTGGCGTTGAGGTACGCGCGTTGCGCCTTGTCGAACTGCTCGGCTTCGCGGAACGCGTCGCCGCACCGCACGCTCACGTCGCGGGCCACGTCGGCCGGCATGTCGCTGGTCCGCGCCAGCAGCGGCTCGTAGAAGCCGATCGCCGTGTCGTAGTCCTTCTTGGCCCAGGCGATGTCGCCGAGCCCACGCGCCGCCGGTGTGCAGGTGGCGTCGAGCTCGAGCGCCGCCTGGAACGCGTCCTTCGCCTTGGTCGGGTTCTCCAAGCGGTCGCGGTAGAGCTCACCGAGGTCCGCGTGGAGCTTGGCCTTGGCGATGTCGCCGTCGGTGACGTCGATCTCCCGCTGCAGCAGGTCCGCCACGCCGTGCGCGTCGCCGCGGCCGAGGTAGATGGCGCGGAGCGCGGCCGTCGCGTGCGTGTTGGTCTTATCGGCGTCCAGCGCCTTCTTGAAGCGCTGGATCGCGCCGTCTTTGTCGCCCTTGTCCTCGAGGATCCGGCCGGCGCGCACGAACAGCTCCGCCTTTTTATCGGGGGACTTCTCGCCTTCGGCGAGCCGGTCCGTCGCGCTGAGCGCCGCCGCCGCGTCCCCGGTCTGCGCCTGCAGTCGGCTGATGAGCTCGAGGGCCTCGACGTGCTCGGGGGCGACCGCGGTGACGCGTTCCACCATGGCGAGCGCGCGCTCGGGGGCGCCGACGTCCACCATGAGCACCTTGGCGGCGCTCAGGAGCAGGTCGATCTTGCGGGTCTCGTCCTCGGATCCCAGCGCGTGCCGCTCGAGCGTCTTCGACAGCTCGTCGAAGCGCTGGAGCTTGCGATAGATGCGCGCGAGCGCGGTGTTCGCGCCCTCGTGGCCCGGCTCGATCTCGACGACCGCGGCGTATTGCGCCTCGGCCTTCTCGTGGTCGACGAACTCCTCGAGGTGGATGCTGCCCATGCGCTCGTGGAGCGCGATCTTCTGGCGCGGCGTGGCCGCCACCTCGAGCTGCTTCTCCAGGTTCGCGAGCAGCTCGGTGAACTTGCCCGTCCGCGCGTAGATGCGCTCGAGGCCCTTGAGCGCCGCGACGTTCGTCGAGTCCGCGTGGAGCGCCGACTCGTACTGCGCCGCCGCCTGGTCGAGGTCGTCGAGGCGGTCCTCGTAGATCTCGGCGATCGCGCACTGGCTGGCGACGCGGTCCTCCCCGCGCTCGCTCTTGCTCTTGGCTTCGAGGAGCTCGACGAGCGGCTTCCACTGCTGCTTCTCGGCGTAGATCGTCTCGAGCGCGGCGGTGGCCTTCGGATGGGCCGGGTCGTGCTCGAGCACCTTCTCGAAGATCTCCGCCGCCCGCGTCGGGTCGTTGAGCTTCGTGTGCACGATCTCGGCGGCCTCGGAGCGCCAGTCGCGCGCCTTGGCCGGCGTCTGCGCGCTCTCCGCGCGTGTCAGCAGCATCGTGACCAGCTCCTGCCAGCTCTGCGCCCGACGGTAGAGCGCGATCGTGCCCTCCATCGCGGCGTCGTTGGCGGGGTCGAGCGTGAGCGCCTCGCTGAAGCAGGGCACGGCGAAGTCCGGCCGGTTGAGGCGGTCGGCGTACCAGCGCCCGAGGAGGACGTAGACCGGGACCTTCTCGGACGGCTCGTCGAGCGTCTCGAGCGTCTCGTTGAACACGCCGATGGCTTCGTTCCAGAGCTCGGTGTCGTCGCCCGCGAGGCGCTCCACTTCGCTCACCAGGCTCTCGTCCCGCGGGGTCTCCGCGAGCGCCTGCACGTACGCGACGAACGCGTTCTCGCGGTCCTCGATGGAGTGCTCGTAGGCCTCGGCGATCTCGCGCAGGATGGCCGCGCGCTCGTCGGCGGACTCTTCGCTCTCGACCTTCTCGAGCAGCATCTCGACGAGCCCCTCGGCGTCGCCGCTCCGGCGCTTCAGCTCCTCGATGGCGGCGCGCGCGATGTCCTCGCCCTCGTCGCTCTTCAAGATGGCGCGGTACGCCTTCTCGGCGCCCTCGTGGTCGTTGAGGTCCGTCTCGCGGATGCGCGCCACGCGGTAGCGGAGCGCGATCTTGACGGACTTCTTCTTGGACTTCTTCGCGGCCGACTCGAACGCCTCGACGGCCTTCTCCCACTCGAGGGCGGGTTCGACGATGCGCTCGAGCGCGGCGGCGAGCTCTTCGTTGGCGGGGTCGGCGGTGAACGCCTTGAGCGCCTTGTCGAACGCCTTCTGGTCGAGGTCCTTCTTCTCCCGCGCTTCGGGCGGGATCGACGCGCGGCCGACCGACTCGAGCGCCTCGCGGAACGCGGCGACGTCCGCGTAGCGAGCGGCCGGGTCCTTCGCGATGGCCTTGAGCACGATCTTGTCGAGCTCCTTGCCGACCCAGCCGCGGGGGGCGTGCTCGGACGGGGGCTTCGCTTCGGCGGCGAGGTGCTGCGCGAGCACGTCAATCGCGGTGTCGCCGATGAACGGCGCTCGGCCGGTCAGGACTTCGTAGAGCATGCAGCCGACGGCGTAGAGATCGGTCGCCGCGCTGGCCTTGCCGCCGCGCGCGAGCTCCGGTGCGATGGCCTTGGCGGTCCCGGAGACGCCGAGCCAGCCCGCCTGCGAGCCCTTGGCGGGGCTGCGGCCGAACAGACGGTCGGCGCCCGCGTCGGCGAGCACGCCGCTCGGCTCGTTGCTCATCTTGTCGGCCGCGCTGGGGCGCACCATGAACACGTTCTCCGCCTTCACGTCGCCGTGCACGAGGCCGCGGGTGTGCAGCTCGGTCAGCGCCTCGAGCACGCCGCGCACGATCGGCCGCGCCTCGTTGTAGTGCATCGGACCGGTGCGCCCGACGCGGGCGGCCAGCGATTGGCCCTCCACGAACTCCGTGATGATGTACGGGCGCCGGTCTTCCAGCGCGCCGACCGCGACCACCTTCGCGAGGCGGCGGCTCGAGAGCCCCGACTGCACGCGCGCGACGGTGAGCCAGCGGTGAACGGAGGCGCGGTTGTGGGCGTGGTTCGGACGCAGGACCTTGATGGCGACCCGCTCGGTCTGGCCGTCGTCCTTGCGCTCCCCGAGGTAGACGACCCCCGTCCCACCCTCGCCGAGCTTCTTCAGAACCCGAAAGCCACCGATCTCGGTGCCGGACTTCACGTCCGTGCCGCTCTCGTTCTCAAAGATCCCGTGGACCTTCTCGTTGACGTCGGTCTTCGACAGGATGAGGGCGTCGGCCAAGGCGAGGAGGGCGTCCTCGTCTTCGCAGCGAGCCACCAGGGCCCGAGCGAAAGCGCCCTTGCCGTCGGTGCCACCCACCTGTTCGGGGTCCAGACCGAGCAGGGTGTCGCTCATGGTCTTGAGCTCATCGAGCTCGAACAGTCGTTCGAGCTCCCCGCGGAGAAGTTCCGTCGTAGCGTTCATCGGGGCCGTTGGTCCTCGGAATTGCAGAGCTTTTAGGCCAGGATCACAAACGAACCCAGCCAGGCGCGCGAGTCTGACACGCCAGCGCCGATGTAGCCAAGCGGACGACATGCCCCCGCCTCTGGTCCACCCAAGCGGTCGGTCTTTCGCCCGCGATTTCAAGGTCTTGGCCGACCTCGCCGCGGCGCGCTCGAACGCGAGCGCCAAAAACGTTTGACGACGCTCCATCTCGCCGCCAAGTTCCGCGCCATGGCCAAGGTCCGTTTTCTCCCCGCTGGATTCGAAGTTGAGGTCGCGCCGGGCACGGCCCTGGTCGACGTGTGTGACGACCACCCGGACACCGAGGTGCCGTTCAGCTGCCGCTCGGCGAGCTGCGGGACCTGCCGCGCGCGTGTCATCGAAGGTGCCGACGCGCTGAGCAAGGCCGAGGACGACGAGCTGGACGTGCTCGAGGTGTTCGGCGACGGCAAGGACGTCCGGCTTTGCTGCCAGGTGACGCTCACCAAGGACGTCAACGTTACGCTCGAGGTGGTTGAGCCCGAGTAGTGCGCCCAGGGAAGCTCGGTGACCTCACGACGTAGAACGCGGCGGAGGTTCCATGTCCCGGACGCGTGCTCTTGTTCTGTGCTTCTTTGCGTTGCTCGCCGGCTGCGGTGAAGCGACGACCCCGCTCGACATCTGCGGCAACGGCCTGCTCGACGAGGGCGAAGCGTGCGACGACGGCAACGCTGTCAGCGGCGACGGCTGCAACGCGGCCTGCACGAGCGAGGAGTTCTGCGGCAACGGGACCACCGATCCGCAGGTCGGCGAGCAGTGCGACGACGGCAATGTCGTGGCCGGGGACGGCTGCGACGCGACCTGCATGCTCGAATCGCCGGAGGACTGCGGCAACGGGACGGTGGACGCGGGCGAGACCTGCGACGACGGCAACACGACCGGCGGCGACGGGTGCTCGGCGACGTGCCAGGCCGAGTCTGCAGGGATCTGCGGCGACGGCGCGCTCGACGCCGGCGAGGAGTGCGACGACGGCAACACGGCGCCGAACGACGGCTGCGACGCGAGCTGCATGACCGAGACGCCCGAGGGCTGCGGCGATGGGACGGTCAGCGGCGACGAGGAGTGTGACGACGGCAACACCGACGCGGGCGACGGCTGCAACGGGCTGTGCATCCTGGAGGGGTGCGGCAACGGCGTGCTCGAGCCGGGCGAGGTCTGTGAAGACGGCAACACCGATGGCGGTGACGGCTGCTCCGCGGACTGCCTGAGCAGCGAGGTCTGCGGCAACGACATCCTCGACGTCGGCGAGGGCTGCGACGACGGCAACACGACCGCCGGCGACGGGTGCAGCGCGACCTGCACCGTGGAGACCGCGAGCACCTGCGGGGACGGCACGCTCGACCCGGGCGAGGGCTGCGACGACGGCAACACCACCGACTCCGACGGATGCACGGCGTGTGTGTTGGACACCTGTGGCGACGGCAACACCGACACCGGCGAGGAGTGCGACGACGGCAACGACAACGACGCCGACGCGTGCCCTTCCATCTGCCGCATCGCGGCGTGCGGCGACACGTTTGTCCAGGCGGGTGTCGAGGAGTGCGACGACGGGGCGCGCGCGGCCGGCGATGGCTGCTCGCCCAGCTGCCAACTGGAGATCTGCGGCAACGGCGTGATGGACCCAGGCGAGGCCTGCGACGACGGGAACACGAACGACACCGACGCGTGCGCCAGCTGCGCGTTCGCGGTCTGTGGCGACGGCTTCCGGCGGGCGGGGGTCGAAGCCTGCGATGACGGCAACACCACGGGCGGCGACGGATGCTCGGCCGACTGCCTGAGCAACGAGGGGTGTGGCAACGGGGTGATGGACCCCGGTGAGACCTGCGACGACGGGAACGACAACGACAACGACGCGTGCCCGGCGAGCTGCCAGCCCGCGCGGTGCGGAGATGGCTACGTCCAGATTGGGGTCGAGGCGTGCGACGACGGGAACACGATGAGTGGCGACGGCTGCTCCGACATGTGCCAGTTCGATTCGTGCGGCAGCGGCACCCGGGAGGGCGGCGAGGAGTGCGACGAGGGCAGCGCGAACGGGACGCCCGGCTCCAGCTGCTTTGACAGTTGTCTCTCCACCACGATCGCGGTCGAGACCCCCTTCACGTGGGAGCTCAACGGGACCGCCCCGCGCGGCATGGAGAGTGCCGACCTCAATGGCGACGGCGTGGTTGACCTGGCGATCACGCAGAGCCTCCACTTGTCGACGGTCTATGGCATGGGGGACGGCCGCTTCTGGGGCGTGCACGAAGCCGCCATCGGAGCCGTCAACAACATGACCACCGCTGATGTGAATGGAGACGGTCGCGCCGATGTGCTCGCAACCGTGGGGAACAACCTCCACGTTGCGCTGGGCAACGGATTCGGTTTTGACCCTCCCGTCGCCACGTCGGTCCAGGTGGGCGGCGTAGGATCACTGGCCGACGACCTCGCGGTGGGCGACGTCAACGGAGACACGCACCTGGATTTGGTGGTCTCGACCCGCTCCAGCGATCACGTCAGCGTGCTGCTCGGGGATGGAACTGGGGTCTTCACCGCGACGGCCATCTACTCGACCCGTGTCGACGCGGCGGGTGACGTTCCGCGCGCGGTGTCTCTGGCACGGCTCAACGCGGACGCCCACCTCGACATCGCCGTGGCGTGCGCCGGAACCGACGACATCGTCATCTTCCTCAACGACGGACTGGGTGGGTTCGGAGCGCCGACGGTGTTCACCAACCGCGTGGGCGCGGGCGGGGACAACCCGGTCGAGATGGTCGTCGCGGACATCAGCAACGACGGACGGGCCGACATCCTGACGGTGAACATCGCATCCGAGGACTTCGTGGTGCTCGCTGGCGCGGGCGACGGCACGTTCGGGACCCCCATCCGCTTCAGCACGGTCGACGGAGCCGGCGGAGGGCAGGACCCGGTGAATCTCCAGGTCGCCGACGTCACCGGCGATACCGTGCTCGACGTCGTCGTTGCCGCGGCGAGCAGCGACCAGGTCGTCATCTTTGCGGGCATGCCTGCGGGGGCGAGCTTCGCAGCCCCCGTCTACCTTTCGGTCGCGGACGGCGCATCGGGTGACAACCCGCAGGCCCTCGCGCTCGCCGACATGAACGCCGACGGAGACCTGGACATCGTGACGGCCAACAGCACGAGCCGGGATGTCAGCGTGCTCCGCGCCACCGGCGGGGGGAGCTTCGCGGCGGCACGCACCTTCGAGGCTTCTCCCGGAACCGCCGGCGGAGCGGTTGGCGCGCTCGCGGTGGCCGACATGACGGGAGAGGGTGACCTCGACATCCTGGCGGCGAGCGGCTCGCGTTTCGTGGCGGTGGCGGGAGACGGCGCTGGCAACCTCTACCCCGCGCAGGAACTCGAGCTTGCCTCGGACCTCCGGGAGGTCGCGCTCGCTGACCTAAACAGCGACGGCCGGATCGACTACGTGGTCGCCGGACACAACACGAGCCACCGCATCTATCACGGGGTTCAGCGAGAGTCGGGCGACTTCACGCTGACGAGCACGAGCGCGTACTCCAGCCCGAACGGGGACGACCCGCTGGCCGTTGCGCTCGGCCGGCTGAACGCGGACAGCCACGTGGACGTGGTGGTGTTGGCGGACATCGATCGCGGGTTCCATCGCTTCCTGAACACCGGCTCGGGGAACTTCGGCAGCCGCCTCTACACCGCGGGGGGGCTCTTTTCGGTCAGCGACATCATCCTGGCCGAGGTGACAGGGGACACGTCGCTCGACGTCATCGTCTCCGGTCCATCCAACGATGCGGTGGACATCTACCCCGGCTCGGGGACAGGCGGGTTTGGCAGCCGGCAGCGCCACACGACGGCCGTGAGCACCTCTGGACAGAGTCCGGCGATGGTCCAGGTCGCCGACCTCGACGGAGATAGCGTGCCCGACATCTTCACCGGTAACGGAGCCTCCAACGACGTCACCGTGCTGCGCGGGCTGGGCTCCGGGAGCTTCTCCACACCGATCATCGTGCCCGCCACCTTCACCGTGGGTGCCGCCAACATCGATGCGGTTCGCGCCGGTGACTTCAATGGCGATTCCGTCCTCGATTTGGCCACCACCAACAACGGCCGCGATACGGTGAGTGTCATGCTTGGGTTTGGCGACATGAGCTTCTCGGCCCCGCAGACGTTTGCGGTCGGTGATCAGCCCCGCGAGCTGGTGGTTCGCGACTTCGACGGAGATGGACTCGACGACTTCGCGGTCGTGGACGCGGTCGCTGCGACTTTGACCGTGAGGCTGAGCAGCGGTCATCCCTGAAGAGGCGATTGCTCCGGGGGCTCTGGCTCCCGTACGCTCCGCCTCATGAAGTGGGCCCCCGTGATCGCATTGATGGGCGTCACGCTCGTCGGATGTCCCCGTCCTCCGGACGAGCGCACCGCCAACGCATGCTCCGAGTATGAGACGTGCGGCGTCTGCGCTGCGCAGCCTCAGTGTGGCTGGTGCATGCAGGGCGGGGAGGGCGTGTGCATTCCCAATCGTGGGGAGGACAACCCGTCGGAAGCGCCAGCATCGTGTGGCGAAGGTCGCAGCTGGCGTTTCTTGATCGCCGACGACCCGGCGCTCCCCGAGGAGGCTCCCTACTGCCCGCGCGAGACGGGAGACGAATCGTGAGCGTAAAGGACATCGTCGGCGCGACGCGCTGGGCCGAGGTGAAGACGAGCCTCGAGAACTGCTGGCCCGACGAGCGCTCCGAGGTGACGGACGAACTCGTGGACGAGCTGTTCCGGTTGGCCAAACACGAGTGGAAGGCGCCCGACCTGGCGGCGCTGGCGCTGGATCCCCCGACCATCCCGGCCAAGAACGCCGCCGCTCCGCCCGGTCGCTTCTACTTGGCGCACGGCACACACATCCGGCATACGGCGCCGGACCACGCGTTCACCGGTGAGCTGCCGATGATCCGGTTCGATCTGCCTCAGCACGGCACCTCGACCACCGTGCCGACGATCGCGACCGAGGGCGGCGACGCGCTCGGGGTGGACCGGCTCTACCCCTCCATCGACACCTTTTGGGCGCGCTACGAGCACGATCCCCTGCTCACGTTCGCACGCCCCGAGCGGGTGGAGCTGACCACGCCGCCGCGGCTTCGAGGCGCGCGTTTTGGGGCCATCGCGATCTATCTGGCCTACGCCAAAGCCAGCGACACCGCGCCCTGCTTCTATGTGCTCGAAGCCGGGCTCGCGACCGGACAGCCGCGGATCGCGTACCTCGGCCGCACCATGGACTGGACCATCATCACCCAGTCGCACTACGACCCGACGCCGTTCAGCGGTCGAAGTCACTGGTACCGAGGCCGGTTGTTCATGCAGCCGGCCGATCCCGCCGAGCTCGACACGCTCACCGTGGAGGTGTTCGAGCAGCAACCCCCGAAGGACCCGGCACAAGACAAGGCGTCGATGGGGCACTACATGACCGTGTCCGTGCGGTATGAGCCCCGGCCCGAGCCCGTCATGACAAACCCGTTCTTCCTCACGATCGCAGCCGGAGCCCGCCTGAGCGCCATCGCTGACGCGCTTGGTATCGAGATTGAGGTCCCCCAGCGCTGGTTGATGCGGCTGATCGCGAAGGACAATGCCGATACGCTCTTCAGCAAGAAGCCCGTCTCGGGCTGATCTCTTTTCCCCTGCGTGTCGATCCGAACCGAAGGCAGGCTCGTACCCTGCGATCCGATGTCCTCGTTCCCCTCCTCACTCGCCATCGTGTCCTAGTCTTGGCGCATACCGCCTATCTCGACACCTACCTGGCAGGGCTGCCGGAAGGCATGTCCTCGTTTCCGGACTGCGTGGTGAAGGCCAACGTGCTCGACGAGGTTCTGGCGTGGCTGGTCGAGGTCGAGGCCGGCGTGCCGCCGTCTCTTGCCCCTGCCGTGGCGCGTGTCTCGTCGGACTGGGTTCCGGAGACGCTGATCAACGCGCTCTCACTGCACATTGCCGACGTCGGCTACCCGACCGGCGAGTCCTGGGTGAACTCGGTGTATCGGCGCCAGCGGGCCCTGTATCAGACACCGCTCTACCGCGCGGTCATGGTGGTGCTTTCGCCGACGCTCCTGATGATGGGTGCAGCGGACCGATGGAAGGCCTACCGGCGGGGGACGGCGCTCAAGGTGGACCGCTGGCAGAACAGCGCCCATCGCCGAGAGACGATCGGGTCGATCCGGCACCCTGCGGGCCTCTACGCGGAGCTGAACCTGCAGTCGCTCGGACAGGCGTTTCTCGCCGCCGTCGATTCGTGCGGCGCCCGTGATGCGGAGGTCGAGATCATCGAGTACGCCGGTGACGCGACCCGCTTTCGCCTCTCCTATCGTGCGTAGCGCGGCGCGCGCCCTGAGGTGTGCCGTCCCCACTCTGACAAAACGTGTGGTCAGTCGAGTGGCCGCCTCATGGCCACTCGAGTCGCAAAGATCGGGGACTTGCGTGCGATCCACCCGGACATGCAGTATGGCATGCGGGTTGCGCTACTCAGCGGTGCGCACGCGTTCGCTCTGCGCTGTGAAAGGTCTCACGCGACATGATTCGCCACTCACGCTCTCTTCTTTCCCTGGCCATCATCGCCACCCTCGTCGGCGTCGGCTGCGATTCCAACGGTGACTCCACCACCGTTGACGTGCAGTACGACTCGACGGCCCAGCGTGTGAACGTGCTGCTTTCCCGCGAGCTGGAAAGCGGTGAGACGCTCCACTCCCGCGTGCGACGCGGCGCGGTGGGTGAGCTCAGCTGCGCCGGCCAGTTTGGATCGATCGACCGGATCGACGAGAACCGTACTACGGCGGCCGACCCGACCTTCCAGGGGCCGTCGATGATGCCCACGGATTTCGAGAGTCCGTACAACACCACGGACTGGTTCGAGTCCGAGCCGACGGCCGAGATGCTGGCGGCGGTCGCCGACGGCGGCCTGGTTATCGACGTCTGCCTCATGGGCTCCGACGGTTCGGTGGTGCGCCAGGCGGAGTTCGACGCGCGCCGCGCGCTCGACCGCCGCGGCCTCAACGGCAAGTTCGACGGTGAGGAGGCGCGGATCGAGAGCACCGTTGCCTACGCCGAGGCCTGCATCGCGGAGCTGGGCGAGATTCCCTTCTTCCCGGCCGTCGAGGGCGGTGAAGAGGGCGACTACAACACGTACAACTGCCTGGACTCGACGCCCATCCCGACGACCGTCACGGACGCCGAGGGCAACGTCACGTACCCGACCACCGAGGTCAGCGAGTGCGACAACCCGCAGTACATCTACAGCAGCTGCGAGCCGAGCGCGGTCGGCCCCAACGGCGTTGAGCGCCCCGACGTCAACGGCCCGCGCGTGACCAGCGCCAGCAACGACCAGGGCACGCACTGGGTCCTGCTCTGCCGGAAGGCCCGCCCCGAGGTCGGTCAGTACAACGACATCGCGATGCTCGGCACCAACCCCTACACGGGTCGGACCTGCTTCTTCCAGAACGCGCTCTACAACCGCACCGACGGCCTCGTCGTTCCCCACCCGGGTGACACGGTCGACTCCGAGGCGTCCCCGCAGCAGAGCGCGACGCTCTGGCAGGGAATCCACGGCGGCCTCGGCAGCGGCATCGAGTGTGCGGAGTGCCACTCCACGGACGCCATCATCCACACCCCGTGGATCGACGGCGCGCTCAACGAGGACGGCGACCCGGTCATCCCGCGCATGGGCGACCACGAGGACTTCGCGCTCGGCTACAACGACACGCCGTACCACATCATCAACACCGACGGTCAGGGCTGGACGATGCCCCGCCAGCTGGTGAGCCCGGAGGCCGCGGCCTGCACGCGCTGCCACCGCATCGGCGATGGCCGCTGGACGACCAGCTGGATCGACCGCATCGCCGGCGACGACACGGGCTGGACCAACATCACGACCGAGTCACACCGCAACTTCGACGACATCTACTGGATGCCGCCGGAGCTCGACGGACTCGACGAGAACACCTTCTGGGATTCGGACTACGGCACCGCCATCCGCTTCATCCAGAACTGCGGCAACAACCCGAGCGACGCGGCCTGCCAGTGGGAAGACATCCCGCGTGAGGCCAACTTCGAGAACGGCAGCCTGCCGACCATCGAGCTCGAGGGCAACGAGCTGGCCCGTGAGGCGCTCGAGATTCTCGGCGCGACCGTGGAAGAGGGCCACCCCAACTACCGTCGCTGCTCCGAGTGCCACTCGACGTCGCGCGCCAACATCCGGCGCTGGCTCGAGTTCACCGATGCGGCGTGGGACAGCTGCGGCGTGACCGAAGGCAACCGGGACATCGAGCAGGCCGTGCTCGACCTGGTGAACATGGCCGACCAGGGCACGCTGGACGACGACGTCGGACTCCGCAGCGATGCGGCTGAGAACATCGTGAACGCGCGTCCCTTCGCGGACCTCGCGGCTCTCGAGGCGGTCGACGGCGTCGGCCCGGCCACCATCCAGGACATCTACCAGTTCGCCAACGACCAGCCGGAGAACCTCTCCCAAGAGGCGGCCACCCGCATCATCGACTGCCTGCGCTCCGACCCCGAAGACCAGAACAGCGTCTTCGCGGCCGAGCACCTCGGCATCATGACGACCGGCGTCCAGTACAGCTACTTCCGCCGGCTCTTCCAGGCGGCGTACGGTGACGACTGGCTCATCCCCTACGTCCAGTTCAAGAACCGCGTGTCCATGCCGAAGGGCAGCCACCCGGCGCTCAGCCAGCGTGAGTACGCGGTGCTGCTCGCTTGGTTCCGCGCGGACCTGGTCGCCCTCGACGACGAGCTCGTCGAGCCGCCTGCGCCCACGACCTGCACCGAGCAGTTCGACGCCACCGCCATCCAGGCGCACGTCGACAACATGGCCTTCGAGGGCTGGGGCGCGCTGAACGAGGACAACGGCATCCGGATGTTCGGCTGCCAGGGCGACGACCCGCTCAACTGCTTCACCACCGGTGATTTCGCCGACCGCTCCGCTGACTGGGGCAACGACATCGGCACGGTCCGCGAGCTCCACGAGCTCGGCTTCCGCTCCAGCTTCTGGACACGCACTTCGGCCGACGGCCGCTTCGTCGGCAACGGCGGCGGCGCAGACGGAAACCGCTCCACGATGACCGACCTGCTCATGGGTCGCGACGTGGGCATCGAGGCGAGCTACGACCCCGGGTTCTTCCCGGACAACAGCGGCTTCATCTTCCAGGGCAGCCGCGGCGGCGCCGGACTCTGCAGCCAGAGCGTGCTCGAGTCGGGAGAGTCCATCGACTTCACCGAGACGGGCTGCACCACGGCCCGCGGCATCAACCTCTACCAGCACGTTGCGCGCGGGCTGAACGGCGGCGACTACTTCGTCATCAACAGCCAGTTCACGAGCGACTCGGGCCGGTCCGCGAGCGAGAACCCGACCGCGCCGTGGGGCAACACCGCGACGATGAAGTTCACCCCGGCCATCTTCGACGGCACCACCTACCAGACCGGCGACCCCATCATCGTGGACTCGCCGTACGAGGGTGACAGCGTGCTCTCGCCGTCCGGCCAGCTGGTCGGCAGCCGGATGAACGACGACCCCGACGGGACCTCGCTCGGCTTCGCCATTCGGCGCGTCCAGACGAACCGCTTCGGCGACAGCTACACCATCACGCTCGGCGAGCCGATGGCGACGGTCTGCACCGAGGGCGCGAAGGTCAGCTTCTCGTTCGACGAGCGCTTCTTCGTGACGCACACCCACACGGGCGACACCAGCAACCTCATCCTGGTCGACATGCTCGAGGGCACCACGCAGCTCATCACCGACATGCCCCCGATGAGCCGCGCGCTCTTCCCCCACTTCGTGTCGAACGGCTGGATCTACTTCCTCGTCATCGACAACGAAGGCAACCGCGAGTACATCGGCGCCTCCAACGCGGCGGTCCTGGCGGCCGCCAACTGATGGGTGGAGGGGCACGGCTCCTGGCCGGGACGACGCTGCTTTGCTGCGTCCTGGCTGGATGTTCCACCGAGGCGTCGGGCGGCACGCTCGACTTCCCGGTGGAGGACACCCCCGGTGGCAAGACCGACGTCTTTGGACGTCGCCTCGCCGGGGTGGCCGCGCCCTTCAGTGCCAACCCTCTGATCGCGGACCAAGAAGACGAGATCCGGCGCAACATGCGCTTGCGCCGGGACATCGCTTGGGACACCGCGCACCAGGCTCTCGAGCCGGTGCCGCTGCTCGGCTTGGCCGACGGTGAGGAAGAGACGGAAGAAGACGCCGACGACGGTGTCGAGCTCGAGGAGGGGGCCGTCCCTCAGGTGCCGCGCTGGCAGACCTGGTACGGCATCGACGACCTCCGCCGCATCTTCCAGCTCCTCTACGAGGGCGCCGAGCCCTCCGACCGGGTCGTGCGCGCGCCGTTCAGCGACGCGGCCATCGACGCGGCATTCGAGGACAACGCGACGGCGCTCGACCGCTCGCGCCGCTGGCCGCTCGAGCGCTATCTCAACTACGTGGAGCGCCTGGGAACCTGCCCGTCTGGTGTGACCGAAGAGGAGTGCGCCCGGCAGCTCAACAGCAACTTCAGCGGAGCCGCCGTCGGCAACGCCCGCATCCTCTACTCCCCCGAGACCGCACGCCACATCGTGGCGAGCTACGGGCCGATCATGGCCTGCCTCGACGAGCTCGGAGCGTGGGGCATCGACGCGCCCGTCCGGGACGACGAGAACTTCACCGCCTGCTTCGACCAGGAGTTCCCGGCCGACGCCGTTCTCATCAAGGCGCAGAATATAGCCATCTCCCTTGCCCGCGCGATAGCCCAACGAACGGGGCACGCGCGTCGTTGAGAGCGTGATCCACAGGCGACCCTTGAGGTCCCGGTGCGCGAAGTTGGTGGGCGGCAGCGGTGCGCCGTCAAAATGGGTGAGCACGGGCTCAACCTGGCCATCGGCGTGGAGGCGGTACACACCGCCCGTTTCCGCGCCCAGGTGAGTGATCAAAAAGCACCCGTCCGCCTCCAGCGCAACGCCGTTCGGCCGCAGGGGCGCGTCCTTGGTCCACTCCGGCCCGCGCGCCAGAATGCGCCATGTGTTGCCGTTCGGTTCAATCACGCTGACCCCGCCTGTGCCGGTCCAGTCGGCGCAGAACAGCCGACCACTTTCATGCGTGACAACGCACTCAGGACGGGACAGCTCCGAGCCGATAAA
>JBGCFC010000091.1:0-26181 GCA_045106715.1 Sandaracinaceae bacterium
AGGAGGCCGCCGCCCGCGCCTATCTGACCCGCTTCCTGGAAGCCAACCCTGAGATGGAGGTCGCCCAGGAGGCCCACGGGTTGCTGGAGATCCTCGACGGCAAGATCGTCGCGATGCCCGAAGACGAGAACTGAATACCAAGGGTCTTCAGAGCTCGTTCAGTCGTAGGCTGAAGGTCGGGCAAAAATTGCCGGACCCCCACGCGACGGCGAAGCCGGCGCCATGGCCATCGTCCGTCTTCGAGCGTGCAATCTGACGTGCGGAGCGCGGCGCGCACTCGAAGACTGAGGTTCCGTTCGCAAAGCGAACGAAGACCCAAAGACTGTCGATGAGTCGGAGACGGGGAGCTCGAGGGGCTTGCCCCTCGTCCGTGGCGCGCAAGCGACACCAGGAGCTTTCGTTTGCGCCGCAAACGAAAGCTCAGTTCGTGCGCACCGCCAGAGCGCGCAGTCCGTCGGCGATACTCGGTGAGAAGCCGCTGACGCCTGTCGGCAGCGCGCCGCTCGCGTTTCGAATCAACACACAGCCGACGCCGCCTCCACCGCCCCCGCCGTTCGAGGCGCTCAGGCTGTTGGAACCACCGGCGGCGCCGTCGAGCGTCGCGTCGGCGCCCCCAAGGCCGCCCACTGCGCCCCGGTCGCCCCCCGCCCCGCCCCCCATCGCCTGCCCAGTCGCCTCTGCCCCGGACTAACCGTCGCCTGCGTTGTTGTTGGCAGCCCCACCCCCGCCGCCGCCACCGCTGGCGCGGACGAGAGCGGCGCCCGTGAACACCACGGACGGGGCCTCGAGCAGAACGGCTCCTCCGCTGCCTCCGCCGCCACCGCCCCCCCAGTCCGTCAAGCTCGTGTCGCCGCCTCGACCGCCGCCGCCTCCCGCGAGGATGCGGCCGCTGAGGACGATGGAAGTCGGAGAGAAGATCTGAATGGCCCCCGCGCCCGCGCCCCCAGGGCCCTCGTCGTTGTCGCCGCCGTCCGCGAGCCCGCCGCCGCTCCCCCCTGAGAGAGGGGAGAGGTCCCACCCCGTGAGTCGGCCGCCTCCAGCTCCGCCCGTCGCGTCATCCGCGTCGCCGCCCACGCCCCCCGCACCGCAGAGTCCACCTCCACCGCCCCCGGCGTCGTCGTAGAGACCGCTGCTCCCGCCACGCAACCCCGGCAAGGGCCCGCTCCCGTCGCGCGCCCCGCGCACACCTCCGACCCCTCCACCCGGGCCCGGCGTCGTGCCGAACGCCGAGACGTTGATGTCGCCGTTGATCACCACGTCCCCCGACGCGACGACCGCGACGGGGAGACTGCCCGTAAATCGCAAGCCCACCCCGACCTGGACGACGAGGCCGCCCACCGAGAAGACACACAGCTCCGATCCGTCGGACTGCATCACGATGTCTCCGTCGGTGCAGTCGTCGGTGTTGATGAGCGTTTCAGCCGCGACCACCCAGTCCGCGGCGGAGCCATCGACGAAGCCCGGCGTCACGTTGGAGGGAAGCGGGTCGGCGCAGCGCAGGCCGTCGCTCGCGCAGCCGAGGGCGCAAGGGCGCGTCGATTCCGTCCCGTCGGCCTGGCACTCTGTCTCGACCCCGCCGCTGCAGCGGAACCCTGCGGTGCACGGAGGGCCGGCATCCGGGCCGCCATCGAGGGGGCCGCCGTCGAGAGGTCCCCCATCCAGCGGGCCCCCGTCTTCCCTGCCGGCATCTTCGATACGGCCGGCATCGCCTGGACCCGAATCGCTCGGGCCACCGTCGCCAGGTGCCGCAGCATCGCGGACAGACGCGTCAGGCTCGAAGCCCGCGTCGGTTCCCCCGCCGTCGAAACCCGCGGACACCGAGGTGCGATCGAGCAGGCAGCCGGAAAGAGAGAAGACCGCCACCAACATCAGGACAAGACGTCTACACACCTCGACAGCTTACGCGCGACCGCGCCCGCCATGCCACCGCCGCCTTCCGGGCGGCCGCGAGGTTCAGCTCTCCTTCTGCGCCCGCGGCCAGTGGGCAGGGTCGAACCCCATGCGCTCGAGCGGCACCCGGAAGTCGTCCGGCAGCGGCGCGACGATGTCGAGCGGCTCCCCCGAGTGCGGGTGGCGAAACTTGATCGACGCCGCGTGCAGCCCGAGTCGAAGCAGTCCGTACCCGGCCCGGATCTTTCGGTTCTCCTCGCCATCGCCGTAGCGTGTGTCGCCGATGAGCGGATGGCTCAGGTGTTTCATGTGCCGTCGGATCTGATGCAGGCGGCCCGTGGCCGGGAACGCCTCGACCAGCGAGTAGCGGTCGAGCGCCACCCCGAGGCGGCGGTACCGGGTGACGGCGTCGACGCGGTCGTCCTTCTTCTTCAGCTTCTTCGGCACGGGGTGGTCGACGACGCCCTCCTCCTGCTTGAGCACTCCCCGGGTCAGCGCGAGGTAGCGCTTCTCGATCGTCTTCTCCCGGAAGTGGTCCTGCAGTCGCCCTGCCGTCTGCCCGTCGAAGGCAAACACCAAGCAGCCCGACGTGCCGCGGTCCAGACGGTGCACGGGCGAGACGCGCCGCCGGGTGATGCGACGCACGAGCCGCATCGTGTTCACCTCATCGTGGTCCCAGCCCTTGTGCACGACGAGCCCAGACGGCTTGTTGACCACCACGAGGGAATCGTCGCGAAAGAGAATGTCGACGCGATAGAGGTGCGCCTGGCCGCTGAGAACATCCATGAAGGGCCGGAGCATGGGTGCGGCGGGCGCGCGCATCAACCGGATGTGCTACCCCGCGTTGAAGTGATCATCGTCGTCCCTTGCTACAACGAAGCCGAACGGCTCGACGAAGACGAGGTGCGGGCCCTGCTCGCGGACCCGCGCGTCGAAGTCTTGTTCGTCGACGACGGCTCGCGCGATCACACCCCTCAGGTGCTCGAGGGCATCTGTTCGCGCAGCGAGCGCGCGCGCTTCGAGGTCCTCGACCACAACGGCGGCAAGGCGGAGGCGGTCCGGCACGGCCTGCGGCGCGCGCTCGAGGGCGGCGCCGAGATCGTCGGGTATGCGGACGCGGACTTCGCCACCCCGCCCGGCGAGCTGCATCGCTTGCTCGACGAGCTCGATCGGCACGGCGCAAACGTGGCCTTGGGGAGCCGGGTCGCCCGGCTCGGTGCCCGCATCGAGCGCAAGCCGTCCCGCCACTACGTCGGGCGGGTCTACGCCACTGCGGCGTCCTGGGTGCTCCGGCTCGCCGTCTACGACACGCAGTGTGGCGCGAAGCTGTTCCGTCGGACGCCGGCCCTGGAGCGCGCGCTCGACCGCCCCTTTCGTTCCCGCTGGTCGTTCGACGTAGAGCTGCTCGGGCGCCTGCTCGCCGGCGGCCTGCAGGTGGAAGAGGTCGTGGAGGTTCCGCTCAACACCTGGGTCGACGTGCCGGGCTCCAAGCTCAGCCTGGGCGGCGCGATCAAGGCGGGCGTGGAGCTGCTCGCGCTCGGCGTACGGGTCCGAAGGCAGGGCCCTTCAGGGTTCTTCCCCGATGCCTGACATGGACGAAGCCGCGCGCACCCGGTTCATGCAGGAGGCGCTCCTCGAGGGGCGACGCGCCTACCCCGCGTGCAAGCCCAACCCGCCGGTCGGCTGCGTCATCGTGCGGGGCGGCGAGATCATCGCGCGCGGTCACACGCAGCCCCCGTTTGAGCATCACGCGGAGCCCATGGCGATGAGCCAGCTGGAGGGCCCGCTCACCGACGTGACCATGTTCGTCACGCTCGAGCCCTGCTCGTTCCACCAAAAGACGCCGAGCTGCGCGCACGAGATGATCCGCCGCCAGGTCGGCCGGGTCTACGCCGCGATGCTCGACCCGCATCCGAAGAACCGCGGCGCCGGCATCGCGCTGTTGCGCCAGGCGGGCATCGAGGTGGAGGTCGGGCTGCTCGAGGACGAAGCGCGCGCCGACCTCGAGCCGCATCTGCTGCACAACGGCTGACCGCTACTCTTCGCTGGGCGCAAAGCCCGCGACGTCCTCCATGATCTCCGGGTGGATCGCCACCGCGAGCGCCTCCTGCGACGCCCCGTTCTCTTCGTCCCCGTTGGCGCGGTACGCCACGGCCGCGGTCGCGTGCATCTCCGCCGAACGGAACGGCGTCGCCAACAGCGGCGTGATCCGCGCCAGCGCGTCCTCCGCCCTCCCCGACCGGAGCAACGCCTGCGTCAGCCGGATCGTCGCCTCCGCGCCCGGCCGCATCTCGTAGTTCGCCTCCGCGAGCTCGAGCGACCGCTCCGGCGTACCGTGGGCGAGGAAGTGCTCCAGCGCATGGCCGTACGCCGCCTCCGGGAGCTGCTCCAGCTGCTCCTCGAACCGCGCCGTCGCCCGCGCTCGGAACGTCGCCGCCTCCTCGGCCTCGCCCCGCTCTTCGAGCAGATCGGCCAGCGCGTCGATCAGCTCCGGATTGTTCGTCCGCTCGACCACATCGCGGTAAAGCGTCTCGGCTTCCTCGAGTTCCCCCGTGCAGGCGAGCGCCTCGGCGATGTGCTCCTCGACGAGCCACCACCCCGAGAACAGCGTTTCCGCCTCGCGGTAGTGTGCGAGCGCGTCCGCGCATCGGCCCCGGTCGAGATCGATGAGCCCCTTCTGGATGTTCATCCAGGCCTGGGTGCGGGGGTCCGAATCGGGCACCCGGCTGGCCGCGGTGCTGAGCCACTGCTCGGCTTCGTTGAAGCGGCCTGACTGCCAGAGGTCGTAGGCGACGCGGAAGGCGCTCGCGTTGGACGGCCGTGCCTCGTCTTGGGCGCGGTGCCCAGCCTCGGCGGCAGCAAACTCTCCGCGGTGAAAAGCGATGTCGGCTCGAATGACCGAGATCATCTCGATGATTGAAGGGGTCGTCATGACCGCCGCTTCGGCGCGATCGAGGGCTTCGGACGCCTGCGCCAGACGATGCAGGGTGTAGTGAAGGTGGGCGCCGACCACAAACGGTCCCGTGCCCTCAGGTGCCATCTCGAAGGCACGGGCCACCGTTCGATCGGCGGCCTGATAGTCCTCATAGTTTCCGGTGAGCTTCGCGCGCGCGGCATACGCCTCGGCGAGCCGCTCCAGGCGCCCCCAGTCGTTGTCGTAGGTCGCCACCGAGTGCTCGTGCGCGCGGACCTGGGCGCTGAGCCGCGCCAGCTCCTGGCCATAGTCCGAGTCGTCCGGGGTCTCCGGAGCTTCCGGTGCGTCTTCGACCTCCGGCGGCTCACCCTCGGCGGTGGGTTCTTCCGGCGGCGTCTCGCTGGCGGGTTCACCGCAATTGCAGCCAGTGGTCATGCCGCAGCCCATGAGCAGCGCGACGAGGCAAAGGAGACGAGATGAGGTCGGCATTCGGAGTTCCTAGAGGAGGAGTGGCAAAGCAAGCCAGAAGAAAAAGGAACGGGGGCGACGCAGAACGCCGCCCCCGTTTGTCGCTCACGAAGTGAGCTGTGGACTACTCGGCCGGCGGCGCGTGAGGCGCTGCGAGGAACGGGAAGTCGCTGGAGAACTCAAGGTCGTTCGCGGTCGGGTTGACGCCGACGAGGTCGGTCGCGCCATGGGGAGGAGTATCTCCGGTGGAGATGTCGAGCAGGATCACGGCGAGCGTCACGTCCACCACCGGGTCGGTGAGGAGACGTCCGTTCGGGAACCCGATCGTGCCGGTGCGATCCACACCGATGACGTCGGGAATGACCAGCGGCCCTGCTTGCCCGAGACACGCACTCACGTCGACCTCTCCTGCCATTGTGGGCAGGGCGGGGGCGGTCGTGTAGGTCGCACACGGCGTAAGCGGTGGGTCCATCCCGGCGAGATCGTCGGCAAGGACGAAGTGCAACGCCGTGAGGTTCTCAGCAACCCCGTCCGCCGGGGTCACGAAGTCGCCGGTGGCGGGCGCCGCGTCATTGTAGGCGTTGCGCACGTTGGCCAGGATGGTGGGATCGCCGGTCGCCCCGGACTGCGAGATGGTTGCGGCCAGGACCGTCGGTACCGCCGGCATCCCCGCGTGGTCAACCCTGGTGTAGGCCGCGGGCGCGTCGTCACGGAAGGTCCAACCACCCGTGCAGACGCCGCCGCCTCCCGCCGAAGCGTGGGGGCAGTGAGTTGCCGGGTCCTCCTCGAGGACCGCGACGCTGAGGTGGTACATGCGGCACTGAACCGAGTCGCCGGCGACCACGCCCACGTCCGCGGTAGCGTCGAGTGGCGTGCAGGCGGTCATGCACTCGCCCATGTCGGCGTAGATGGCGTTGTCCCCTGTGCACACGTTCATCGCCGCCGCGCAGTAGTTCTCGCACCAGCTGCCGCAGACGTCGCCGCCCGTGTAGGAGGCGTGCGGGCAGTGCGTGTCCGGCATCTCACCGGCCGGCGCGCCGCCGTGGTAGGTGCGGCAGCCAATGGAGTTGCCATCGAGCGGACCGCTGGGGGTCACGGGGTCACCCGCGGGCCATCCGAAGCCCATGCAGATATCCATGCAGTCGTCGCTGTCGCCGTACCAGAAGGACTGGCCGCTGCAGTTGGCCGTGGTCGTGCTGCAGTAGGCCATGCAGTCCGCCACTTCGCCGCCGCCACCGTCGGTGCCGCCGTCCTCGGGAGGCGTGCCGCTGTCTTCTTCCGTGCCCGAGTCGACGCCCGCGTCGGGGTCGCCCTCCTCGTCACAGCCGTAGAGAGCCGTCATCGCTCCGAGGAGCGCAATCAGCGCGAGCTTTGTCGTCTTGTTCATGACTTCAGCTCCCGGTGATCCTGGCCGTGGTGGCCCAAGTGTCGAAGGTGTCGCTGCTGATCTGCGCGTTCGGCACGCTGATCACGATCGCGGAGATGTTCGCGCCAGCAAAGCCGTCGCGGGTGCCCATGAACGCGAGGTCCCCAGTGGAGACCGTCTCCCCGAACCCAGTCAGGTCGAAGAAGAAAGGATCGTCGCGAAGCCCGGCCCAGTAGGTCACGCCGCCTTCACTGTTCATGTGCTCCGTGGCGCCGGTCAGCGTCACGGGCGTGCCGGTAAGGTTGTTCGTGACCTGCATGCCCCAGTTGCCCGAGTCGTTCTGGCCGAACCGAATGTCGAGGCTAGTGCGGCCTGTATCAGGGACGGTGGAGTCGGCGCCGTCTACGTCTACCCAGATCTGGTAGAGCACGTCTCCGTCGTACACCGCGGACTGACCGTCCACCGGGAGTTCCGGGCCGGCGTAGGTGAGCACGAAGACCGTGTTCTCCCCGTCGAGGAAGGTGTACAGATCACCAATGTCCCCAGCGCGATCGGCGCTGGCTCCGGTGACTCGACCGGGGGGGTCGTTGTGATCAGCGGCTTCGACCACCGGCTGCGTGTTCGGCCCAACGAGCCAAGCTGCAGCGGCAGTACCGAGCCCCAGCGTGACCACCAATCCGATGGCCAACGTCTTGCGTTTCATGGTTCCTCCTAAGGAATTTGTCACGGCGGACCGCCCCGGTCCCCCGCACCGTACGAGCACATCCCCGACCCGGTTCGGCGAACTTCTCAGAAAAGCCATCCGGACTCCACTCCCACGACAGCAAACGCAGACTTCAGCGGCAGTCGTGTGACGAAGCGCTCACCCTGCGAACCATTCTCACTCTGCCGTGAATGCGCCGCGCCCGGGATCACCGGCTGTCCCCGTCAAGGGAGTGGCGTCGCCAGAGGCGTCGGAGCGAGACGGCCTTCCGTAGTGCCGTCACCCAGCTGACCGCTGTCGTTGTCACCCCAGCAGGAGACGCGGCGGGAGGCATGAAGCACACAAGTGAAGCTACCACCTGCCGCGACCTGGATAGCGTCGGAAATCCCTGGAACAAACTGCGGGACACTGGCGTCGTCCGTCGTTCCGTCGCCCAACTCGCCATCCGAGTTGTCGCCCCAGCAAAGGACACTCCCACTATCCGCAGCCACGCAGGTGTGGCTTCCGCCCGCCGAGAGTGACGAACACGGAGGAACATCCAGAGTCGCTGGAGTCAGAGCGCAGCGGGAGAGTAAGCACGAGTCAGGCGCAGGCGTGACTCCGATTGCGGGCTCCGCTCCCCAACACGCGACGGTACCTCCAGATGTGAGAGCACAGCTGTGGTTGGTCCCCACCGCAACCTCCGCGACATCGGAGAGTTCCCCGACTGGGGTGGGCAGAGAGCTTTGGTTGTTCTCCACGCCAAGTCCCGTCCTGCCGTCGACGTTGCGCCCCCAGCAGTACACGGTCCCTTCGCTCACCGCACATGCGTGAAACGGGCCGAGCGCGGCCGCAGTGGGTGCCAGAACAGCGGGCTCGACCGTGGTCGGGACGGCCGGATTCGGGATTGGTGTTGCCGTCTGTCCCTGCATATCGTTGCCCCAGCAGCGCAACCGATCAGATGACCCGAGGCGCGTCATCGCTGCGCAGGTGTAGTTGGGGCCGCTCGCGATGCTTCGCGCGCTCTCGCCAGAGCTGCTGATCTGCACGGGGGCTGACGGGGACACTCCACCCACCCCATTGCCCAACTGCTCGGCGCTGTCGCTCCCCCAGCACCACAGTTCGCCCGCGGCGACCGCACATGCATAAGCCCCCCCCAGCGAGAGATCCGTGATCCCGCCTGGGGCGGCGGTGGCAAGCGTCGGCCGGGAGACAGACATCACCCCGCCATTCGCAAGCTGGCGACTGGTCCCGTTTCCCCAGCAGTACAAGCGCCCTCCCTCGGTGAGTGCGCACGCGAAACTCCCGCCAGCGAAGATCCGCTCGGGCCGATCACAGCTCCTGGCGTCACAAAACAGCTGGCACGCATCCCCACAGACGCTGCAATGCTCCACGCTGCCGAGCTCCGCGGCCTCTTCGTCGGTGGTCCCGTCGCAGTCATCGTCGACGTCGTTGCAGCTCTCCGTGGCCATGGGCCGGACCGACGGGTCGCCGTCGTTGCAGTCGCCGCCAAGCGCGACAAACCCGGTTGGCGGCGCGCAGGCGCTCATCGCCGTCTCGGGGTCTCCGTACAGGTCCTCGTCGCTGTCGAGATAGTAGACCGTCGTAACACCCTCGTCGGTGAGGCCGTCACAATCGTCGTCCGTTCCGTTGCAGCTCTCCGGAGTCCCGGTGTTCACCGCGATGGCGTCATCATTGCAGTCGCTCCCGCAGACCGTGCCGCCCGCTCCGTTGGGGCCGCAGCACGCCGTCGAGACGAAGCTGTCGCCGTCTTGATCGCCATCGGTCGGCCCCGCGAGCGTGTCGCGCACGCAGTCCTCGTCGACGCCCGCGCTGTCGCAGATCTCGCTGAGCGTCGACGCCCGGGCTGGGTCGTCGTCGTCGCAGTCGTTGCCGCCGCAAGCCATCGAGGGATCGCCATCACCATCCCTGTCAGGGTCCTCTTCGCAGCCACAGTCGTCGGTGGCTTCGGTGCAGGCGGCAGCCGCACAGGGAGGCGGCCCGTCAACGCACCCGTCTTCGCCGGCGGCCATGTCACCAGGTTGGCAACTCTCTTCACCATTGCAGAAGAGCCCATCGTTGCAGTCGTCGTTGCGCGCACAGACTATGACAACGGCCGTCCCCGCATCGGCGTCGTCTGGGCCACCATCGGCTTCCGGATCTTCACCCCCGCATGCAAGCAGCACAACGAGCGCGCCCAGCACCGCAGGCAGCGCAAGTTGCGCTCGGAACTGAGGCCGAGACGGGGCCGCCGCAGATTGCACAACTCGGGCGCTTCGGTGAGTCACTTAGAGTCCTTCCCGCAGTAGATTTACTGCGCCGCGCATCGCCCCCAGAGTAGCAAACTGGTCCGACGTTCCAAGGACCCCATACCCACCCGTACGGGTGACCACGCTCTGCTATGCTCATCGAGAACGGCTCGCTTCCTCCCGACTCCCGCCCTCTGATGCTCACCCTCGACACCCTCGCCCGGATGGCGGATCGCATGCCGACGGAGATGTCGGGCACGTCCGGAGCGCCGCCATTTCGCGTGCCGGACGCCGAGTGTCGCCTCCGTGAGGTAGCGCTCCCGACCGTCGCCGAAGAGGCCGGACGGGCAGCGCGGATCTTCGCGTTTGTCGTCAGCGTGGCGGTTCTGACCTTCTCTTCGGTCGGCGTGCTGGTCGGCCACGCGGACGAGCTGCTCGCGGGGCACATTCCGACGAGCGGAGCCCTTCTCTCCACCGCGCTCTGGTACGCCGGCTGGACCGCGATGCTCATCGTGCCCTTCGCCGCGTTGGGCCTCGTCCGGGAGCTCCTTCGCTTCCACCGCGTTCGACAGACCGTCGGTGACTCGGCGTGGCTCGACGCCCGGGGCTGGCTTCATAGCGAATCCGGCCGCGTCGCCCTTCGACCCCGGTAGCCGAACAAGCCCCCAAACCGGCCTCCGCTCCAACCGACCCGACGCCGCCGCCAACCGCTCAGCGCCAGCGGGGGCGACGCGGCGGGGGGCATGCGCGCCAGCGAACCGAGCATCGAGCCCCCTTCCCACCGCGCAGCGCCCTCGAACCGCGAGACGATCCTGCGCGCCCCCCAAAGGCGCGAACAAGAAACGTCTCACCCACCTCGTCTCCAGCAGGGGAGAACCTACGCGCGCCGGCCGGCCCCCACCATCGCGACCTCGAACCGCGTACCGCAACGAACAACCGCCACCTTCCACGCGCGCCCGCCCCACGTCGCGGCGCCCCCGCCGACCCGAGCCCCGCCGATACGAACCGGCCGGAGACCCGACGTGATTCAAGACACGAGGCCCCTCCCGCTCAGCGCCAGCGGGCCGCGCCGATACGAACCGGCCGGAGATTCGAGACGCGAGCGCGCCCGGTCGGCGAGAGCGGTCCGTCGCGGCGCCCGCGCCGACCCGGCCTGCACACCCCGCCGAACGAATCTCAGGGAACCAAGCCCGACCTCAGCGGAGCACTTCGCGCGAGATCACGACACGCTGGATCTCGCTGGTGCCCTCGTAGATCCGCGCCACCCGCACGTCTCGGAGGTAGCGCTCCACCGGGAACTCCTTGGTGTAGCCGTACCCTCCGTGCACCTGAAGCGCGCGGTCGCACACCTGCCAGGCCGCTTCAGTGGCGTACACCTTGGCCATCGCCGCCTCCTTCGAGAAGCGCCGGTCGCCCTGCTGCTTCATCCAGGCTGCGCGCTCGGTGAGCATGGTGGCGGCGTCGAGCTCGGTGCGGCTGTCAGCGATCATCCATTGGATGGCCTGGTGCTTGGCGATCGGCTGCCCGAACGTCGTGCGCTCTTTGGCGTACGAGACCATCGCGTCGTACGCCGCCTCCGCGATCCCGATGGCCTGGCTGGCGATGCCGATGCGGCCGCCGTCGAGCGCCATCATCGCGATCTTGAAGCCGCCGTTCAGTTCGCCGAGCAACGCGGAGGCAGGGATGCGGCACTTCTCGAAGTGGAGGCCGGTCGTGCTGCTGCCGCGGAGGCCCATTTTGTCTTCGTGGCGCCCGACGCTGAGGCCCTCGGCGTCCGACGGCACGAGGAAGGCGCTGATGCCGCGTGTTCCGGGCTCGCCCGTGCGCGCCCAGACGACGAAGACGCCCGCGAAGTCGCCGCTGGTGATCCACTGCTTGGAGCCGTCGAGAACCCAGTCGTCGCCGTCGCGTACAGCCGTCGTCCGCATCGCTCCCGGGTCGCTCCCCGCCTCCGGCTCGCTCAGCGCGAAGCTCCCGGCGCGAAGCGTCCCGTCGCAGAGCTTCGGGTTGTACCGTGACTTCTGAGCGTCCGTCCCGAAGTGGGCGATGACCTCGCCCACCATGTTGGTGACGGCCATGGTCACGGCGGTCGAGGCGCACGCGCGGGCCACCTCGCGCATCGCCAGGCTGTAGGAGAGCACCCCGGCCTCGGCGCCGCCGAGCGCCTCCGGCACGTTCACACCAAAGAGGCCGAGCTCGGCGAGCCCGTCGAGGATGTCCGCCGGGATCTTCTCGTTCTTCTCGATCTCGTGCGCGCGCGGCGCGATCCGCGTCTGGGCGAACCCACGGGCCGCCTGGCGTACGAGCTCTTGCTCTTCGGTGAGGCTCAACTGCATTCAACGCACCTGGAAGGAGATCTTGGCCGCATAGGAGCCAGGGTCACGAAAGGTCCAGCCGCGGACTCCGTCAAGCAGACAGCCGAGCGCTTCGAGCTGTTCGGCATCCGGGGCCGCGCCGCCGGCCGCGAGCACGTCGCCGCCGGGCTGCACGTAGGCGGTGACGTTGAAGGTGCCGCTCGCGTGGCACTGCCGAGCGAGGCCACGCAGATCGTCGGCGTGGCTGCCCAGCGCGTCCGCGCCCCAGTTGAGCGGCGGCCGAACATCCGGCGAGGGCTCGAGCCCGAACCCCCAGGTGAACTCCGCCTCACCCCCGCGCGGACGCGGAAAGCGCGCGCGGCTGGCTTGGTCGAGGATGCACTGCTCGGTCTGCTGATCGCCGATGTCGGTCTCGATGGGATAGACCCACGCGACGGTGCCGTCGGTGTGGATGCGAAAGCCGAGGCGAATCGAGCCGCCCAGCACCTCGATGGTGCCCATCCGGTTCGCGAAGCAGCGCGCCATCCGGTCCACGCGCGGGTTCATCGTGTTCTCGACTTGGTCGCTCCGGATGGTGCCCATCAAGCCCGTGATCTGCGGGCCTCCGCTCGCCTCGCGGGACGTCTCGGAGCCCGAGGTCGACTCGCGCTGCGAGTGCTGCGTGTCGGTTGACTCCGTCTCCTCGGAGCCGCCGCAGCCAACTCCGCCCACGAGCAGCGCCAGCGTGGCCAGCGCCACGGTCCACGAGCGCCACGAAACCGGCTTGAGTCGCATCGTCATCCCTTCTGACATCCCGTTCACGCCTTGAGCGCGTGGGCCGCGATGACGATCCGCTGAATCTCGCTGGTGCCCTCGTAGATCTCGGTGATCCGGGCGTCGCGATAGTGGCGCTCGGCGTCGTACTCCGTGGAGTAGCCGTATCCGCCGTGGATCTGGAGGTTCTTGTGCGCGCACTTCGTCGCGACCTCGGACGCGAACAGCTTGGCCATCGCCGACTGCTGGCTGTGCCGGACGCCGAGGTCCTTCATGCAGGCCGCCCGGTGCGTGAGCAGGCGCGCGGCGTCGAGCTCGGTCGCCATGTCGGCCAGCATGAACTGGATCGCCTGCTTGTTGGCGATCGGCTCGCCGAAGGCTTTGCGCTCCTTGCTGTACGCGACGCCCTCTTCGAGACCGGCCCGGGCGATGCCGAGGGCCTGCGCGGCGATGCCGATGCGCCCTCCGTCGAGCGTGGCCATCGCGATCTTGAAGCCCATGCCGACGTCACCGAGCATGTAGGCTTCGGGCACGCGGCAGTTCTCGAAGAACACGGTGCACGAGTGCGCGGCGTGGATGCCGAGCTTGTGGTCCCGAGGCTGCGGGACGAACCCGGGCGTGTCCTTGGGCACGATGAACGCGGTGGTCCCGCGGTGCCCCTGGCTGCGGTCGTTGGCGCAGAAGACGAGGATCAGGTCGGCGTGCGGACCGTTGGTGATCCAGTTCTTCGCGCCGTTGATGACCCAGTGGTCGCCGTCTTTCTCCGCGACGGTGTCCATGCTCGAGGCGTCCGAGCCGCTGGCGGGCTCGGTCAGGCCGAAGCAGCCGAGCATCTTCCCCGCTGCGAGCGGCGCCAGGAACTCCTTCTTCTGGTCGTCGTTCGCGAACTTCAGGAGAGGGTCACAGACGAGCGAGTTGTTCACGCTCATAATGACCGAGGTGCTCGCGCAGACGCGGGCGATCTCCTCCATCGCGAGGGCGTAGCTGACGTTGTCGGCGCCGGCCCCGCCGAGCTCCTCGGGGACGGCGATTCCGAGCAGCCCCAGCTCGCCCATCTTGGCCACCAGCTCAGTCGGCCAGCGGCTCTCCTTGTCCAGCTCCCGAGCCTTCGGTGCGACCTCGCGCTCGGCGAAGTCACGTGCCATCTGGCGGACGAGTTGCTGCTCCTCGGTCAGCTCGAAATTCATGGGGGCGACCATAGCAGAGGAGGTCGGGCCCCACCGTGATGGATCTCGTGCAGCTTCCTGCGCCGGTGGCCCTATCGAATCGCGCGTCGGGCGCGGCCCGCGAAGGGGCCGTCTTCGGCCAGCTCGAGATACTGCTCGTACGCCGCCCGCGCCCCCGGACTGTTCTCTCCCGACAGCGCCTCGCCGAGGAAGAAGTGCGCCTCCGACGGCGTGCCGTCGAGCTCGATCGCGGCGCGGAGCGCGTCCCGGGCGGCCTCGCGCTCACGGGCCAGCAGCTGGGCGCGTCCGAGCAAGGTCAGCCGGCGCGCCTCGAAGCGCGGCGGGCGGATGCGGGTCTCGAGGGAGGTCGCGACCCGCTCGAGCAGACCGACGGCGTCGTCTTCTCGCTCCGAGCGCACCGCGAGGTCGGCCTGCCCGATCAGCGCCTCCGGGCTGCCGCTGTCCGCCTCGATCGCGGCCTCGAAGGCCTCGGCAGCCGGCTCAGCCTGGCCCGCGGACAGCAACGCGTCGCCGTAGAGCGCAAGGACGAGCGCGGAGGGGCGCTCCGCGGTCGCGAGCGGTCGGAGCTGCGTGAGCGCCTCCCCGGCCTGGCCTCGCTGGAGTGCGATCTGAGCCGCCACCAGCCGCGCCGACGCGGTCTCGCGGGCGTCCTCCTGAAGCGACTCGAGCTGAACCTGCGCATCGTCGAGCTCCCCCTGCCCGAGGAGCGCCTCGGCCCGGCCCAGTCGACCAGCGACGGTGACCGCGCGACCTCCCGTCGAACGCGCCGACCGGGCGAGCGCCGCATAGAGTTCGTCGGCCTCCTCGAACTGCCCGGAGTCGAGCAGGAGGCGGCCGAGCGAGAGCCGCGCCTCGGTGTGCTCCGGAACCAGCTCGAGAGCCCGGCGAAGGCTGGCTTCCGCGCCCTCGCCGTCCCCCGCCAAGCGCCGCGCACGCCCGAGCAGGTAGTGCCCTTCGGCCGAGTCCGGAGAGGCAGTGACCACCTGCTGGAGCGACTCGACCGCCATGTCGGCGCGGCGCAAGCGGAGCGCGGTCTCACCCAGCGCGAGCGCAGCGGCCGGGTCGCCAGGCGCCTCCGTGACCAAAGCGCGGGCCACCGACAGCATGCCCGCCGCGTCACCGCGCCGGGTGTGGACCCGGATGCGGAGCGCGCGCACCTCGACGTTCGCGTCTTCGTTTGCTTCGACGTAGGCGTCCAGCTGGGTGGCGGCGGCTTCGAGCGACTCCGCCGTCCCGAGCAACATCGCCGCCTCCGCGCGCATCTGCACGACGTCGGGGTCGTCGTTCGGGAGCTCCGAGATGGTGGCGAGCGCGCCGCGACCGTCGTGTCGCAGCAGCTGAAGGCCGGCGAGCAGCTTCCGGAAATCAGGGTTGGAGGGAGCCCCTGTCACCGCGGTGCGCGCCGCCCGCTCAGCGTGCAACAAGCGGCCCGCGCGACGCCCCTCGGCGGCCACAAGCGCCATGAGACGGGGCTCCGTGGCGCCCGCCCGGAGCGCCTGCTCGACGGCCGTCCCGGACGCATCAATGTTGCCCTGACGACGGCTAAGTCGTGCCCGCAAGAGCTGCTCCAAAACGTGGTCGGTCGGCGCGGCCTCGTCTTCGATGGAGTCCCCCAACGCCGCGAGCTCGGTCAACAGCGCCTCGGGCTCGTCCGCGTCCGAGCGCAGGAAGAGGCTCCACAGCTTCGCGCGGAGATGGTCGTCGTCGTCTTCGAGCACGCCGGTGACCATCTCCTGGGCGGCCTCGAGCTGCCCCTCGTCGTAGCGCGCCTCGGCCAGCGCGATTCGGGCGGCCGTCACCGCGCCCTCCCCTTCGGTCGCCGCCTCGAGGTGCGTGAGCGCGTCGTCCCCGCCGAGCCGCTGCTCGAGCCGCCCGACGATGTAGAGAATCTGCGGATCTTCAGGCCGCTCTTCGAGCGCACCACGCGCACGCTCCAGGGCCTGCGCGTGGCTGCCCTCCGCGGCGGACAGCACTGCCCGCGCCGCGTCGAGGTAGACCTCCAGCGCCTCGGTCGAGACCTCCCGCGTCCCCCCGGGCCGAATGGCATCGAACGGGGACGAGCTCTGCCCGGCGCGGGTGAACAGCTCCGCGCGAGCGATGGTCGGCCGCATGAACCCGGCGTCGAAAGCGCCATCCTCGAGCGCACGCTGGGCGTGTACAAACAACAGCACGCGAGGGCCGTCCGTCTCGTGCGGGTCGAGCTCCCGCGCCTCGCGCAAGTGCCGCTCCGCATCGACCAGATCGGCATGGGACCCGGCGAGCGCCTCGGCCTCCGACTGCGCGACCAGTTCCGCCGCCTGCGCGTGTTTGTGCTCCAGCCACGCGCCCCAACCGAACCAGCCGCCAACCGCGAGGCCAAGGGAGAGGGTCCAGAGCACGCCCATCCAGATGCCGATGCGGGTGCCCCCGCGCTCGCTCTTTTTTACTTCCTTGCGAGTGGCCCAGGTGCCGGCCTTGCCCGTCGGAGGCTCGAACAATCCCTGCTCGCGCAGCATGTGCAGCACGGCGTCGACGTCCTCGACGTCGCCCCCACCGACCGCCACGCTGGCTGCCGGCGCCGGAGGAGGAAGATCGACCGGTGCCAGCGGGGCCATCCCCAGGCCGGCCGCATCCTCCGCTTCGAGTTCATCGAGCCCGACCACCCCCGAGGCGAACGGGTCGGGCCCCTCCATCGACGGAGGCGGAGCGGGCTCCGGTACGGCCTCGACCACCGCCGTGGCTGGGATGTCCGGCTGCGGCGCTGCGAACGGGTTCGGCGCCGGCGCGTCGTCCGGGGGAAGATCGAAGGGCGAGGGGTGACCGCCGGCCGGGTCTTTGGCTTCGAGCGCGCCGAACGCGTCGTCGATGTCCTTTTCGCTCGGCTCGAACGTGTCGCTCCGCGCTGCAGAAGGCTTGCGCCGCGCCGAGGGCGGGACGCGCTTGAGAGGCTCGACGGGCGGAGCCGCCGCCGCCCCGGGACTGGTCGATGTCGGGGATGGACGAGGGTCCGCCGACGAGAGCGGGACGTCGAGCGAATCGGAGTCGACGGATCCAAACGCCTCGGTTCGCTTGATGCGTGCTCCACGCGAGCGAAGAGGCGGCCGCTTCGGAGCGGGTGGCTCAGGCTTGTTCGCCGGGCTCCCGAACGTCGCCGTCCTCGCCACTTTCATGCGTGGGGGGGCCGGCGGTGGAGGCAGCGGCTCGACGGCGGTGGCCTCAGAGGGCGGATCGGCGGGCGGCGGATCAGCAGGTGGGAGGCCGCCCGCGAACGGATCGGACGGCGCGTCGAGGGCGGGGCGCCGGCTCGGAGGCGGAGGCAACGCGGGGCTCGCCTTGGCACTCCCGAGCGCGAGAGTGCGCTTGACCC
Organism: Sandaracinaceae bacterium; assembly: GCA_045106715.1. Lineage (GTDB taxonomy): Bacteria > Myxococcota_A > Polyangia > Polyangiales > Sandaracinaceae. Next base: position 17,171 of record JBGCFC010000091.1, read on the forward strand.
CGCGCTGTCCGAGACGCCCGCGGGCGCTCCCGGCGCCGGTGGAGGCCCCGCCGGAGGGGGCCAGCTTGGCCACGTCCCCGGCTCGCGCGATGGCCGTGGGCTCGTCTTCGAAGTCCGAATCGTCCGCCTCCGCGGCGTCCACTTCGCGCGTCATGTTGCGCAGCTGCTCCGTCAGATCGGTGCGCATGACGGTGCGCTCCTGCGGAGGCTCGGGCGCAGGCGCCGCAGGACGGCGAGGCGGCGCCTTCACGGCGGGTGGCGCGGGCGTGCGCCCCTCGGCGAGCGCACGGATGTCCGGGTCGTTCGGAGCCAGCGAGAGAGCCCGCTGGAGGACCTTCTTGGCCCGCGCGGAGTCGCCTCGCGCCAGAAGCACCTCACCGAGGTACCGGAACGGGCGCTTGTCCTTCGGCAGCGCGCGCGCCGCCTTCAGAAGCACCGCCTGCGCGCCAAGCAGATCCCCTTGCGCAAACCGCGCGCGTCCATCGACGAGCTGCAGCTCGCCGTTCGAGGGCTCGCGCTTCAACGCCGCCGTGGTGACGTCGAGGGCGTCCGAAGCTCGGTCCACGTCCAGCAGGGCTTCCGCCAAGCCGGGCGCGTCATCCCCGCCGCTCGCTCGAAACCGCAGCAGTCGGGAGTCCAGATTGCCGCCTGCGCTCACGATGGCCGAGCCTACCATCCTTGGACGCGATGGGCGGCATCGTTTGGGCCTCGAGGATGTTCCTCTGACGCTGTCCGATTGCACCCGGCCAGGCGGACCGGCGTGCTCGCGCGCAGAACCGATTCAGTCCGGGTCGTCGATGAGCCAGACCCCATCCTCACGAACGAACTGGACCCGAAACCGGTCGCCGTACCCCATCGTGGCTCGGTCGCCGACCTCTTCGATGGGGTTGTCCAGGGAGGCGCGCAGCGCCGCGAGCAGCCGCTCCACCTCTTCACGACCGTCGCCTTCCCACGCCGTCGCCATACCCTCGACCGTCGTTCCTTCTCGGTCACGCTCGGGCACCAGCCTGAGGACCACGTCGTAACGCCGGCGCTCCATCGCGCGCACAAACGACCGGAGCGCTGCGCGGGGCGTGTCCTGACCGTAGAAATCGACCACGTCCGTGGCCACCCTCCACTCGCCGTTCTCCCGCACGAGTCGCAAGGTCTCGCCTTCACCGTATTCGACGACCGCCTCTTGCTCCGCGGCACCCCGGCGCTCGGCCAGCGTGGCCGCCGTCTGTCGCACCTCGGCCCGGTCCTGCTCGAGCATCTGCTCGAAGGTCTCGCGAGGGACACGTCGCCGATAGCTCTGGCTCATCAGCCCGTACGCGTCCTCGGTTCGCCCTTCTCGTAGCGCACGCGCGAAGCCATCGACCGCCGACTCGGGAGTCGCGCCGGGTGCGATCGCGCCGCACCCTCCCGCGAGCATGAGCACGCAGGCGACGAGCGGGGACATTCGAAGGGGACGAAGCATCGCCGCCTCTACCGACGCCGGCCGGCGCTCTCGCCCTCGTTGAGGATCGTGAACTCCACGCGGCGGTTGAGCGCGCGCCCTTCGGGAGAGTCGTTGGGCGCGACCGGGTTCTCCGGGCCGTAGCCGCGGTAGTCGATGCGCCCCCTCGGCACGCCGCGCCCGACGAGATACTCCACGACGGCGCGGGCGCGCCGGTAGGAGAGATCCAGGTTGTAGGCCGCGACGCCTTCGTTGTCGGTGTATCCGTCTACGCGCACGCGGAGGTGCTCCGGGAGCTCTCGGATGACCTCCGCGACCTGATCGAGCATCGGCGTCGACACCGAGCGAATCGTGTCGCGGTCGTAGTCGAAGTAGATGTGCTCGGAGATGAGGATCCGCGTGTCCGTGACCGTGACCGAGGCCGCTTCGGGGCCCGGCTCCGGGCAACCATCACTGTCCTGGTAGTCGTCGCGGTCCTCGGGCTCCATCGGACACTGGTCGACGCCATCGGCGACGCCGTCTTCGTCGTTGTCCGGCTCGGGACACCCGTCGTCGTCTTGGAAGCCGTCGCGATCTTCGGACAGCGTGGGGCATGCATCATCGGCGTCCACGACTCCATCGGCGTCGTTGTCGGTGTCCGGGCAGCCGTCGTCATCGAGGAAGCGGTCGACGTCCTCGCTGTCGTTCGCACAGCCGTCGACCGCATCGAGCAGCCCGTCGCCGTCGTTGTCGGGGTCCGCGCAGAAGTCGCCGTCTTCGAATCCGTCGAAGTCCTCGGGCCCGAAGGCGCAGCCCTCGCCCTGGTCGGTTGCGAAGCGCACGGAGGCGTACCCCCGCACCGTTGGCGCGCCGTAGCCTGCGAGGATCCCCGTGCCGACACCGAGCTCGATGGACAGCCCGGGGACAGGCCAAATGCGCACTCCAGCGTCGGCCTCCCAGGGGATCTCGTTGGCCTCGAGCGTGCGTCCGCCCACGCCGATGCGGGCCTGGGTCTCGGCGATCGCGTGCAGCTCGTCGAGGATCGGCACCGCGAGGCCGAGCGAAGCGTGGATCTCGTCGTCCTGTTCAAATCCCGGCAGCTCACGTCGCTGCCGGAAGCGATACCCCAGCTCGCTGGCCACGATGATCGGCCCGGGGTTCCACGCCAGAGCCAGCGTCGGAGTCGCGATCCAGTAGTCGGCTCCGAGGAAATCCTCGCTGGTGGCCGTCGGGAGCTGCGCCACGAAGCGGATCGCCAAACCGAACTCACCGCGGACGAGCGGGATCTTCGCCTCCAAGCGGAGGTCGGACAGGCCCGCGTTGAAGTTGTAGGTGAGCGTCGGCGCGAGCGCGTCCGTGGCAGCGCTGTTGAGCGAAACGGGCAGGACGACCCCGAGCTCGAGGAACTCGAACAGCCCGAGCGCGGCCATCGCCTCGAGCTGAAGGTGATGCGGGACCACCGACGCTCCCACGACCGATCCGTCCGCCAACGTCTCACTGCGCACGAAGCTGCCGAGCGAATAGCTGGCGCCAATCCCGAAGACGGCGTTCAGGTGACTCGGAATGTCGGGCCGGGCGATCGTGAACGTGCTCCCGCCCGATGCCGGCGGCAGGAACAGCTGAACCTCGATGCGTCGCTCCTGCGCGTGGGCGGTCGAAACGCACGCGCCAGCCATGACGGCGGCCAGACTCACCGCCGCGAGCAGGCTCGACGCCGTGACCAAGCTCCGGGCGGCCATACGGGCGCGAGAAGCCCCGCCACCGACGCTCATGGGCGCCCCGCGAAGCAGCCGGCGGGTCCGGTCGCCCGCCCGTTCAAGCCAAGCCAGCACCCCGGGATCCTAGCCGAGTCTGGAGGCTCCTGAACAGCAAGTCGCGACAAAGGCTGGGAAGCCCAGCCGGACTCGGATACCCTGCGCCGCATGTTCGTGGTCGCGTGTTCCGGGTTCCCGATCGCCGTTAGCCGGTATCTGCAGGAATTCATGGCCGTCGAGATCTCGGACACCGAGCTCGGCATCCCTGGCACAGGGACCCTCCGTCGCTGGCAGAGGGAATCTCCTGAGGGGTTCGTGTTCACCGTGCTCGCTCCGGCCGAGCTCGGTGGGTCCGGGTTCCAGGCGAGTGGTGAAAACGACGTCGCTCTGAAGAACATCCTCTCGTTCTGCAAGAAGCTCGACGCCGTCGCGCTGGTGTTCCGTGTGCCGGAGGACGTCGCGGCAAACCGCGGCGTGATCGCGCGGGCGAAGAAGATGCTCTCCGGTCTTCCGAAGGCAGCGCCGCAGGCGGTGCTCGATGCCCCGCATTGGAAGGCCAACCAGGTCGCGAAGATCTGCGAAGCCACGGGCGCGGTCGCGGCCCATGACCCGCTCTCGCTGCCCGAGGCGCCGGGCGCGGATGAAGAGATGGCGTACCTGACGTTGCCCGGTCCCGCTGGCCACCGATCGCGCTACGACGACGACACGGTCGAGCAGGTGGCGGCCGTGTGCCGTCGCTCGGCGGCGAAGAAGACGCTCTGCGTCTTTCGCAACATCGACATGGAAGCCAACGCCAAGTCCCTCATCGATCTGATGGACGGCCGCGGCGGCCCTGACGATCTGTAGCGCCCTAGCGTCCTCAGTCTGGGATTCGCTACCTATTTCGACGGCCGGACACTGCGGCACAAGCCGCCGCAGTGCGCTCGGACCCAACCAGCGGCTCGACGGTCGCGATCGGCCCGGTTCAGCCGCGGCGCTGAGCGTCGCGGAGGGCATCCAGGGCGCTGATGAAGTCGTCGGGGGGATCGACCTCGAAGCGCATGGCCTCACCCGTCACGGGGTGCGCGAAACCCAGAACCGCGGCGTGCAGCGCCTGGCGCCCGAGCGCGCGATGCACCTCCGCGAGACGCGGATCGCGCGGCACGCGAGCGTAGACCGGGTCACCGATGAGCGGGTGCGTGGCGTCGGCGAGGTGCACGCGGATCTGATGGGTGCGCCCCGTCTCGAGCGTGCAGCGGACCCGGGTCGCGCCGTGCAGCGACTCGAGCGCCTCGACGTAGGTCACGGCGCGTTTGCCGCGGGAGACCTTCGAGGAGAAGCGCTTCCGGTCCCTGGGATGGCGCGCGTGCATGGTGTCGTAGGTCGTCTTGCCGTCGAGGCGGCCCCGGACCAGCGCGACATAAGCCCGCTCGAGATCGTGAGCCGCGAACATCTCGACGAGGCGCGCCTTGGCCTCTTCGCTGCGCGCGACGAGCATCACCCCGCTCGTCTGCGCGTCGAGCCGATGCACGATGCCCGGACGGTCCGGCTCGTCGCCCGGCAGCCAGCCGAAGTGGTGGAGCACCGCGTTGACGAGCGTGCCGTCCGGGTGCCCGGGCGCGGGATGAACCACCATGCCCGCGGCCTTGTTGACGACGACGAGGTGCGAATCTTCGTAGAGCACGTCGAGCGGGAGGTCTTGCGGGATCGCCTCTGAGCGCGGCGGCGGCGCAGGTCGGACCTCGAGCGTCTGACCCACACGCGGGCGCCGCTTGGACTGCGCCGGCACGCCATCGACGTGCACACGACCGTCCTGAATCCAGCGCTGGTAAGTCGCGCGCGAGCGCTCGGGCGCGTGCCGCGTCAGGATCTGATCGAGGCGTTTGCCCTCGTCCAACGACGAGACGACGTACGTCTCCGTTGGCGCTTCCGCGTCCTCGGAGGCCGAGCGGATCGGTGTGTCCGGGTCCACGGGATCGGGTTCGCCGTCGGCTACCAGAGCTTCGACTGAACGTGGCCCTTGCTGCGGACCAGGATGTCCACGATCGCGCGATCGTAGAAATTCTTCGAGTAGAGCTCGGGAGCGACACGGCTCTTGAAGAGCGCGCGGCCCTCTTCGATCTCGCCTGAGACCTCGTCGAAGAGGTTGTCGTTCTCGATGCCCTTGACGATCTTCTCCTCGTTGTAGAGGGAAAGGTCGCTCGCGATCGCGCGGGCAAGCCGGCGTGCTGCTTCTTCGGTCTCGATCAGCGCCATGGGGCCTCCGGGTGAGGGACGGTGTATCCGAGGGTTCGGCCGGGTGTCAAAACATGCGCGCGCGACGGAGCGAAGAAAGGGCTCAAACCGGGCTCTCGCGCTCGTACACGATCTCCAGGTCGGGGCCGGCGACCTCTCGAACGGCGGGCTCGATGACCCCCCGCTTGACGTAGGTCGTCCCTGGGCACCCAACGAGCTCGCCGGTCAGCCGAAGCGTGAGCACGCCGTCGTCCAGCGCGGCCAGCTCGACGGAGCCTCCGTCGTGGGCGAGCAGTGGATTCAGAACGTCGGCGAGGATGGCCTCGAGTCGCTCACGGCGGGTCATGGGCCCGGACCATAGCAGGCGGTCGCGGAAGTGGCAGTGCGGTATCTTCACGGCCATGACCCCTGACGAGATGGACGGAATCCTGGCCGCCACCCTGGAGGACAACCGGCTGTCGCGAGGCGAAAAGCACGCCCTCCGCGAGCTGCTGAGTCATGCGGACATCCGGCCGGACGACCACCCCTTGTTTCAGCACCGGGCGTTTGCGCTCGCGCGGGAGAAAATCGACGGACAGGAGGCCAAGCAAGTGCTCGACTGGCTGGAGGGCGTGGTCAAGGTCCTGCACGCGCCCGACGTGTCCGACGACGACCTCACGCACGAGGTGCACTTCAGCCCCGGGCACGAGCCGCTTCGCGCCATCATCCGCCGCCTGGAGCAGGCGCGTGAGCGGGTCGACATCTGCGTGTTCACGATCACCGACAACCGGCTCGCGACCGCCATCCTCGAGGCGCACAAGCGGGATATCCACGTGCGAATCGTGACCGACGACGACAAGTCACATGACCGTGGCTCGGACGTGCATCGGCTGGCCAACGAGGGGATCGAGGTCCGGTTCGATCAGACCGACCACCACATGCACCACAAGTTCGCCATCTTCGATCAGAAGACGGTGATCACCGGCTCCTACAACTGGACGCGGAGCGCCGCCGAGCACAACCAGGAGAACATCCTGGTCACGGACGATCCGCGGCTCGTCGCGCCGTACCGCAAGATGTTCGACCGCTTCTGGGACCAGATCGCACCGCGATCACGCTGAGCGCGCCTGCCATCCGATGTCCCGACGATGCTGCGCCCCTTCGAGCGTGATGAGGTCGACGGCAGCGTAGGCTCGGCTGGACGCCTCTTCGACGTCCCGGCCGGTCGCGGTGACACACAGAACCCGACCGCCGCTGCTGACGAGCCGGTCCTCGAAGATACGCGTCCCTGCGTGAAAGACCTGTACGCCTTCGATGGCGCCTGCTTCCGCGATGCCCTCGATCTCCAAACCGATGACCGACCGCCCGGGATAGCCCTCCGAGGCGAGCACCACACACAACGCGGCGGGTGCGTCCCACTGCGCCTCGACGCCCGAGAGGTCGCCCCGCGCAGCGCCGAGCAAGAGTGGCAGCACGTCTCCGGACCAGCGGCTCAGCATCACCTCGGTCTCCGGGTCACCGAAGCGAACATTGTATTCGAGCACTTTCGGCTGACCGTCGACGATCATGAGCCCCACAAAGAGCGCGCCACGGAACGGGGTTCCGAGCTCGTTCATGCCATCGAGCGTGGGTGTGACCACGTCACGGAGGATGCGCACTTCGAGTTCGGGCGTGACCATCGGGGGCGGCGAGTACGCCCCCATCCCGCCGGTGTTGGGTCCGCGGTCGCCCTCTTCCAGGCGCTTGTGATCCTGCGCCGCCGCGAGGGCCACACCGCGCGCGCCGTCGCAGACCACATGAAAGCTCACCTCGGGCCCCTGCAGACGCTCCTCGACGACCACCTTCGCCCCGGCGTCGCCGTGCGCGCGCGCCACCATGAGCCGATCGATCGCCTCGAGCGTCTGCTCGACGGTGTCGGCGACCACGACGCCCTTCCCAGCGGCCAACCCGTCGGCCTTCACCACCATCGGCTGGCCCCGCTCTCGCACCCAGGCCTTGGCGGCGGCGGGATCGTCGAAGACAGCGAAGTCTGCCGTGGGGATGCCGAAGCGCTTCATGAAGTGCTTGCTGAAGCCCTTCGAGGACTCGAGCTGCGCGGCGGCGCGCGACGGGCCAAACACGGAGACCCCCACCGCCTCGAGCGCATCCACCACCCCGTCCGCGAGCGGCGCCTCAGGCCCGACCACGACCAAGTCCACGGCCCGGCGCTGCGCGAGTTCGACCAGGCCCGCCACGTCGCCGGCAGACACCGCGATGTTCTCGCCGACCGCCGCCGTGCCCGGATTGCCGGGCGCCGCCAGCACCTCGTTCACCGACGGGGACGCCGCCAGCTTCCACGCCATGGCGTGCTCACGCGCGCCGCTCCCCACTACCAACACCCGCATGGCGCCGCTCTACCATGCACGTGGGACAGATGCCGCGCGCTGTCGGTCGCTCACGCGAAACGGCCGCCTCCCCGGGAAGAGAAGCGGCCGTCGTGCGGTGGAATGCGACGCGTTCAGAGCTGGATGCGGATCCGCTGCGTGCCGAGGCCGACACGCTCCTCGACGACAACCGTGTCGTGGGCGAGGTCCAGCCGCATCGCGGGGTCCCCATCGAACGCGGTCATGTTGGCGTCCTCGATGATCTCCTGACCGTCGCAGCGCACGTATCCGGTGCGCGGATCCGCCCCGTAGAGAACCTGACCGCCGCAACCGACGACCACGCGGCAGTCGAACTGGCCGGCGTCGACCGGGATGCGGCTGATGGTGCACGTCTCGCCCACCTCGAGCAGCGCGGGGCCGCTGGTCTCGACGACGGTGCCGGTCCGGATCAGCGGCGACACCGGCGTCACGTCGAAGCTCCCGACCGACATCGCCCGTTGGCCGTGAAGGCTGCGCAAGTGCGCGTGCCGGCTGGCGGCCGCCGTCATCATCAAACCGCTCGCCATGGCGACGCCGATCATGACCATCGCGCCGAGGTGGAACGAACGGGCGATGTCACGGGCAGCGTTGGGCGGCCGGAGCGGCGGCCCGTCGTTCTCGAACCCGATCCCGTCGTTGGGTTCGGACTGCACCGGAGAGTCGGCCTGCGCCCTCAGTTCTGCCTCCAGCTCGACCTCACGGCGGAGGCCCTCCAGCTGGTGGGTCTTGTTCGCGTGCGCCGCGCGAAGCAGTTCGATTTCGGATTTGGCCTCGTCCAGCTCCTGCGCCTGCGCCTCGACGCGCGCCTTCAGGGCCAACAGCTCGTCGCGATGTGTCATGCCTCACAGAATGGAGCCGAATTCGATTTCGGTCACCCCCGATGTGCGAATCCTGCGCAGGTGCCCGAAAATCACGGGGTTTCCGGCGCCGATCGCGACGGCTGGAGTGCGGGGGACCGCGAAATCGACCGATCGCGGGGGCCATCGCGGCGCTTCGAACGCGGGAACGAGACCGAGCTGCAGCGACGACCAGGCCGTGCATGCGGCGCCCGGCCGGCCACATCGTGACGTGGCGCGCGAGCGCGTCGAACACCCAAGACGGTCGATGCACCCAACACGGGGAGCTCCAGGAGCATGCCCCTCGACGTGGCGCGGAAGCGCCACCAGCAAACGCTCGTGCAATCATGGCGCGGAGCGCGGCCGCACGCGCGAGAACGACTCAGAGACCGTCGATCCATCGAAGACGGGG
>JBGCFC010000092.1:0-56976 GCA_045106715.1 Sandaracinaceae bacterium
GCGCGAAGCGCGCGCAGTCGGGGACGGGGAGCCTGAGGGGCTTGCCCCTCGTCCGTGGCGCGGAGGCGCCACCAGAAAATGGTGAGTTTTCGAATGTGCAAAAATGCGCGAAGCGCGCACATTCGAAAACTCAGTGCAAGAGCATCTCGTCGGCGCCGTCCTCATGCACAGGCGCGTCGTTGATCGGGATGTGCAGCCGCTTCAGCGCATCCAGTCGATCCATGTCGACCCGCGTCCCGCGTTCGGGCAGCGCGATGGCTCCGTCGATCCACTGGGGTGTGAACACGATCGCGTGACCCTGCCCGTCGTAGCCGAGCTGCACAAGCGAATCGACGGCGAACAAGCGGCATTCCTTGGCGCAGCAGTGGAATGGCGAGACCACCCGGTAAAGCCCCTCGGCGCGGAGAGGCTCGAGGTGGCGCACGTCCCCCGGCGTGGGGAGGAGGTGCCCGCGCGGTTCGAAGCGCGCCCGATTGCCGCGCCAGCTGGCGGGCAGATACAGGCCGGGACCCGGGTTGCCGTGATTGTGGAAGTAGACCAGCCGACCCTCGGGGATCGTGCCGACGGCCGCGCGCGTGCGGTAGAGGCCACACGGGGGCATGGAGCTCGGTTCAGCCATGGCCGGCAGCATAAGGACGGCTCGCCAGATGGGAACCCCTCCGGTGATTCTCCAATGATGTTGGGCCATGCGTGAGTTTAGTCACGCTACTTCCACTGAACACCCGTACCTGAACGCACAAAACTGGACCTGCGTTCAGTGGTGTGTGAAGCATCGACTCATGACGAACCTCACCAAGCGCACCTCCTCCGAAGAAGCCGTCGCCCTTTTGCTCGCTCTCTACCGCCTCGCTCGCGGCAACCGCCCTGCCGACCTGGGTCTGTTGGCCGGTCGGCTCGGCTGGGGTGCGGGTCGAGTGGTTCGTGTGCTCGCCCACCTCGAGAACAAGGGCGTCGCCGATCGTGCGGCGTGTCGGCTGACAATGAGCGGGCTCGCGATGGCAACGCAGCTGGCCACCGCGTCGGCGATGCCGTCTCGCGCCACCAGCGCTGCCTGATTGCGATCAGAAGCTGCCGCAGACCAGGCCGATGTCCTCGCCGTGCGTGCAGTTCTCGATGCCGAAGCCTGGGAACGGGCAGTCAACGAGGCGGGACTCCGTACCCGCGCAGTCGACATCGTCCATCCAGATCGGGTCCACGCCGCCGGGCACACTCTCGTCGGCTGTGCCGTCGGCGAATCCCAGCTGCCGGCAGGCGACGCGTGCGTCGAGCTCATCGAAGCTGTCGTCGCACACCGTGCCCCACTGGCCGTCATGGAAGACCTCGAGGCGGCCGCTCGCCGAGTCCTCTCCGCCCACGAGTCGAAGCGCACCCTCGGTCCCCGGCTCTGGCGGAGGTCCCGCGTCCGTCTGACGGCAACCTGAGTCAATCGGGAACGGCCCCGCGTCCATGAAGGGCCCCGAGTCACCACAGGGGTCGATGACCGGTCCGGCGTCGACCCTGGGTCCCGCGTCGATCGAGGGCCGACCGGAGTCGACCCGAGGACCGGTCGGACGGTCGTCGGGGCAGCCGGTCAGGGCGGTCGTGAAAAGCAGGGCCACCACCGCGGCCGCGGCGCGTGTGGACCATCGAGGAGAGCGCATCAGCGAGTGGATCACGGGGCAGACCTTTGCATGTCTTGGCGGAGCGTGTCCCCGTATACGGTGGGTGCGGCTGAGGCTTCCTCAATACCCGCGCCCCGGCTCTTCCTCCCCGGCGGCGCGGAACACGCTCCTGGCCATCAGGCTCGTCTCCTCTGACCGACGCGCCTCGTAGACCTCCCTCCGAAGCTCACGCACCAACTTGTCATGGGGTGCGGCGCGCCCCGCCCACTCGGCGAAGTGGCACGCCAGTCGGTGCTCGCCGGCTTCGGAGAGGTCTCTTGCCCGCTTGGCCAGCCGTTCTGCGCCGCCCGCCAGCTCTGCGATCTCGTCGGCCAGCTCCGATTGGGGCGCCGGCTTGAGCCACGCCGGGTCTCCGTCCCACCAGCCACCGTACAGCCGCCACAGGTTTCGCACGATGAACTCGGGCTCGTCGTAGTCGGGCCGGAGGTACGGCCGGGCCAGCAGCTCAGGCGGCGCCTTCACCCGCTCGACCACAGCGTCGAGCGGCGCGCCCTCGTTCATCCAGTGAAGCGTCTGCTCCACCAGCGTCTCCAGCAGCTCGGCCGTCTCCGTCAGCGCACGCTGGACCCGGTCTTCGCCGAAGATCGGGGGCCCGTGTCCGGGCAGCAGCAGGGCCGGTTCGAGGGCCGCCATCTTGCGGAGCGCCGCTGCCCATTCGCGCGGATAGCGCTGCGCCTTCTGTGGGTTTCCGCAGTTCGGCGACGCCCAGATGAAGAGGTCACCCGTCGCGAGCGCGCGGGTCTCGGGCATCCACACCCAGGTGTGATCGTCCGTCTCACCCCGGTCGTGGTGAAGCTCAAAGCTGCGCCCGCCCACCGTCAGCGTCAGCGACGACTCGTACGTCAGGTCGGGATAGCGATAGCGCGTCGGCCACTTGAACTCTTTGATCCGAAACTGCCGCCGGTTGATCGCGCCGTTGTAGCCAGCGGTGAGCCGGTAGCGATCGAAGCGGTCCTTGATCGCGCGGTGTGCGACCACCCGGGCGGGCCCGTCTTCTTCCAGCGGACCGATGCCCATCACGTGGTCGACGTGCCCGTGGGTGAAGACCACGGTGTGGACCGACAGCGGCCCCGTCTGCCACTTCCGCAGGCGCCCCACGTTGGCCGGCCCCGTCATGGGTCCGCCGGTGTCGACCAGCACCAACCCCTCGCCCGTCTCGACCGCCGTCACGTTGCAAAAGGAGCCGATGAACGCGAGCCCGTCCTCCAACTCCTCGAGCCCCGCGAAGTTCCGCCACGGCTCGCCCTTGAGCGTGACCTCACCGCTCCAGAGCGCCTCGGCTGCGTCTCGTACTTGCCCCATGCCCGACTATCGCGGGCGGCCTCGGCAGGGGTCAACGTGAGACGCAGCATGCGAACGAGCCAAGATGGTTGGCCTCGCGGGTGTAAAAGGAGCCTCGCGAGAGTGGTGAAGCTTCGAGTTCGCCCTCCGCGTGTGAGGTTCGGTTGGAGTTCGTGCTCATCTACGGCCCATACACCGCGGTCGTCGCCATCCTCGCCTTGTCCTGCTTCGCGGTGTGGTTTCAGCGTTTGTCATTGCGGCGAAGGATCGAAAGTCGGGTTCGCTACGGGGCGATCGGTACCGAGATGCCGCCCGCGGCGAGCGGACTCGAGGCGGGGTTCTGCACAGTCACAGGCACCCTCGTCACCGACAGCGAACCGATCGCGATCGATCCAACAGAGCCACATGGCGTCGTGTGCGGGGTCGTCGTCGGGCACGACCTCAGCCGCGGGGCGGCGGACGACCTCTTCCTGGAGGTCGACGGGGAGCGCATCCCCCTCACGGGCCAACTCGAGCTGCGCTGGGGTTCGGCGTTGAGCATGCCGGGTCCGACACTCGACGCGCTCCCGAGGGAACGACGAGCCGCGATCGAAAGCGTGCTCGGGGAGGAGCTCAACGGAGCGGCCCGGCCCGTGTTCATGGCCCTGAGCACGGGCGACCGTGTGCGGGCGACGGGCTATTTCACGCGCCGCGCGCTCAAGGGCCCCGGCGACTACCGAGGCTCCGCCTCTGGATGGTCGGCGGACGGTGACGGCGATCACCCACCCATTTCGCTCCTGTTCCAGGGGCGAGCACGAGTTCACGCGCCTTCTTGGAAGCGCAGCCTGGCTCTCGGATTCCTCGTGGGTTCGGTCGGTCTGGCGAGCCTCTACGGGCTCGGAGACCACGCGGCGGATACGTTGCCCGACCCGTTCGTGGAGTACGGCCGGGACGCCTCGGACCTCGACCACAGTGCGTGGTGGCAGGCGGCGCTGAGCCCCTGGCACTGCGAACGAGCGCGCCGATGGGCGGAGCGGATGGCCCCGTCGCCCCCCAAACGCCGGAAGTCGCACGGCGGCACGTGCGGCTCACCGCGATCGCGTCCGGGTGTGAGGCCGCGGTCGTAACCGCATCGCAACACGGGCTGGTGGAGGAAGCGATCGAACGTGCTGGGGACTGCGGTACTCCGGTCCCGCCCTCCGTGTACTGTCAGAACGCGGAGTTCGACGAGGCCGGCGCCGCCCTCACAGAGAGCGAAGTGGGGCAGACCGACGCGACCGGCTTCCTGCTCAGCGGTGACCAGGAAGGCGCGCTCGGAGCGATGCGCAGCGCAGCGGCGAGACAACGCGGCTTCGAGGAGCTTCCTGACGAACGCCATGAGCGGATCGCCGTGCGCTGGGACCGGCTGGCGGACGGCTTGGCAGCCCAGGCCGGAGATGCAGAGGCACTCGCTCGGCTTCGCGCTCGACAGCAGAACTCGAGCCTGAGCCGCCTCTTGTTCGCAGACCTCGCGAGGGACGCCGAGCGTGTCGAACGCGCCGAGACCCTCTGGCGCGACGCACGGAGCCCTGGTGAGAAGCAGCTCGCGCTCATCTTGCTGGCGGAGGTCGCGCCCCTGCGTGCGGCCCACCTGCTGGCGGTGGGCACATTGAACGATCGATTCCACCGGAGCTCCCAAGCGGAAGCGCCTCGGCCCGCGCTGCGTGAAGCCATCGAGGCCGCTCGAGCCGCACCGGAGTCCGGCCTGGTGGCGTTGCTGCGTGCCTACCTTCGACTGCTGCGAACCGAGGAGCCGGTCAGCCAGGCCCGACTGCGCGCCGCCGTCGCGATGATCGCGCGCGCAGCCCGCGACGTCGCCCGCGCCCAGCGCGACCTGGACGCGGCTGCACGCGCAGAAGGCACGGCTCTGCCGGCGACACTCCCCGAACTCCAGACCATGTTGCTGCTCCAACGCGCCTCGGTCGCCTTCGAGGCCGGTGACGTGGACCGCGCTGTCGGCATTGCCAGCGCGGGTCCCGACACCGTGCGGCGGCGGGTCCGCACCTGGGAGGAGCACCGCGAGCGTCCGCCCCTCTCCTACGAGCCGTGGCCGTGGGGTGGCCAGCCGATGAACGGGTTCCAGCTCGCACAGAACTTCACGCCAGGCGACCCTTTCGCCCGGATTCAGGACGCCTGGCGCATGCCGCCCATCGAGAGCGATCTCCCTGCGTTCGTGAGCCACATGCGCTGGGGGGTCGACGGACTCAATGGAGGCTGTTGGCCAGAGCAGCGCTTTGAAAGGGCGGCGCAAGAGCTGCGCATGGCGCGCGTGCTGAACCAAGATGATTGGAAACGGGAGGCCCTCGACCACGTTCGCCGGTTCGACGACGCCTTCGCCCGTCGGGACACCGCGCTCGCCGCCTACTGTCCGCGAACATCTTCCACATCGACGACTGACGCGGAACCACGCTGCGATCTGAATCGTACGCCGTACGAGAGCGTGAAGATGTTCGGTCGGGGCCGAAAAACGAGAGGTCAAACCCGTCCCAACGTGTGCGGCGGGAGCCCCTGCGTGCTCCTCGTGCACGTCCGACAGCGACTGCGACCACCGAGAGGGGTGCACCGAGGACCGCTGGCATGTGCCGGCACACGACGCGACCCGATTGGCCTGCGCGGATTGTCACGGCGACGGCGCGACTGGCCGGTCGTCGCGGTGCCCGACCGACCGGATTGCGACGACGATGAAGTCTCTGGCAACGGCATCGAGCCGAGAACGCCAGCGCATTCATGCTCAACGCCACGACCGTCCCCTCACCCTGAACACCCGGCGCTCAGACCGCGTCGGGGTCGAGCCCCACGGCCACGGCCACGAGGTTCAGGGCGACCTCTTCGCGCGGCCGCAAACGATCGTCCGAGATCATCGCCACCCGCGCCGCTCGGATCACTTCGTCCGCGTTTTCGCGCGACCGCGCCAGCTCGGCGCGCACCCAGTCGCTCGCGTGTTCGAGGTCTGCCTTCATCGCCGTGGCCAGCGCACGAAACGCCGCTGCGTCACCCCCGATCAGCTCGGCGTAGCGACGCACCTCGGCGTCGGCGATCTCGTGGTCGTAGGCGCTCACGAGGGCAAACGCGACCGTTTTGGCGCGTTCGAGGTCGCCCTGGGCGCAGGCATGCAGGAGGGGCGGGAAGATCGGATCGGAAGGCGAGTCGGACACGGGAAGCAACCTACCAGGTGAAGCGTGTGTTCCAGCGTGCTGACCCTCAGATCCCCATCGCGCCGACCCAGAAGCCGGCGAACCCCAGGGTGCCCCACACCACCGCATGGGCGGTGAGGCCAAGGATGAGCAAGGGCCGCTTGCGCTTGAGCAGAAACGCCACCGCAACGATCAGCCCGGGGATCCCCAGGCCGACAAAGGGCAGGAAGAAGAGCGAGAAGCCCGCGAGATTATCCGGGTGCATCCGAACAATGAGGAAGGTGTAGAGGAAAAGCCCCAAAAACCCTGACGCGAAGATCATCAGAACCGTCGCCAGCGCGCTCGCGCCCAACACCGCCGCCACGAAGCCGAGCCGCTTGAGCCAGAGTCTCGTCTCCACACGTGAAGTAGACGCCATGCGGCGCACGCCCGCCAGCGCGTTGGCTCCGCGCCCGATCTGTCATTCGGGAGCACGCACGGGCCGGAGCCCGGTAGGCTGCGATCGATGAGGCGAACATGGCGTTGACCCGCCGCTGCACGCGCGCGCACTCCGGCCTGGCTCTCCTCACGATGGGTCTGATCTACGCCTGTGCTGGGCCCGCGGCGACGGCGCCCGAGGGGACCGCGCGCTGGTGGTGTTGGGGCGGCAGCTCGTGCTTGGCCAATTGTCGGACGCGGGGTTCCGAGAGCTCGCCCGGACGCGACTCGCCGCGCCGTGACGGCGCGTCGCAGAATCCCGCCCGGCCTGGCGTGATAAAAACGGACCCGTGGGCAGCATCCACGACGTCATGGAGTTCTTCGAGGGCGGGCTGACCCCCTTCGGCGGCATCGGGATCGCGATCGCGGTGGCGCTGATCCTCGGTCTCCGGTTGGCGCTGCCGGCGGCGCAGCGCGCCTCGATGCGCGCGCCCATCTTGCTGGTCGGCGCTCACATTCTGTTGGTTGGCGTCCTGGGGGTGCTGCCATCGGTGCAGGCGGGTGACACCTTCGCGCCGCTCGCCGACAAGACGGTGCGGCTCTTGGCGCTGACGCTTCTGCTGCTCGCGATCGCCCGCTCCTTCTATCTGCTCCTCTTGCACGCGGTGCTCAAGCGCGGGCGTCGACGGCGGCTGCCGGGGATCTTCCGCGACATCATCCAGGTCGCGATCTACGCGGTGGTCGCCATCATCGTGCTTCGCGCCGCGGGGGTGGAGCCGGGCTCGCTGCTGACGACGTCCGCGCTCCTGACCGCGGTGATCGGCCTCTCGCTGCAAGACACGCTCGGCAACCTGTTCGCCGGCCTCGCGATCCAAATGCAGCAGCCGTTTCAGGTGGGCGATTGGGTGCAATACGCGGACGACGCGAAGGTCGTCGGGGAGGTGCTCGAGATCAACTGGCGGGCCACGCGGATGAAGACCATCGACCGCGTCGAGGTGGTCGTGCCGAACAACCTGCTCGCGCGCGCGGCGATCTGGAACTTCAGCCAGCCCAGTCAGGCGGTGCGGCGAAGGGTGAGCATCTTGGCGCCCAACGAGGCCCCGCCGGCCCGCGTGCATCGCCTGATGAAAGAGGCCGTCGTCGAGGTGCAGGGCGTCATGCAGCACCCGCTCCCCGAGGTGCAGACGGTCGCGTTTACGGAGCGCGGCGTGGAATACCGGGTGCTCTACTTCATCGACTCGTTTGCGCAGCGCGAGGGCATCGACAGCCGGGTGCGCGACCGGCTCTGGTATGCGCTTCGCCGCGCGGCGCTGCCCATCCCGGCGCCGCAGCGGCGGGTCACGATGATCCAGCAGAGCGCGGCCGCGGCCGAGGCGGCACACCAGGCGAAGATCGTCGACGTCGAGAAGGCGCTGATGCGCGTGCCGCTGTTCAAGCCGCTCCCCGACACGCTTCTGCACGAGGTCGCGATGCACACCGAGCGGCGGCTCTACGCGCCGGGCGAGCTGATCATCCAGCAGGGGGATTACGGCGAAGAGCTCTTTGTCATCGAGAAGGGCGACCTCGAGGTGCTCGTCGACGCGCACGACGGCATGAAACACGTCGCCAGCCTGCACAAGACCGACTTCTTCGGCGAGATGAGCCTGATGACCGGGGTCGAGCGCAAAGCGACGATCCGCTCGGAGACGGAGGTGAGCCTGCTCGTCGTCTCGAAGGAGACACTGCAGCCGGTGCTCGAGGCGTCCCCCGAGCTGGCCCAGGAGATTAGCCGCGTCCTGGCGGAGCGCGAGCTGGAGCTGTCGTCCTCGACCCGCGTGAGCATGCTGCCCACCGAAGAGATCCAGGAGCGGAGCGGAGAGCTTCTCACCCGCATCCGGGAATTCTTCAGTATTTAGGGTTCGCCCTGATAGGCTCGTCGCATGGCGCTCAAGCCCCCGATTCTGGTCATCGACGACGACCCCGAGCTCGCGGAGCTCATCAAGCGCACGCTCGAGCACGACGGACACCGCGTGGTGGTGGCCCTCGACGGCATGCGCGCGATGGGCGCGTACGAGATGAACCGCCCGTCCATGCTCTTCGTCGACCTCATGATGCCGAACATCGACGGCGAAGAGTTCCTGCGCATGCTGGGCAACCCGCGGCCGCCGGTGATCCTCATCACCGCGAGCGTGCGGCGCAAAGAGGTCGCGGAGAAGTTCGGCGTCGACGCCGCGCTCGAGAAGCCGTTCGACATCCAGGAGATCCGGCGGCTCGCCAAGCAGTACGTCGGCGATCCGCGGGCCGACGAAGCGGAGTAGAGCGGCCTTCCCTCTGGGGACTGGATCAGCGCCGGCAGAATCCGTCTTCGCAAGAGTTCGTCGGACAGTGGTGTCGTGTCTCGTCGGTGCACTCGATGGGTGCGCACCGGTCGAGGGCAACACACTCGCCCCAGCACGTACCCACGACCTCCGCGACCTGTCCCTCCGGGCACACCGGCTCGGCGGCGCGGCATCCGATGTCGCCTCGATCGCAGTGCGCGACCTGAAGGTCTGGCGTAGACGCGCAGCCCGGATGCATCCCGCGGCAGGCCGCCTCGCTCTCGTAGGACGGTGGACAGGCGAGCGGCCAGCCGTAGAACCCCTCGCCCTCGGTGCAGGCGCAGCCCTCGACGCAGCCGTCGGCGGTGAAGTACCAGCGCTCCGCCCCCGGCCGGCAGACCGGCGCGAACGGCACATCCCCCTCGAACTCGGGTGCACAGCTCGGCTCGGCCGGCCCTGGCTCGAGGCAGCTCATGTACTCGGTCTCGCACGCGTCGAACGTCGTGAAGATCGCGTCGCAGTCGGGACCCACACACTCGCAGTTCACGGAAACGCAACCGTCGCCATCGAACGCCCACCCCGCGAGGAGGCGGCAGTCACCCGTGCCCACCGCGTCCTGCGCAGCACACATCTCCATCGGAGGCGGCGGCGGGTCCTCCTCCACGGCGCACGCCTGGACGCAGGCGTCGAGCGAGTTGTACGTGGCGTCGCAGTCCGCGCCGAGGCAGCTGCAACCGCTGAACGAAACACACTCCGCGCCGTCGAACTTGAAGCCGAGCAGGGCGTTGCAGAGCCCTTCACCAAACGCGTCCTGCGCGCCGCATCGGCCGTCGCCACCGTCCGCGTGTGTTCCGAAACACCCGCCCGTCAACAGGGCGAGGATGACCGTGAGAGAGAGTGTGTGATGCACGTTCCACATGAGAGACCTCCAGGCGCACGTCGCCGGTCCACCTGGGAACGGCGGCGCGCGCGAAACCAAGAAACGAGAGCTGCGGCCTACGGCAGGCCGGTGCCGAACAGGGTCACGGCACGACGTCCAGCCACCGGCAACGCGTGGCTCACGAGCAACACCTCTTCGCGCAGCCCCACCGCGCTGGGCGTGAGCTGCACGCGGGCGGAGGCGCTCGAACCGGCCGCGACCGTCGACGGCATGTCCACGATCGTGATGTCACCGGGCCGCCGCATTGCCCCAACGACGTCGACGTCCTCGGCGCACATGTTGAGCAGGTCGAACGTCAGCTCGACCGGCCTGCCTACCTGAACGCGTCCGACCTCGACCTCGAGCGGGATCTCCAGGCACGGCAGGGTGGGCTCGGCCACGCGCACCGTCTCCGCGTCTCGGACGAGATCCACCGGACGCGCGCGGGTCTCCCCGTCGCGAATCTGCATTCGCACGTTCCCCGAGTTCAGCTCGAAGTTGTCCACCGAGCCGTCGGGCGCCACGGGCAGCAACTGGGGATCGTCGGTGTCGTCGAGTCCAACCACCCACAAGTCTCCCACTGCGGGCTCGACCGATCCCGGCAGAACCGCAAAGCCGAACACCGCGTTCCGAGCGCCCGCCGACACGACCCCACTTGGATCCAGACTCGGAGGCTCGGGCTGGGGAACGCCGATGCAACCGACGAACAGGAGAGCCAGGGCGAGAATCCATCGGCGCATGTCGAAGCAAGACAGAGCACTGAGCGTGCCAGCCTCGATGCTGCGGATCCAGCAGCACCCGGCCGGCACATGCGTATCGGTTCTGTACCACCATGTGTAACAAGTGGTACAAACAGAATGTGTTGGGCTCACGGTACCGCCGGCTCGGGCCGCTTGGGGTGGGCGGAATCGGTGAGGTGTCGCGCGTCTGGGACGGAGCTCTCGAGCAGGAAGTCGCGCTGAAGCGCGTGCCGTTCGGAGACCCGGCGAGCATGGACGCGTTCGCGCGGGAGCTCGGTGGGCTCGGCCAGCTCGCCCACCCTCACCTGCTCCGGCTTCTCGACCTGGGCTTGTGGTCGGATGGCGCGGGGGAGTACGGCTACTACACGGCCGACCTTCTCGACGCGTCTCCGCTCGGGGAGTGGTCCGTCAGCCGGTCTTGGGGCGAGATCGTCGCGGTCTTGTGGGGTCCGATCGGCGCGCTCTCCGCACTGCACTCCGCCGGCTGGATGCACGGGGACATCAGCGCCGCCAACGTGCTTGTCTCTCCTGACGGACACGCGACCCTGATCGACCTCAGCTGCGCGCGTCCGCTGGGCACCCCGCTCCACACATTGGACGGGACCCATCCGGCGCCGGAGATCTTGAAGGGCGCAGAGGCGTCGGTCGCCGTCGACCTCTACGCGTTGGGCCGTACGCTCGCGGGACTCTCCACGCTCGTCTCACACGCCCCCCCGCGCGCCGTGCGGGCGTTGATCGAGCAGCTTGTCCAGGAGTCTCCGTCCGCGCGCCCCGATGACGCCATCGAAGTCCTCGAGCGGCTCGGCGGCGAGCCGATGCTGACCCGCGCCACGGGCTCGAGGCTGGTCGGGCGCGAGGCTGAGATGGCGGTCTTCGAGGGCGCTCTTCGCGATGTGACCGAGGGCCGACACGATCCTCGTGTTCTGCTGCTGCGCGGTCCTCGCGGCGTCGGGCGAAGCCGCTTGCTCGACGAGTGGAAGTGGCGGGCGGCTCGGGTGGCCGACGTGGATGACGCCGCGGGGCCGCGGCCTGGGGCGATCGAACGCTTGCTCGCCCGCGGCGGCGCCGCAGATCTCCCTGGCTGGCTGGACGCCCGTGCCGCGTCTGACCGCCCGACCGTCTGGTTCGCGGACGACCTCGACCGCGCGAGCGAAGCCGAGAGCGCGCGCTGGTGGCGTCTCGCCCGAGCCGTGGAACCGCATCACCGGGTCCTGCTGGTCGCGGTCGGGGAAGCCGCGCCCGACGGTGTCTCTCGCCGGGACGTCGAGGTCGGCCCGTTGGATCGCGCGGCGGTCTCGCGCTGGGTCGGCGCGCGGGCGACGGCGGAGGGCCTGGATGCTCTCTACGAAGCCACGGGCGGTGTCGCGGCGGACGTGCGTGACGCGCTTCTGGGGCACCACGTTCCATCGCATCCCGGCTGGCTGGATGCGTTCGAGCCCGTGCTGAGGGATGCCCTCGTGAGGTTCTCGTGCGGGGGGCACCCGTCGGGCGCCGCCCTCGACAGGCTTCGCGCCGAGGGCTGGGTGACGCTCGAGGGAGGAACCGTCCGCTGGTCCCGGCCAGGGGACGCGGAGAGGGTGCGCGCCGCGTGTACAGACGAAGAGAGAGCCGAAACCCACCTCGCACTCGCCAACGGCAGCGAGGGGCCCGAACGGGTCGCTCACCTCGCTCGCGCCGGCCACGCAGATGCGCATCGGGCGTTCGTGGAGCTCGTCCGTGACGGGTCGTCCGCCCACGAGCTCGTCGACGCCGCCCGCGCGCTCGCCCCCGAACACCCGAGCCTGCACGTCGCCGATGTGCTCGAAGCAGCGGGACGCGCGTCGGAGGCGCTGACCGTGCTCGCCGCGCTCCGACGCGGCGCCGATCCACCGACGATCGCGTCGCTGCGATGGCGGGCCGGCCGCTGTCGTTTGGCCCTGGGAGACCCAGCGGCGGCGGCCCGTCATCTGCGACGGGCGCACGCCGATGCTGGCCTCCGAGAGCGGGTGGCGCTGTCCCTCTCGCAGGCACAGCTTCGACGCGGGGACTACGCCGACGCCTTGAGCACGCTCGAGGACGCGCCGCGCGACGACCCGCACGCGTCCGCGCATCGCGGCGTGGCGCTCAGCTACTTGGGTCGCCACGACGAGGCGGAAACGCAGTTCGCCCGCGCGGCCCGGGGTGAGCTGGATCCCCGCGCGCGCCTCCGCGTGGTGAGCTTCCGAGCCATCTCACACTACCGACAGGGACACCTGGCCGAGGCGGCAGACGGCTACCGCCGTGCGTACCGCATCGCGCGAGAACACCGCTTCGAAGAACAGCTCCCGCAAGTCTCGCTCAACCTCGCGACCATCGAGCATC
This sequence comes from Sandaracinaceae bacterium, assembly GCA_045106715.1. Classification (GTDB taxonomy): domain Bacteria; phylum Myxococcota_A; class Polyangia; order Polyangiales; family Sandaracinaceae. Next base: position 12,808 of record JBGCFC010000092.1, read on the forward strand.
GCGTCGGCGATCCGGGGGCAGCGCGCCAACGGTACGAGGAGGCGCTGACCTGGGCGCGCGCGCTCGGGCGACGCAGCACGGAGGTCACGCTCCGCTTGAACCGGGCGCGGCTGCACGCGGAGCTCGGCGCCTTCTCACGCGCGCTTCCGGAACTCGAGCGCGCCCGTCAGCAAGCCGAGGACGCGGATCTGCCCTTCCTTCGCGCGGAGTCGTACGCCATCGAGGCGGAGCTCGCATGGATGCGCGGCACGGCGCGGACCGAGGCGTCCGGGCCAGGCGCCTCGGGAATCGAGGCTTCGGGGCTCGAGGCCTCGTTGCAGGCGCTGGAGGGGTTTACGGCGGTGCAAGCAGGCCGCGAAGCGAACGACACCCGTGTGCTGCGCGCGCACCTTCTGCTCAACGGAGACGAAGTCGCGGCGGCGGCGGCGGAGCTCGAGGGTCTCGGCCCCATCGAGGCGGACGATCTCCGGGCGCGGGTGCTGGAGGCGCGGGCACGGCTGGCGCAAGCGGAGGGAGACGACACCGACGCGCTCCGGCAACTCGACGAGGGCAGGCGGATCGCGCGCGCGCTCGGAGAGCCAGAGCTGGTGGCGAGGTTGGCGGCGCGGGCGACCGACCTCGCCCTGTCGTTGGGTGCGCCACACGCCGCCGAGGCGTCGCGCGCGGAGGCGCTCCGGCTCTGGGACCGCGCGGCCGCGACCCTCCCACGCGAGGAGCGAGAGACCTTCTGGACGCACCCGTTTCGCGCGGGCCTGCCGCAAAGCGCTACGGCACAGACGAGCCCGGCACAGACGAGCGGGCCACAGACGAGCGGGCCAGAGACGAACGGGCCAGAGACGAGCACCCGCGTGCGTCGCCTTCTCCGCGTAGCGGCCCGCATCGCCGCCACGCTCGACCCTGACGATGTGCTCGAGCTCGCGGTGGATTCGGCGATCGAGCTGGCCGGCGCGGAGCGCGGCTTCGTGTTGTTGCGCGACCCGTCGGGTGCCCCTGGCGTGGCCGTCGCGCGGAACTTTGATCGCGAAGACCTCAGCCGCGCCTCCGACAAGTTCAGCCGCACCATCGCGACGCGCGTGCTGACCCACGGGGAGCCGGTGCTGACCTCCGAAGCCCAGCACGACGACCGCTTCACCGCCGGCACGTCCGTTCATGCCATGCAGCTTCGCTCGGTCCTCTCGGTTCCGATCCGCCGGCGCGACACCGTGCTGGGGGCGCTCTACGTCGACAACCGCTTTCGACGGGGGCGCTTCACCGATGAGCACGTCGAGCTGCTGACGGGCTTCGCCGACCAGGTCGCCGTCGCGCTCACCAACGCACGGCTGCATCGTGAGCTCGAGGAGCGCACCGAAGAGCTCGCGGCCGAGCGGGAGCGCATCGCCGTCCTGCTCGCCGACAAGACCGCCGAGGTCGAGCGTCTCGTGCATCGGTCGCCACAGGACGCGCACGGCCTCGTGGGGCGGAGCGCGCCGATGCGCGAGCTGCTCGCGTCGATCCGCCGGCTCGCCAACGCGCCGGTCACGGTCCTGGTCGAGGGGGAGAGCGGCTCGGGCAAGGAGCTGGTCGCGCGGGCGATCCATCGCGCGGGCCAACGGGCGAGCGAGCCGTTCGTCAGCGTCAACTGCGGCGCCATCCCCGAGGCGCTGCTGGAGTCGGAGCTCTTCGGTCACGTGAAGGGCGCGTTCACGGGCGCCTCGCGCGACCGGCGTGGGCTGTTCCTGGAAGCCGGCGCGGGCACGCTGTTCCTCGATGAGGTGGGAGAGATGCCGATGGGCATGCAGGTCAAGCTCCTGCGCGCGCTTCAGCAGCGCGAGGTGCGTCCCGTCGGCGCTGCCAGCCCCGAACCCCTGCGCGCGCGGGTACTCGCGGCCACGAACCGCACCCTGCGGGACGAGGTCACGGCGGGACGCTTCCGGGAGGATCTCTACTATCGCCTCGCGGTCGTGGAGCTCCGGGTGCCGGCGCTGCGGGAGCGCCGCGAAGACATCCCCGAGCTGGCACGAGCGCTGCTCGAGCGCATCGCCGAAGAGGGCGGGCGTCCGACACGACTCACGGCGAGCGCGGCGCGCGCGTTGGCGGATCATCCTTGGCCAGGAAACGTGCGCCAGCTCGAGAACGCGCTCCGGGCCACCGCCGTCTTCGCGGAGAGCGGGCGCATCAACCTGGACGCGCTGGTCTTGCCGCACGCCGCGCCACGCAGGCAGCCCTCGGAGCGCGACCGCATCGAATCGGCTCTCCGGCAGCACGGCTGGAACGTCGCCCGCGTGGGCCGCGAACTCGGCATCCCTCGGATGACCCTGTACCGACGCCTTGCGAAATACGGCCTCGAGCGGCCGACCTCATGACGGCGAGCGCACGACCTGGATGAGCTTTCGCGTCAGCGTGGAGATCCCCACCTCGTCGAGCGCATCGAAACGAAGGAGCCGGCGAGTTGGGCCTGGGTCCCGTACGACGGAGCGGGTCGCGCGGTAGACGGTCACACGCAGGCGGCGGTGGCTGAGCACGTGCTCCACGGTCCCAGACGGCTCGCGGTCGAGGCGCGCGCGCACCTTCGCGGCGCGCAGTGCCTCGAGCGCGGCGTCCCGCCCCGCGCCTTCGATCATCGGCACACCGTACAGACCCCCGAACAACGCCGCCTCGCCTCGCGCGAGCGCGACCTCGTCGCACCCGCGACACGGGACGACCGCCACCATCGTCACCGGGCGAGGCGGCTTCTTCGCCTTCGGGACGGGGAGCTCGTCCGTGCGCTCCGTGGCCCGCGCCACGCACGCGCCCGCGATCGGGCACAGATCGCAGCGTGGTCGCTTCGGGACACAGACGCGCGCGCCGAGCTCCATGATGGCCTGGTTCAAGTCGCCGGGACGTGGTCCGCGAACCCACCGCGCAGCATGCCCCCAGAGGACCGTCTCGGTGTGCTTCTGCCCGAGCGGTGTGTCGACGCCGTGCACCCGCGAGAGCACACGCATGACATTTCCGTCGACCACGGGCTCCTCGAGGCCAAACGCGATCGAGCCCAGCGCGCCCGCGGTGTAGCGGCCGACTCCGGGGAGCGAGAGCCGCGCCTCTCGGTCTTCGGGCACGTCTCCCCCATAGCGTTCCACGACCTCTTTGACGCCGCGGTGAAGGAGGCGGGCGCGCCGGTAGTACCCGAGCCCGCTCCACAGCGCGAGCACGTCGTCTTCGTCCGCCTGCGCGAGCGTGGTGGCGTTCGGGAAACGGGCGAGGAAGCGCTCCCAGTACGGGATGACGGTCTCCACCCGTGTCTGCTGGCACATGATCTCGGAGACCCAGATCGCGTACGGGTCCCGCGTCCGACGCCACGGAAGGTCACGCTTGTGGAGGTCATACCAAGCGAGCAGCGGCGCGCGGGCGGGCGGGCTCATCCGGGTGGCGCGGCGTGCAAGTACGTCTCGTCCGCGCCCTCGATCGGCGGCGCGTTGTTCGACGCGGCGTAGAGCAGGATGAGCATCGAAAGCGCGATGACCCCGAAAATCGCGGCAAACACGGCGGCGAGCGCCAACCACACGAGCCCGCTCGTCTTCTCTTTGGCGGGCTGCATCGGCGCGGCCGACGTGCGCGGTGTGGGCAGCGGCTCGGCCTTCTTCACGTCAGGCTGGGTGACGACCGCATGTCTCTCCGCCTCGGCCGGCTCGGGCGGGGCCTGGGAGGCGCGGGCCATGACCTCTGCGGCGGGGACCTGTGGGATGGATAGCCGCTCCTCGGCCGAAGGCTGCGCGGCCGGCTCGTGTGGCTCATCGATGGACCAGCCGCGCTCGGGAAACACCCAACCGAGCAGCCGCGAGAGCTGGTCTCGGCCATAGCCGGGGGCGATCTCGTGCAGCGTCTCGCGCAGCCGCATGCCCAACGCCTGCGCGCTCGGCGTGCGGGTCGCCGGGTCCCGATGCAGGCAGCTCATGACGATCTCGTCGAGCGCAGCCGAGACCTCCGGGTTGTAGGTCGACGGAGGGTCGAAGGCGCACGACTTGATCATCTCCGACGCGCGCGCGGGATCGCCGGGAGGAAGCAGGGTGCGGAGCGTCAGCATCTCCCAGACCACGACGCCGAGGCTGAACACGTCCGCGCGCGCGTCCACCTCGTGGTGCTCCGCCTGTTCGGGCGCCATGTAGCTGATCTTCCCAATCGGGATGCCGCTCCCCGTCTGAACCACGTTGTCCGCCGCCTTCACCAGGCCGAAGTCGCTGACCTTCACCGCGCCCTCGATCGACAGCAGCACGTTCTGCGGCGAGACGTCCCGGTGCACGATGCCGAGCGGGTTGCCCTCGTCGTCTCGCTTGCGGTGCGCATGGTCGAGCCCCTGCGCCGCCTCGGCACCGATGAAACACGCCGCGGCGATCTCGAGGCGTTCGCGCTTCTCGGCCAGGCGTTGGAGCATGAGCGCGAGGGTCACGCCCTCGACGAACTCCATCACGAGGTAGGGCTCGGGCTCGATGCCGAAGTCGACGACGGTGACCAGGTTCGGGTGGTCCAACCGGGCGTTGGTGCGGGCCTCCGCCGCGAACCGCTCGAGCAGCGCGGGATGGCGCCGGTACTGCGGGAGCATGCGCTTGAGCGCGACCTTCTTCCGGAACCCCGCCTCTCCGGTGCGCTCACCGCGATACACCATGGCCATGCCGCCCTGCCCGAGCTTCTCGAGCAGTTGGTATTCGCCGAGCTGGTCGGGTTCGGTCATCGCGGGTGAGGCAGAGGTCGCAGTGAAGGGTCGCAAACGGGACGGGGGATGCAACTCGAGTCAGCGGAGCTCGGCGATCTCCTCGAGCGAGCGGCGGCCGATGTCGGGCACCTCACAGTCGGCGTGGGGATAGCCAACGGGGAGCAAGACGAACGGCTTTTCGCTCTTCGGGCGGCCGCACAGCTCGCGGAGAAACGTCATCGGAGCCGGGGTGTGCGTCAGCGTAGCGAGCCCCGCCCGATGAAGGGCCGAGATGAGAAAGCCGACCGCGATGCCGACCGACTCGGTGGCGTAGTAGGCCTTCAGCTTGGTGCCGTCGGCGTCGAGTTCGAAGTCGCGGCGGAAGACCACGATCACCCACGGCGCCTCGGTCAGATGCTCTTTGACGAAATCGGTGCCCAGGGGGGCCAGCGCCTCGAGCCATTCGGGGGTCGCGCGGCCCTCGTAGAAGGCGCGCTCTTCTTCTTCGGCGGCGGCGCGGATCTGCGCTTTGGTGTCCGGGTCGGACACCGCGACGAAGTACCAGGGCTGCCGGTGCGCACCGCTCGGCGCGGTCCCCGCGATGCGGATGGCGTCTTCGATGGCGGATGCCGGAACCGGGTCGCTCGAGAAGTGACGGACGGTCCGCCGCTTCTGCATGGTCTTTTCGTCCGCGTGAAGACGACGTGCCGACTCCTCGGGGGCCACCCGTTCGGGTCGATAGGGCACGGTGCGAAGCTCGTTCGACGCCATAGGCCATAGGGTACGCGGTTCGGGCGGCTCACGCCTCGCTGACCGACGAGGAGCGGTCGAGAAGGCCGACGCGCTCGACGATCGCGCCCACGCCCACGCCCGCGAGCAGGCCGCCGAGGTGGGCGGCGTGCGACATCGTCGGCACCAGCCCGAGCGCCGCGACGCCTCCCTCGAGCAGGACCAGAAACAGCGCCACACTCCACGCGGGAAGGGGCCCAACGCGCTGGGGAGACCGGGAACGCGAAGGGACCATCAACGATCCGAGGAGGCCAAAAACCCCGCCCGACGCGCCGATGAGGGGGCCGAGCGGCGGTGCGGCGAGGTGGTGCGCGAGCAAGCCCCCGATCCCCCCGGCGAGGAACAACAGAGGCGGCCCCCAACGCCCCCAGCGCCGCTCCACGTTGCTGCCGAAGAGCATCAGCAGGACCAGGTTGCCGACCAACGCCGGCAGCGTGAGGTGGGTCCAGATCGACAGGACCGCGCCCTCGACCGAAGGCGCCGACGGGCTGTAGCCCTGGATGTTCTGAGGCTGCATCGAAGATGCCCGGAGCACGTCGCTCAGCGCCACCTCGAGCAGAAGGTCCTCGGCCACCGGCGGTCGGTCCCGCTCGAGCGAGGCGAGGGCGCGGCGCACGGGAGGCGGCGCGAGCGCCAAACGCTCCGAAGAGAGGCGTGCGTGGGGGTGAGCCCTTCGGACATCGTCAAACGCCGCGAGCGCGCCGTCCACGTGGGGCTGGGTTGCCAGGGTGCGCAGCTGGGTCCCGAGAAACACCACGCTGAGCACGGACACCAGCACGAGCGAGGCGATGGGCACGGGGCGCACGCAGCATCCTACCGGGGTTCCCCGGCGGGGGATACGCGGGGTGGGAGGCGCGACGTCCGGCCAGCGCTGTTACCCTGCGGCCGTGCGGCGTCTTTGTACATGTCTCGGGGTAACTCTGTTGGTGTTCGGCTGCGGCTCCGGTTCATCCGAGCGCACGTCACCCGAGCCCTCCGTCGACACACCCACGGCACCGGAGCCTCCACCCGAGCCGCCGGGGCCCGCGCCGACGGTGCGCATCGCGGTGGAGGTCGCTCGAGGGTCGACGAGCCTCCGGATCGAGAGCCGCGGGGCCGAGCCGACGGACGTCGGGGCGCTGGCGCTGCAGCGGCAGGACGGCGACGACTGGACCGACGTCCCGGCAACGCTGCACCTCCGGGATTCGTGTGACGCCGAGCCCGCCGAGTGCTTCACGCTCACGCCCGGTGCAGTGCTCCTTCCGCCGGCCTGGACTGGGAAGGTGGGCCCGACTTCGGGACAGTGCGCTTGCCAAGACTGCGACGACGCCCCGGCCGGGACGTACCGCTTCGTGGTCCGAGGCTGCGGCAACACCGAGCCCGCTTTCGGTGAGTCGTTCGTGCGCGAGTGAGCCTGTGCCCGAGTGAGCCTGTGCCCGGGGCCCTCTCATGACGACGATGTACGGGGTTCGGGTCGAAGGGGTCGAAGGCGACCGGCTCCGCGTCAAGGTCATCCGACGCTACTGCGACCTCCCGCACTTGCCGCAGGCGCGACCGTTCTTCGCGATGCTGCTGGCGCAACGCCCCGAGAGGAGCGGAGCCATCGGCGCCCTCCACGAGGCCACGAAGGATCTCCATGGCGACGAGTCCGAGCGGTTCTGGCGCGAGCGAGCGCGCGACTCCATCGAGTGGGTGAGGCCACTGGACGCCAAGGCCGCAACGAAGAAGGGCACGGCCGGTTCCTTCGACGGGGCGGCGTTCAAGAACGAGAAGGACGCCCTCTCCGCGTCTACGAGATCAAAGTCCGCGATCCGGGCACGCTCGCTCACCTGGTCGCGGGCGATCACATCGAGTCGACGGCGTACGAGCTGGACGAACTGCCGGCTTCAGGCTCCTACCGGTGACGCCGAAGTCATCCCAACCACCCGAGGCGCCGACGGGTACTACCAACTCTACCCCCACGGGGACGGAGTGTTGGCGGCCGGGAACCAGTTCCACTGGATCACGAGCGACCGTGTCACGCCGATCACCAACGAGAGCGGCGCTCCCGCCAAACCGTCGAGCTCCGCGTGGGGATTGGTCCTCGGTGAGGAGGTGTTCTTGCCGACCCCAGCGGCCCTCCTCCGATGGCGGGCGGGTCGGGTCGTGGAGACGTTGCTCGAAGGAAGCCGCAACGCCTTCAAGGGTGCAGCCCGAGACGGAGACCGTCTTTGGATCGCAAACAGCAAGGCACTGTTTCTCCATCAGGATGGGCAGACCGAAGAGGTCGCGCCGAACAGCCGGGGGCTGCCCAAAGGCAAGATCGCGCAGATCGAGCCGTGCACCGGGGGTCACCTCTTTCAGGTGGGCGCCAAGGTGGCCTTCCTGCCTAAAGGGGGCGAGCAGTTCGAGGTGGTGAAGCTCCCCAAAGGGGACTGGGTCAGCGACGGGAAAGCCAACCTCTTCATCACGAGCGACAAGGCACTCCACCGTGTGCGGCACGGGGTGGCCGAACGCATCGCGGAGGTGCCTGGTGTCTGCGCCCGCACGTCCGCGACGCTTCTGGACGAAGCGCTGTGGCTTCTGAGCGCCGGGGTCCTCTGGCGGATCGGTTCGGACAGCGTGCGTTCGGTCGCGGAGCTCCAGCTTCCCGGTCGGGTCCGCAGCCTTCGGCGCTTTGGCGGGGCGCTCTGGGCGTGCTCCCGGGAAGGCGTCGTCGAGCTACGTCATGGCCACGCGCCCCGGTGGTATGTCGTGGAGTCGGCGGGCATCGCCAACGCCGTCGACGTCCGGCCCGTGGGTGAATCCCACATGTGCCTCTTCGTCAATCGTCGCGACACCCCGCTTCAGATGGAAGTGCGCACGCTCGACGCCCTGCGCGCCGCCGAATCACGAGGCGGAGATGGACCGATCCTCAATGTTCCGGAGCTCGAGGGCTGACATCAGGCGGCCTACGAGCGACCGAGCTCGACCGCCTGCTCCATCGCCTCGCTGCTCGGAAGGAGGGGCTCGAGCAAGCCAAACAGCAGCGGCTCCATCGTGAACACGGCGAGGAACGGCAGGAACACGACGAGCAGGCTGGCGAACGGGCCGATCCCGTAGGCCTGGCGAGCGACGCCCAGCATGCTGGAGAGCATCAACACGAGCGGCGCAATCGACGTCAGGCGCGCGAGGGTGAGCACCGCCTCGCTCGGCTCCGGGCTCATGCCCCAGAGGATCATGCTGAGCAGGAGCCCGGTCGATCCGGCCAACGGAAGCAACCACGCGCGATAGAGCATGACCTGGCGGCCCGGCTCGCTCGGGAGGGTTGCTCGAGCCGGCCCGAAGGCGCGCGCGAGGCTGGTGAAGGCCGCCATCAAGAGCCCGAGCTTCGCGAGCATGATGGCCAGCCCGAGCCCAACCGCCTGCGCCACGTCGAGCGCGAGCGCGGCGGCGTCCGGAGACCCGAGCAAGGTGACCTGAAAGCTCCCGAACCCGAGGTGGTGGGTCAGCGGAACGATCCCGCTCAGCATGGACAACGGCAGGAACGTCAGCGCGGCGAAACTGAGGCTCGGTCTCCACTCGCCGCGGGTGAACTCGACGGCTCGTCCGCGCGGCTGAAACGCTCCCGCCAGGGTGCCGAAGAACCGTGCGCCGAACCCCTTGTCGCGCTCCGCCCATGGGACCGGAGGGCCCGGGTCGCGCAAGAGGCACGCGTGGCAGCGGGCGGGCTGACCCTGCCAGCACGCGATGCAGCAATAGCTCCCGCAACGCGGGCAGGTGACGAGCGCGGACCGCTCGGGGTGCACCGCGCAGTGGGCCCCCTCGGGAGCCGATTCGACCTTGACCTCCGGCTCCTCGGGCTTGCTCACGCCATCTCGAGGAAGAGGCGATCGGGTTCTTCGAGGTAGCCGATGATGTCGTAGGCGAAGGCCGCGCCCACGTGACCGTCCACGATGCGGTGATCAAACGAGAGGCTGAGCAGCATGATGCTGCCGATCTCGATGGCTCCGTCGCGCACGACGGGCTTCTCTTTGATCTGGTGCACACCCAGGATGCCGACCTCGGGATGGTTGAGGATCGGGGTCGCGAAGAGCCCGCCTTGGCGGCCGAGGCTGGTGATCGTGAAGGTCGAGCCAGACAGGTCGGCCGAGGCGATCGTGCCTTCCTTCGCGGCGGTCCCGAGCCGCTGAATGTCAGCGGCGATCTCGAGGATGCTCTTGCGGTCGGCGTCTTTGACCACGGGGACCATGAGGCCACGGTCCGTCGAGGCGGCGATGCCGATGTTGTAGTAGCGGCGGGTCACCAGCTCGTTCTGGGCTTCGTCGAGCGCGGAGTTGAGTACGGGGTGGCGCTTGAGCGCGGCGACGACGGCTTTGACGATGAACGGCAGGAACGTGAGCTTGACGCCCTGCTCCTTGGCGGCCGGGCGCAGGCGGTCGCGGAGCTCGGTGAGCGCGCCGACGTCGCACTCCTCGACAAACGTGAAGTGCGCCGCGGTGTTCTTCACCATCTGCATGCGCTCGGCGATCTTGCGCCGGACGCCGACGAAGGGCGCGCGGTCTTCGAGCGACTGCTGCGCGGCCGGCGCCTCGATGGAGATCGGCTTGCGAGCTGGGACCGCAGGCGTCGCGACGGCGGCGTGCGCACTCGGCGCGGGCGCCCCCACGACGGTGGGCGCGTCGACCTGTCCCGCGTCGACCTGCCCCGCGAACAGGCGGACGTCGTCCTTGCTGATGCGACCGCCGGCGCCGGTGGGTGGCACGCGGTGCAGGTCCACGTCGAGATCACGGGCGAGCTTGCGGGTCGCCGGCGTGGCGAGCGGACGCTCGCTGTAGTGCTCCGATGCGGACGCGACGGGCGCGGGGGCGGCGGCCGGCGCCGGAGCCGGGTCATTCGAGAAGTATGCGCTGCCCGGCAGGCTCTCCTTGATGTCCCCGACCGCGGTGGCGGCGGGCCCGTCCGAGGCGCTCGACGCGGCCGGAGCGGCGACCGGAGGCTCAGGATCAGGCGGTGGTGGGGCGGCGTGTTTGGTCGTGCCCGAACCCCCGCCAGCCGTGTCCAGCGTGACGATGACGGCGCCGACCTCCACCACCTCGCCGACGCCCGCGAAGAGCTGCTGGATGGTGCCCGTCTTGGGCGCACCGATGGTCACGGTGGCCTTGTCGGTCATCACCTCCACCATCGGGTCGTCCTCCAGGACGTCCTGGCCAGCCTGGACGAGCCAACCGACGATCTCCCCCTCCATGACACCTTCACCGATGTCGGGGAGCTTGAACTCGAAGAGCGACATGCTGCGGGTCTCCGTTTTGACGTCTCAGTAGCGGGCGGTCTCGACGACGGCCGGCGCGATGCGGTGGGCGAGCGGAAGGTACTCGTTCTCGAGGGTGTAGGGGAACGGGGTGTCCCAACCGGTGACGCGCACGGGCGGCGCCTCGAACGAGAGGAACGCCTTCTCCGTGACCAGCTGCACGACCTCGGCCCCAAAGCCGCACGCCTTGGGCGCCTCGTGCACGACGACCAGGCGGCCCGTCTTCTGCACGCTCTCGACGATGGTGTCCACGTCGAGCGGCCAGAGCGTGCGGAGGTCGATCACCTCGCAGTCGACGCCCTGTCCCGCCACCTGCTCGGCGGCGGCGAGCGCCTCGTACACCATCGCGCCCCAGCTCACGATCGTGACGTCGTTGCCGTCACGCACGACCTTCGCCTTGCCGATCTCCACCTCATAGTCGCCCTCGGGCACGTCCATCTTCACCGCGCGGTAGACCCGCTTCGGCTCGAGGAACAGCACGGGGTCGTCGTCCCGAATGGACGCGAGCAGCAGGCCCTTGGCGTCGTAGGGGTTCGACGGGCAGAGCACCTTGAGGCCCGCCGTGTGGATGAAGAGCGACTCGGGGCTCTGCGAGTGGTACAGGCCGCCTCGGATCCCGCCGCCGACCGGCGTGCGGATGACCATCGGGCAGCTGTACTCGCCGCCGGAGCGCCAGCGCATCTTCGCCGCCTCGCTCACGATCTGGTCGAACGCGGGGAAGATGAAGTCGGAGAACTGGATCTCCGGCACGGGGCGCAGGCCGTAGAGCGCCATGCCGATCGCCGTGCCGATGATGCCGCCCTCGGCGAGCGGGGTGTCGAGCACGCGGTCTTCGCCGAACTCCTCCGTGAGACCGGCGGTGACGCGGAACACGCCCCCGACTTTGCCGACATCCTCGCCGAGCACGACGACCGAAGAGTCGCGGCGCATTTCGGCGCTGAGGGCGTCGTTGATCGCCTGCACCATGTTCATCTGAGCCATCTGACGGGCCTCTGAAAAAGAGTGTGGGAGGGAGGGTTAGCGGGACGACTCGAGCGCCGCGCGCTGCGCACGAAGGTGCGGCGGCAGCGACGCAAACACGCCGTCGAAGATGGATGCGGGGACCGGAGCCTCGGCTTGGACGGCGGCGTCGAGCGCGGCGTTGAAGTTGGCCTCGGTCTCGGCGACGAGCGCGGCTTCGTGGTCCGCGTCCCACGCGCCCAGGCCTTCGAGGTGCGCGCGGGCGCGGGAGAGCGCGGCGTCGGTATCGTCGCTGAGCACCAGATCGATCACCGTCGGCTTCCGCGACACGGCGGCGGCGCGCACGGTCTGGACCACGGCGAGAAGATCGCTTCCGTCGCAGCGCACAGCGTCGAGCCCGTAGGCCACGGCGTGCTCGGCGGCGCCCGGCTGATCCGCTGCGACACGGCAGACGAAGAGCACGGGCACCTTCATCACGCCCGCGAAGTTCAGCCCCGTGTGGAAGTCGGCCGCGTCGACCTCATGGGCGTCGAAGAACGCGGCCGCGACGAGGTCATCGCCCTTTTGCACCGCGCTCCAGGCGACCCCGACCGCGTGCGGGAGGTGGGTCGCGGCGGGCGCGCTCGAGCTGGCCACCTTCTGCGCCTTCGCAGAGATCCCCGCCGGCATGTCGTGGCCTTTGAGCGGGTCGTGCGCGTTGCCATGCAGACGGTGCGCGAATGCGGAGAGCGTCTGGCCGCGGGTGAGCGCGACCGCCCAGTCCGTGGGGTTCGGGAAGATCCAGTCACCGTCCGACAGCGCGGCCGTGGCGCCGACGATCGCCGCCTCGCGCCCCTGGCAGCTCGGCAGGAACCCGAGGTGCCCGGCGTCCCCGAGCGTCGCTGCGCGCTCATCGATGACGCGCGCCTTCCGCATCGCAGCGTAGAGCTCCGTGAGCCGCGCGGCGTCGAGCCCTGGGTCGAGGGTCGGATCCGCGGTGCCGTCGTCCCGCAGCACCGACATGGGGGGCGAGAGCTCTACCGTTTGCACGTCCATCGTCTCCCTCCAGCTCAGCTCACCACCGTGAGGCGGGTCTTCTTGCCGTACTTGTCGTCGAACGGCGCGGCGCCCTTCAGGACACCCTTCAGGAACGCCTCGGCCGCACGGTAGCTCGAACGCACGAGCGGGCCGGACGCCACGTAGCGAAAACCCAGCTCGAGCCCGCGGTCGCGGTAGCGGTCGAACTCGGCCGGCTCGACGAAGCGCTCCACCGGCGCGTGCTTCTTGCTCGGCCGCAGATACTGCCCGAGCGTCACGACGTCGACGCCCGCCTCGCGAAGCGACACGAGCGCCTCGTCGACGTCCGCCTCGGTCTCGCCGCAGCCCACCATCAGCGAGCTCTTGGTGATGTTCGCGCCGGCCTCCTTGGCCCAGACGAGCACCTCCATCGAGCGCTCCCAGCTGCAGCGGGCGTCGCGCATGGTGCGCTGAAGCGCGGGCACGACCTCGACGTTGTGCGCGAAGACATCCGGGCGCCCGTCGCGGACCACCGTCTCGACATCGCGCCGCACCCCGGCGAAGTCCCCGACCAGCGTCTCGACCAGGAGGTCCGGGCTGTGCTGCTTGATGCGCCGGACGGTCTCCGCCACATGCGCCGCGCCCCCATCGAGCAGGTCGTCGCGGTCGACCATCGTCAGGACGACATAGGCGAGATCCAGCTCCGACAACGCGCGACCGACGTTCTCAGGCTCGCGCGGATCCGAAAAACCGCCGGGATCGCCCGTGTTGACGGCGCAGAACCGGCAGCCTCGCGTACACGTCTCGCCGAGGATCATCAGCGTGGCCGTGCCTTCGCCCCAGCACTCGCCGATGTTCGGGCAGCGCGCTTCCTCACACACCGTGTGCAGGTCGAGCCGTCGGAACGTCTCTTTGAGCTTGGTGTATCGCTCCCCGCCGGGGAGACGAACACGCAGCCAATCGGGCTTTTTCTGGCGGATGGGGAGCGGCATGGAAACCTCGCACGGGTAACCTAGTACGGTCACGGCCGAGCGGTAGCCGCCCGATCTACTGATGCGGCGCGGCCACTGTCAACGAGGTTCCGGCGAACCGTAAGGGAGGGGCTTCATTGGGCGGTCCACGAGGCGGTTGCGTGTGCGCTCAACTGGTCTCGTCGCCCCGTTCAGATGCCTCCCAAAGGAGGCGGCGCGTCAGGTTCCAGTCGGTTTGGGTCACCTCCAGATCCACCCACAGCACCACCTCGGTTTGGCCATGGGTCTGGGTCTCGTGCGGGTAGTACTTGTAGAGAAACACGCCGGTGCCTCGCTCGAGCATGGCGAGGTCCGGGATTCGTTCCGGAAAGCTCAGTCGGTCGCTGATGTACCCATTGAGGGTGACGCCCTGCGCCAGGTCTTGCTGTGCCTCCTCGGGAAGAGTGTCCAGCGAGCGGTGAGAAACCCCCAGCGGCTTGATGCACTCACCCGGCCCCGGGTAGGCGAGCAGCTCGAGCGTCGGCAGCGCGCTCAGACGCTCCGCCGGAGACATCCGCAGAATCCACGGGTGCAGCTGCTCACGGAGATCGACCGCCTGGAAGTCGGCGGGCGAGCGCGAGCCATCCAGTGGGGGACACCGCCTCCCTGCGACTGGGCCAAATTTGTCGAGCGGCGGGTTAGGATCCCACGCAGGGGAAGGCGTGGGCTCAGGGAGGCAGATCCATCGCTGGCCGCCGATCGTCGCAAGCACGATGTCCACGGTGAACGGGGGTATCAAAAACGACTTATCGCGACAGCGTGTGATCTGAGGGCCACGCTCCGTAGCGGGAAACGGCAACGGCTCGAGACGAAGAGTGCCGGGCCGGAAGAAGCCGAAACCCAGGTGGAGAAGCGCCTTCCACGAGGTGCTCTCGCTCCATCTGGGTCAGGGTCACAACGCGAGGCCGGCAGCGTGCGCCTCGTCCCGAGGCCCGCGGATCGTGAGCCCGGCGCAGTTGAGCTCCGCGGGACCGTCGGGGTCGAGGTAGGCGCCCCTGCTCACGAGGGCGGCGATGGCACGCTCGGCCTCTTCTTTGGTGATCACCGAAGAGGTCACCCCACGCGCGAGCGCGGCGACGGCGACCCTGCCCTGCACCTCGGCGAGAATCGGAGGCTGCATCGCGGGCTCGCTCCAGCGACCCGCCGCGAGTCCATCAACCAACCATCGCGCAACCGGGACCGCAGGAGCGCCTGGAGCGTGCTTGCGCAGCACGAGGGTTCGGGCCGTCTCGATGTCACTCGCCCACTCGGTGGTCGGGCTCACCGCGCCGTGAGCCAGGATCTCCGCAGCAAACGCCCCCGGCTCCCCCGGATCGGGCTCCCACACGACGACCGCAGGGACCTCGAGGTACGCGAGCGCGGTTTGGAGCTCACGCGTGACGAGGAGCGTTGCTTGGGGCAAAAGGCGCTCGAGCCCGTCGGTCGTTCCCCGAGCTTCGACGATCCTCAACGTGTCGTCCGTGATTCGGTAGACATCCCGACCGGTCAAGACGTCGGGAGGGTCATAGGGCGGGTGTGCTCTCTCACCGTACAGATTGGCAATGTCGAGCACGGGCGTCGTGCCGAGCGCGAGCAGGCCGTCGACATCCCATGCGACGATCGTGCGGTCGGCTTCCGTCCACTCTCGACACTTCGGCGTGCCGGGCTCCCAACTGCCGTCGAGGCCGAGGAATTCGAAGCTCTCTTCTCTGGACCACCCAGCAGTGAGTGCCCCGAGCCGATCGGGAAGCGCTTGAAGGTTGAGCTCGAGCTCACGCAACGCCCGCTCCGGCTCGCAGTAGCAGCGGCGGGGGAGCAACACCGCATCCTTCTGCGCCATGTCGTAGATGGACCCGTTCTCAGACCACAGGATCGAGACGGTCATCGTGAGCCCTCTGGGCGAAACGCAGAGCGTCTCCGGCATGGGCTTCATTTGCAGCAGCACCTCGGGTGCGCCTTCTGGAACGCACTCGATCTCGAGTCGGCCAGGATCGAACGAGGCGAGCGCTTGGCCTGGCAAGCGGCGATCGAGAGGGAGGGATGCGAGATCGAACGTTGCCATAGAGGGACGGGGCATCATGTATGACAGCTCCGCCACGCGCTTCATGATGTCCCATCGATCGAGGTGGCGAAGGTCCTCGGTCGCCAGAGCATCCAGCCAGGTTACATAGGGGGAAATGCCGTATCCCACCCACGGACGATATGTTATCAACGACAGCTGGTGCCCGATACGTTGGTTCTTCGTGGATGAGGTCGACAAGGAGCTTGCCAAGGCGGGGAGCGATGTGCGGCTCTCCTCGTACTTGGTCAACGACCCTTGCCGAACGCGGCTCGGTCTCGAACTGGAGGACGACGACTTTCCGACGATCGGACATGTTCCTCGCGACCAGCTCGCCTCGCTGGGTGCCTCGCTCGATGCCGTGCTCCCGGGGCTCGATCCCGAAGTTGTGGACGCGGTCACTCAGTTCCGAGATTGGTTGAGCGAGGCCGAGACCCGAAAGGGCGACCTGATCACCTTCTACGGATGATCGCGTTTTCTGGAGGAGCCAGCCGAACGGGCGTGCTCGAGTAGAGCCTCACGCCGGAGACGCGGCGCCGCGGACCTGGCGAATGAGATCCATGACGAGCCGATCTTCGGCGCGCTGTTAGACTCCCGGCCTCGTGGCCAACTCGGGGAAAAAGGCAGCGACCGCGCTAGGCGGCGTTCTGGTGTTCCTGCTGCTGGGCGTCGGCGTTCTGTGGGCTCTCCGCGGCAGCATCGCGACGTCCATGGCGCGCGGTCAGCTCGAGGAGCGGCACATCACGTGCGACGACCGGTTCTCGGTCTCCGTAGGCGCGGCGTTCGGCTCCGCCACGATCGGGCCAACGCGCTGTGAACATGAGGGCGGGCTGCTCGAAGCGGTCGAACTGCTCGGTGACGTGACGGTGGAGCTGGACGGCACCGAGCCGGAGACCGTGTCGGCGGAGTCCCTTCGCATCGTGCTGCGGGAGACCGACGTGCGCGGCGGATCCGGATGGGCCAGCGAGCTGAGCCAGCTCGGGCTCGAGCAGCGCGTCGCCGGCATGGTCAAAGGTCTTAGCGAGCTCGGCGGCATGAACCTGCCGGCGACGGACATCGCCACGGTCTCGGTCGTGCGAGGGACGACCGAGATGGCCACCGCAACCCGGCTGCGTCTCGGCGGCGGCACCCCGTCGAGCCTCGGCGCCGCGCGCATCCACTTCGCCGCCGGCCCGGGCGCGATGGGACAGCTCACGCTCACGCAAGTGACGGGCGAGTTGAGCCCGCCTCGGGTGCTGCTGCGCGGCCAAGCCGACGCGTCCGTGGGCATCGCCATCCTGCGCGTAAACCGACGAGGCGCGTTCACCATGGAAGCGACCGGCCTCGACACAGCCGCGCCGTCGTTCACGCTCGACGGCGACTTCTGAGCGGCGCGGGTTTCTTTCAGCTCGCCCCGGGCGTCCCTACCCTGAAGAGGTGAACGTCGACGAGTTCCTCGAAGCGCTGCTCCAGATCATGGAGCGGAAGACCCATTGGGCCTGGCCTCGGTTCCGTTCGGGGGAGGTGAAGAAGGAGCGACTGCATCTCCACCTCGAGCAGGAGTACGCGGTCTACGTGCGCGACTTCCCGGTGCTCGTGGCGCGGGCGTACGTGCAGTGTCCGATCGCCGCGGTTCGGCAGGAGCTCGCGGAGAACATCTACGAGGAGGAGACGGGAGGCCTGGTGGCCGGGCGGCCGCACCCGGAGCTCTTTCTCGAGTACCCGCGCGGCCTCGGGTTCGACCTCGCGCGCTTCGAAGACGTCTCGTTGTTGCCGGGCGCGGCGCGCTACCGAGCGCTGCTCGACGACGCCACGAATCACCGAGGTTGGTCGGTGGCCGCCGCCGTGACGACGTTGTTCCTCGAGGGCACGCCGTACGACCGGTCGGTCCTCGACGACGACGCGCCGCCGCGGCCCGAGCCAAAGCTCGAGGAGCACCCGCTGGTCTTGCACTACGGGCTGGCCATCGAGCACCTCGCCCTGACCAAAGCCCACCGCACGGTCGAAGGCGAGCACCGCGCCGCAGCCTGGCGGGTCATGCTCGAGCACGTCCCGGAGTCGGATCGCGCGGAGGTGGTGCGAACCATGGAAGAAGCCTTGGCGGCCTGGCTCGTGTACCGAGACGACGTCGCGGAGGCGTGCGGACTGCGTCGCTGAGCGGGTCTGAGCCCGTCGCGGCGAGCGAGCGCATCTACCGCTTCTCGCGCTCCTGGCGCGCCTCGAGGCGAGCGACGCGCTTCGAGTCGGCGAGGTACTCTTCGTACTCCATGCCGAGGTCGTAGTAGTCCTCACCGTCGAGCTCGAGCACGCGGCTGACCAAGGTCTGGTTGAACTGCACGTCGTGCGAGCAGACGATGACCGAGCCTTCGAAGTCGATGAGGCCGTTGTTGAGCGCGGTGATGGACTCGAGGTCGAGGTGGTTGGTCGGACCGTCGAGCATCAGCATGTTCGGGTCCTGGAGCATCATGCGCGCGATCATGCAGCGCACCTTCTCGCCCCCGGAGAGCACAGTCGCGCTCTTCTTGGAGTCCTCGCCGGTGAACAGCATGCGGCCGAGGAACGAGCGCACGAAGTGCTCCTCCTGGTTCTCGCTGTACATGCGCATCCACGCGATGAGGTTCACGTCCGTCGTGAAGTAGTCCGTGTTGTCCTTCGGGTAGTAGGCCCGGTTCACCGAGCGGCCCCACTTGATGTTGCCCTCGTCCGGCTCGACCTCGCCCGCGAGGACCTGCATCAGCATCGTGGTGGCGTTGTCGCTGCCGACGACGGCCATCTTCTCGCCGCGCGCGAGCGAGAACCGGAGGTCCTTGAACAGCACGACGCCGTCGACGGTCTTGCTGATGCCATCGACGAAGAGCACCTCTTTGCCGAGCTTCCGCTCCGGCTTGAAGACGATGTACGGGTATTTCCGCGTGGACGGCTTGATGTCGTCGAGCGTGATCTTGCTGAGCAGGGCCTTGCGTGAGCTGGCCTGCCGGCTCTTCGATGCGTTGGCACTGAAGCGCTGAATGAAGGCCTGGAGCTCCTTCATCTTGTCGATCTTCTTCTGGTTGGCCGATTGCCGCTGGCGGAGCGCGAGCTGGCTCGTCTCGTACCAGAAGGTGTAGTTGCCGCTGAACAGGCGGACCTTCTGGAAGTCCACGTCGGCGATGTGCGTGCACACGCGGTCGAGGAAGTGACGGTCGTGGCTGATGACGATGACCGTGTTCTTGAAGTTCAGGAGGAAGTCCTCCAGCCACAGGATCGAATCGACGTCCAGGTGGTTGGTGGGCTCGTCGAGGAGCAGGATGTCGGGCTCGCCGAACAGCGCCTGCGCGAGCAGCACGCGGACCTTCTCGTCGTCGTCGAGCTCCTTCATCGTGAGCTGATGCTTGGCCTCCACGATGCCGAGCGAGCTGAGCAACATCGCGGCGTTGGGCTCGGCGTTCCAGCCGTCCATGTCCGCGAACTCGCCCTCGAGCTCAGCCGCCTTGATGCCGTCCTCGTCGCTGAAGTCGGGCTTCGCGTAGATGGCGTCCTTGGCCTGCATGATCTCGTAGAGATGCGCGTGGCCCATCATGACGGTGTTCAGCACGACCTCGTCGTCGTACGCGAAGTGGTCCTGCCGGAGCACGTTGATGCGCTGGCTGCCTTCGACGACGATCCGTCCAGCGGAGGTCTCGAGCTCGCCCGCCAGGATCTTCATGAAGCTCGACTTGCCGGCGCCGTTGGCTCCGATCAGCCCGTAGCAGTTCCCGGGGGTGAACTTGATGTCGACGTTCTCGAACAGCGGCTTGCCGCTGAAGGCGAGGGATACATTTTCGGCGGAAATCACGGGCGCGTCTTGCCTCATGCGCGTGTCGGCAGCAACCGCGCTCGTGAGAGTTGTCCCGGTTGTCACGCGCTTACGTGGTACCGAAGCCCATGGCGGGCAGCGGGTACCGAGACAGCTATGGCATCTGGGAGACGGTCTCCCCGCTCGACGATGAGGCGCGTTCGGTGCTCGAGAAGCGACGACGGGTGGATCGAGAGCGCCGCGAAGGCGGTGAACGCCAAGGGGGCCGAGAGCTCTTTGCCATGGGGGCGATGGGCGCGCTGTTCTCCGTCCTCGGCTTCGCGGTCGACATGCCGCTCGCCGGGGGCGGCTGCGCGGCCATCGCTGCGTTCGCGTGGGGCGCCATGGTCCGCTCGAAGCCCAAAGCTCCAGACGTGGCCCACGCACGCTGGGACCGGTCGGACGATCACTGGTCGGTGGTCGAGACCCGCATCTCTGCACGCTCGGTCGTCGGGGTGATCGGCCCATCCGAGCGGCCCGGGTTCTGGTTGTTGTTCGAAATCCCAGGCGACCGTTGGGGGGTCCTGCGTCGATCCCGTTTCCCACACGACGCGGTCGCCCGAAGCGAGATCCGCCTCCGCACGCTGGTGCCGCGAGGCGGTGGTGAGCCCGCGATGCTGGTGATGTCGCTCACCGTCGAAGGCGAACCGATCCCGCACCGGGGCGCCGTCGATCACACCGAACCGGGGTTCCGCTGGAGCCCGGACTTGGTCGCGGTTCCAAAGAGCCCGGTCCGTCGCGTTCAGGAATCCGCGCTGCCGGAGTGGATCCTCACCTCGCACGAACGGTGACGCTCAAGATCGAGACGCCGCGGCCGATTCCCAAGGTGTGTCGTCCCGGGTCCCATGGCTCCTGTTGCTGCTGATGACGGCGTGCGCCTCGCCCGAACCCCCGCGGCGTCCCCCAGCGCGATACGACTCCCCCGCGAGCTGCGGTCGGCCGCGGCTCTCTCAGCTGGTTCGCGACCTGGGTGGGCGCCTCTTGCCGAGCCGCGACTTTCGAGGCCGCGTGCCCGTCGGTGAACCGGAGCACATGCGGGCCGCGGTGTGTGAACCCGGCGAGCCGTTGGGCGCTTGCGAGGACCGGTTTCAGCGGCCGCTGCGCGCCGTGTTCGTGCACGCTGAGACCGAGACGCGCTTCGTCATGCACGCCGTCGAGCCCGCCTCTCCGATGGAACGCGAGCTGGCGCGGTCCATCGAGGGCGATGCCCGGTTCGAGCTCGGCCAGCGGGAGCAGCGCGAGGTCGTGACGGACCGCGCGGTGTGCGTTCAGACGTTTCGAACGCGTCAAGTAAGGCTGCAGCGCCAGGTGGGGACGGGTGCCCGCATGCTCGAGCTGCTCGAGGCCCGCGCCGCCGAGTCCGATCTGGTGTTCGATCTGTCCGAGCCCGACCGCTTCAGCGTGCGGTGCGCGAGCGCCGACGAACTCATCGGGGCGCCGGCCGTGCCATCGACGGGACCGTGCTCGCGAGTTGCTTCACGGTAGCGCGCCCTGGAGGTCACGGAGAGTGGGCTTCGTGCTCGAGGAGCCAGCGTTTGTTGCGGAGGCCCCCGGCGAAGCCCGTGAGCTGCCCGTTGGCGCCGATGACGCGGTGGCAAGGCACCACGATGGAGATCGGGTTTCGACCGTTCGCCGCTCCGACAGCGCGGGCCGCGCGCGGGCGACCAACCGAGGCGGCGAGCTGGGCGTAGGTCCGCGTCGCCCCGAACGGGATCGCTTCGAGCGCGGCCCAGACCTGGCGCTGGAACGCGGTTCCGTGTGGGTCGAGCGGCACCTCGAACGCGCGACGTGCACCCGCGAAGTAGGCGTCGAGCTCCTGTCTCAGCTGCGCGAGCACGGGGTGGGACGGCGCGTCGGTGGCGGCGTCGAATCGGTAGCGGCGATCGTGCTCTGGGTCCCAGAGCAGCGCGCACACGCCCCGGTCGGTGGCGAAG
Organism: Sandaracinaceae bacterium; assembly: GCA_045106715.1. Lineage (GTDB taxonomy): Bacteria > Myxococcota_A > Polyangia > Polyangiales > Sandaracinaceae. Next base: position 34,224 of record JBGCFC010000092.1, read on the forward strand.
GCGCCGAGCACGCCGAGGACTGGATGCGCGATCTCCGTCTTCCAGATCGCGGTTGTGCAGGGTTCATGTCCGGTCATCGGTGTCTTCCTCGCTCATCCACAAGTACGCCGCAGCGGTCGCTCGGAACGGACGCCACGATTCGGCGAGGCTTTCCAACTCGGCCGTCGAGAGAGGAGCGTCACGTCCGAGCTGGGCACCCGCGGCGCGGCGCAGCCCGAGATCGCTCGAGGGGAACGCGTCGCCGTGGTTCATCACGCGCGCCGCGATCAGATTCGCGGTCCACGGCCCAATCCCGGGCAGGGCCTGCAGTCGCGCGAGCGTCTCTTCCAGCGGATCGACCCTGGCGAGGTCGAGCTCGCCCGTGGCCACGGCGGCGGCGAACGCGCGGATGGTTCGGGCGCGCGAGCGGGGCATGTCGAAGTCCGCATCGTCGGCCTCCGCGAGCGCCGCAGGGGTCGGAAAGATGCGACATAGAGGGCCCGGCAGCGGTAGGTCGATCGCCTCGCCAAAACGGGTCGCGAGCCGGCCCGTCACGGTCGTCGCCCCTGCGACCGAGACCTGTTGCCCCACGATGATCCGGACCGCCGTCTCGAAGCGGTCCCAGGCCCCGGCGAGACGGATCCCGGACCGACGCCGAACCAGGGGCCCGAGCAGCCGGTCCTGAGCCAGCGCGGCTTCGGCTTCGCGGCCATCCCGGCGCAATCCAAACAGCCCACGAACCCGCTCGACCTGGTCGAGAATCGAGCCGAACGTCGCGAGGTGCATGGTGACCTCGAGCGTCTGCTCGTCACCCGGCGCGACTTCGACGACCCCTGGAAAACCGCACGTCCTCATCGTGCGCCGATACCGTCCGTCCACCACCGACTCGACGCCGGGGATCGCGCGGGCCCCGAGGTACGAAATGACGTCGGGCACCGCCAGGGGCCCTGGATACGGCACGCGAAGCCGCAGCCCTCCATCCAGCGGGTCGAGCCGATCGTGTGCACGGCGCTTCTTGCGAAGCTCGCTCGGGCTGAACCCGAACAGCCGCCGCATCACCCGGTTCATCTGACGGACGCTGCGAAACCCGGATGCGAACGCGACGCTGGCGATCGACGCGCCCGACTCATCGAGCAGCCGCCGCGCGAGGTGGGCCCGGCGCGCCCGTGCGACGAAGTCAGGAGACGCGCCGACGTGCTCCTCGAACAGGCGCACCAAGTGGCGGCGGCTGTATCCGATCCGAGTCGCCAGCGCGTCGGTGGTGGCGTCGTCGAGGTAGCCGTCGGCGATCAATCGCAGCGCAAACGCGACCTCGACCGACGGTGCCCCGAGCCCGATCTCCGGGAGCCGATCGGGGCGGCACAAGAGACAAGGCCGGTACCCGGACGACATCGCCTCGACGGCGTTCCGCATCGGCCGAACGTTCTCTTGCCGCGGGCGCGCGGTACATGTCGCGCGGCAGTAGATGCCCGTGGTCGTCACGCCTTGCAGCCTCATGGCCCGAGTCTGGAGGCTCGCGACCGCCAACGCTGGCCACATTTGGACACGCGCCGCGCCTTCCTCCGCGGAGTCGACGGTCATGCGGCCGACCGGAAGCTCACTCCAGCTCACTCTCCGGGACGAGCCGGTGAAGCACATGGCCCTGCTGAAAGAGGATCGTCTCCTCGCGGTCGAGCCGCGCTCCCGCGTCGTCGACGTCGATGGACACGAGTTCCACACCGCCCTCATTCCGGCGCGCAGGGAAATGCCCGTCGTCCGGAGGCGCTCCGTGTCCCGAGACGAGGCGCGAGCCTGTTCCGCCGAGAAAGCGCCGCCTCGGGACCTGCGGACGGTCGACCGAGCTGGTGTATTCGCGCAACAGCACGTCTCCGTCCACGGCGCCGTCGACGACCTCGGTCATGCCCGCGGGCCGCGCGCGATCGAACAAGGACGCCAGGCGCCGCGTCCAGGTCGCGTCGGGGCAATGAACAAAGAGATCCAGGTCGGTCTCGTGGCGAAAGCTCTGCTCGTCGAAGCGTGAGGTCGACAACAAGAGGTGCGGCCCATAGCGCTGGCGCAGCCACCATCCGTCGGCGCCGAAATAGAGCGAGCCGGCGTCACTTCGACCAAACGGCAGCATGTGACGGCTCAAGGTCGGGCCATCCCGGTCCACCGTAAGCGGGGCTGATGACACGTCACCCGACTCCACCCAGAAGGCGCGCTCGAAGGCGTCGACGATCAAGCCGTGATCGTCGTCCCCCAGCACGCGCTTCGGGTCCATGGCGCCGAGCCCCACGACTGCGTCGCTCCAGCTCGAAGGGCCCGACAGCAGCGCCTCGACCCGCGTCGCGAGGGTGTCGTCGTGGGCCCGAAGAGCCGGCCACCACCGCTCGACCGCAGCCTTTTGACGAAGCGCAAGCATCGCCTCGACGGACACGCGCAGCAGGTCGACGGTCCCGCTGCTCACCTCTTCGTCGCGTTCGACCCAGTCCTCAAACAGCTCCAGGATCAGATCCCATCGCGGCCGCTGGCGTTGCTGGGTGCGACCGTCTCGGCGATCGAGGTAGCGCAACGCCGAGGCGTAGGCGGCGACGTGGGCCGTGGACTGATTCGCGAGGGTGTCCCGAAGAGACGCGTGCAGTGCGAGACCGAAGTGGGGCCGCAGCTCCGCGATGGGAAAGTGCCGGGGGCGTGCGACGAAGGCCGCGATCACACCGGGCACGGGGTCGAGCGCGAGGGCGAGCCGTGACCAGCACGGTCTCCCGCGGTCGTCGTAGAGTGCGTGATGCAGCAGGTCCCCACGCGCGGAGTGCCATGTGCGATGCCCGACGGGTTGCGATGACCCTTGCTCGACGTCGCCGCTCACCCAGTGCATCGGGGCGAGCGGCGAGGCGCCTTCCGAGACGTACTGCGCGTCCCTCGGAACCCCCGTTGCTCGATCCGGGAGGCACACCCCCTGCGCGTTGACCTCGCTCCCAGAGCGGTCGAAATAGCGCAGCTCGCCCCACGTGAAGGCAGCCCCCGCGCGGGCTTCGATGCGGGCGACCGACGGGGCCACGCGCTCGAAGAACGGAAGGTCGGAACCCTCCGATCGCACGTAGCTCGCGTGTTCAACAAACGCGCCGTTCCAGTGGCTCTCCGCCGCGACGGTGCCGTTCGGGTGAAAGTGACGCGCTACGCCCTCGGGCAGGCCTGCCACCCAGGGGATCTCGGAGTACCGGCTTCCGTCCTCGCGATGGTGCTGCCAAACGCCCGTTCGGAGTCCGTCTCCGTCGAACTGCCCCGACACCCAGCGCCCGTATCCAAAGTCGAACTGGGCGTCTGACGAAGGACGGTCCACGCTATTTCCGGAGCTTCATGGCGCTCAGGTCGAGCTCGAGTCCGGCGCGCTTGGCGAGCTTCACGAGGGCCTTCGCGTTCCTGTCCCGGTCGGGGACCTTGCCGGTGACCGTGACGCGTGTGCACGCGGTGCCCTTCAGGCTCAGCAATACGTGCAGGAGGTTGTCCATGAACCCGCCGAACCGGGCCCAGAGGTTGCTGCGCACGACCACGTCGAGCATGTAGCCGTCTTCGGTGCGCTCGAACGCAAACCGCGCCGGTTTGCTGTCTTCGATGTACGACAGCTCCAGCCCAATGGTGTCGAGCTTGCCCGCGCCCGCTGCGAACGCGGCCAGGAGTTCGTCGACCTTGGCGCGAGAGAAGACGGGCTTCCATTCCCCGTCCACGAGGGTGTGTTGGGAGCCTCCCGCGCTCCCGTGGCACACAAACGCCCGAAGCTGTGGAGGCGCGTTCTCGAACGAAACCTCAGCGTCCCGCCGGCTGGAATGGAGCCCGATGCGGGTCAGCTTGGGCAGACGCGTTGGCATGACCTCGAAGAGCGCCTCGACCTGCTCCCAAGTTGCCGGTGTCTCGAGGCTCTCGAGGCGCTCGGCGCCGGCCAGGCCCACGAATGGCGCCAGCCAGTCCTCGGTCGTGGCGTCCTGCCGCAGTTCTGCGCAGCCCACCAGCTCGCGCAGTGAGACGAGGTGCGGCGAGGCGATCAGATCGGCCTGCCACCAGGCTTCCAAGCGCTCCACCGTGCGCCAATAGGGCGAGGAAGGATCGGGCGTGGACGTGTTTCGCACCACCGCCTCGCTCACGAAGCCGAGCTTGAACGCAGCGCCCTTCTTCACGCAGCCCGCCAACGGACCCAGCAGAAGCTTGTCCTGCGCCTTCAAGAGATCCCGCAGCTCCTTCTTCTCCGCGCGGTCGAGCTCATCTTCGCGATCTTGCAGCGCGATGACCCGCCCGCGCACGGAGCCCTCGAACGCGGCGATCGCGCGCCGACGATCGAGGTCATCGAAGTGCTGGAGGGCCTCGTGCACGGCGACCTCTTCTGCGTCCGCGCCCGATTCGACCGCGCATCGCGCCAGCAACTCCCGCTCCGTCTCGCTCAGATCCACCGCCGCGAGGGCTTCGAGGGTCGCAGCGCGCGCCGCCGTGATCTTCTTGGCCTCCCCCGCGCCCCACTGCCCCGCCTGGGTGTCCCACACGACCGCGTAGCGCGCCGGGAGCCCACGCAGACGCTCGAGAATGCGCGCGTCACGCGAGGTCGTGAGCCGCCTGAAGATGCGGCGCCACACGGGCTTGCTGCCGCTGGAGGTGAACGGCACCTGCCAGGCGATCTCGATGCACTTGCGGTCGAGGCGGGGGTCCTCGGGCCACTCGAAGAGCTTTTCGATACGGCCGACGATCTCCTTGCTCGGGGCGTCGGTCAGCGCTGCCAAGAGGCTCTCGAGGTCGACCGGGTTCTTGGCGGTCTCGAGCGCCGTCCACGCCGCGCGCGGGGCCTTTCCGCGACCTTGGATCTCGAGGTTCGTCTCGACGGAGTTCGAGAGCGTGTCCAGCACGTCGGCGATCGCGACCGCAGGCCGTCGATCCCACGCGTCGCGGAGATGGCCCAACGCCCCTCTGAGATCGCCCGCCTCCACCGCCTTCGCGGCCTGCTCGAGTTCCCGCTCCACCGTGTCTGCGATCGCGCCCATCGCCGCCGGCGCGGCTTTCAGCTCAGGCTTCGGCGTCTCGACGGCCTCCTGCTTCACCACGGGCAGGTTCACCACGCGTGACAGGGAGTAGCCAGACTTGAGCGCCGAGAGCTCGAAATCGAGCAGCGTGGCCATCGCCTCTTCGCGGGAGGCGTACGTCTGTAGCGGCTTGGGTCCGGCGCCCTTCTCGTTGTCGAGCATGTACAGCCGCGTGACCCCCGGGCTGCCCCCTCCGCTGAAGAGGGTGCGGTCCATCAGGACGCGGCTGAAGGCGTGGCCGTGTGGCTTGTGGTTGGCCAGCGTCGAGTAGGCCCACGCAAACGCCCAGCCCTTGTCGGCGTGAAAATACGGGTCGACTTCCCGGGCGGCCTTCGGCTTGGTGTTGCGGAACAGACGCAGCATGCGCTCCGTCCACGCGTAGGTCGGGCAGTGGATGAATGCGTCGAGGATGACCTCGCCCTGATCGCGATCGGCGAAGAACGCGGAACCCTGCAGCATCAGCGAGGTGCCGAAGCGGTACGACGCCCACCACACATTCTTGCCCGACCAGTACAGCCGTCGATCGTCGAGCGCGTCGTAGGCGCGGATGTAGCGGGCGAACGTCCAGCGCTTGGTGTCCACCTGAACCGGGGCCTCGCTGAACTGGTCCTTCTCACAGAGGTAGGCGCGATCGCGACCGTCGATCAGCAAGACGTCGCCCTTGGCCGCGGAGCCCAGGAGGATCTGCAGGCCTGGGGTCTTCAAGGCGCGACGCGCCAGACACAGAAGGTCGGCGGCAGAGACGCTCTTGCCCTCGCGGCGCCTCGCGGCGGCCTCGTCGAGTCGCTTCTCGAGCGCGCCCGAGCGCATCTCCTCGACGTCCGCCACCAGCTCCTCGTAGTGCTCGCCAGCGGTCGGACCGCCCAGCGCCTTCCAGATGGCCGCGACCCGCTTTGTGTCGAAGGTCTGAAGCCGCAGAGGGAGTTCGCGCCAGAGGATCGAACGCGCCGACGCGCTTCGAGACCCCGCGCGCTTCCGCCACGCGTCGATGACCTCGAGCGCCAGCATCTCGAAGCAGATCCAGCCGTCGGGGGTGGCGTAATGATCGATCCAGTAGCCCCCGTGCGCGAGCCCGTCGAGGTAGGCGTCGACCGTCTCGTCGCTGGCGCCCTGCAGGCGATCGAGGACCCGTGTATGCAGGTCCGGCGTCCACACCTTGCAGAGCCCGTGGGTCGTTTCGAAGCCGTGTTCTTCGGCGGCAAAGAACGCGTCGAGGCGTGTGGTCTGCGGGTCGGGTTCGAGCATCGCGTGCCGCTAGCGCTGACGCCCCTGGTCGTCGAAGAGCACGCGGAGGGTGAGCTCGCCCTGCTCGGACCACCACCGGTGCAGGCCGAGCTCTTCCTGAGAGCCGCGCTCGAGCACGCCGTCGTTCCAGCCAGGGGCGGCGCCGGCGCTCGGGTCACCCGCACCGTACCGCGCGGTCATCGGCACGCCGTCCGGTGGGTCGGGCAGGCGCTCACCGTGAAGCGTGATGCGGCGGTCCTCGGCGTCGAGCAGCTCCGTCGTGGTCGCGCCATAGCGCCCATCGGAGAGGCTCCGCCAGCGGACCAGCCCCGGAACGCTGTGATCGAACCCGGGGATGTCGGTCTGCCCGTTGGGCCCGAACGAAGTCGCGTCACCCTCACGGCCATCCTCGAAGCGGGATTCGACGCCCAAGCTCCCGTCGGGGTGGTAGCCGCGGCTGACGCCATGCAGCCTGGAGAGCACGAAGCCCTCCTCCCAGTAGAGCGAGCCGTCCTCGCGGTAGGTCCGCCACACCCCGGTTCGAAGCCCGTCGGCATCCCGTTCGCCGACCGACCAGCGACGGTGCGCGAGATCGAACTCGGCGCCGGCGGGAATGCCGGTCGGCGGAGCGGCTGAATCCGTGCGCTTCTTCGTGGCGGCGGGCTTTTTCGTGGCCGTCGGTTTCTTCTTGGCAGTTGCCTTCTTCGTGATGGCAGGCTTCTTCTTCGTCGCGTGCTTGTCGCCCAGGTGCAGCACGTCCTCCGCCGTGAGTTCGCGTGGGGTCTGGAGCGACATGCCGAGCTTTCCCGGGTCCGGGCTCAGGCCCTTGCCGCTCGCGAAGACCAGCTCGGGGATGACCGAGGTGATGTCCCGGACGGCGACGGTGTTCGCGTCGGCGACCCATCCGTCACCCGTGAACGTCGGGCGTCGCAGGACCGCCACCAGCCACAGCACGTCGTCCGGCCGGACGGTGACGAGGTAGAGATCCCCATCCTTCGCCAGCGCGGTGAGTCGCTTGTTCTTGCTGTGGTAGGCGTCAAACGGCAGGACAGCGCCCAACTCCGCGCCGGGGTGCTGCTTCTTGAAGACGGCCTTGCTGACGAGCGCGAGGATCGAGGGCATGGCCACGTCTATAGCAAGCGCGGTGCCTCTGGGACTTCCCTCGAAAGCAGACCGTCCGGTCCTCTCGTTGCGAGCAACACTTGCGCGACGGTGTGCGGTCGTGCCCCGTCAGAGGCCGAAGGTCACGGGACAGTGGTCGCTCACCTCGGCGTGGAACGTCGGGCACCGGTCGCTTCGATCGCAGCCGTGGGTCTCGCAGGGGCCTCGCGCGGCGATGCCCTCGGGCGCGCGCCGGGTGAACACGTGGTCGAGCGGCGTCCCGAGACACCCGTCGCGACGGTTCCAGTAGCTCGTGCAGAGCAGCGCCTCGCTCGCCCAGTGCAGCCCGGTCGCCGACGCGAACCACGCGAGCGTCTCGCGGTCCGCGGCGCCGGTGGCGTTGAAGTCGCCGAGCACCATCACTTCGTCCCACGATTCGGCGGCCTCGCGCACCACCGGCGCCAGCTGACGCAGTTGTTGTCGACGCACCTCGGGCCACTCACCGCCCGCCTTCAGATGCACGACAAACAACCGCAGAGCCGGGCCCCCTTCACGCGAGCGGAGCCGAACGTCGAGGCTCACTTTGTGGCGGCCGTCGATGAGCGTCTCGCGGCGGTCTCGGCTCCACGCCAGGGCGTAGCGGTCGCTGTCGTAGAGCACGCCGACCCGCTGCTGATTCCGGCTGCCGTCGTGAACGAACCGCCACGCGGGCCCGAGTCGAGCTTGGGCTTCGCGCCGGAAACGAGCGGGCGCGGTGATCTCCTGAACCGCCCAGACCGGCCCCCCCAAGCGCGCGAGGGTCTCGAACGCGCCCGCGACCTGGCGCGGTCCGCCGCGCGGGAAGTTCTCGATGTTGAAGGTGCCGACGGCGGGCCCGGGCTGGCGCTCGCATCGGCTCGTGACGACGGTGCCGACCGCGAGCAGCGCGCCCACGAGCGTGAGCCGCCAGACGTGGAGTTGCACGACGTGAGCCAGCAGGCCGAGCAGCGTTCGGGGGCGTGACCGCGTTCGGGGGCGTGACAGGCGAGGCATGGGTGAAGTAGAGCGATCCTGCGGTGGCGATGAAAGGACACGAATCCGGACATGCGCCGGCCGGCGTCAGCTGGGGCGAGCTGGTGCACGCGTGGCGCGAGGAGCACGGGGGCTGGGCGGCGCTCGCCGATCAGCTGATCCGCCGGGCCGGCGGCGCGGTGGAGATGCCGTCGGACCCCGGATCCATCGAGAAGGGACTGCGCCGCCTCGCTCAGCGGGGCGGCCGGGATGGAGGCCAGTACGGGCGCTGGGCGCTGCGCTTTCTTGGCGTGCCGACGCCGGTCGCGCTCTGGCTCCGCTGGATGGGTCAGTACCACCACCGCTTCAGCGACCTGCCGGTCTCGTTGCGGCGGCAGCAACTCGCGATGTGGGACGGACCGCCGGTGCAGGGTTCGCCGGCGGGTGCATGGATCGACCTTGGGATGGCGTCGGTCGGTCTTCGCAGCCAGGACCACGGACTGGTCCAGACACGCATGCAGCGCGTGGCGGCGCGGCTCGAGCGGATCGAGGTGAGCGCACAGCTGGAATGGCATCTGCTCGACGCCTATCTGGCAGACGACGCCGAGTCGCGGCTTCGCGCTGCTGAGGCGCTGGTGGAGGACGCGCGCCTCGAGCCGGACGACCGGCAGTGCTACCGCGCTCGGGTCCTGGACATGCGCGCGTACCGGGCCCTCCGGGACGACACCAGAGACGCCATCGACACAGGTCAGCGTCTCTATGAGGCGATCGATGCCGACTCTTCGCTGCCGTTCGTGTGCTTCCGCCGCGCGAATGGGCTGGCGTATTGCGCGCTGCGACGCGGGCAGCAGGATGCGGCGTACCGCCTCGCCCTGGAAGCCGCAGACCACGCCGGTGATGGAGGCTTCGTGCGCTTTCGGATCATGGCGCTGAGCCTCGCGAGTCGGGCCGCGGACCCGGCTGCCGCGGCGTCTCTCTCGGAGCGTGCGGACCGCCTCGCCGAGCGCCTCGAAGACGAGGACCTGCGATCACGCTTGCGTCGTCACTGACCCTCTGCCGCCGCCAGCGTGGTACCCGTAGATCCATGAACATGCGCCGGATCCCATTCACCCCCGACGACGAGTCCGCGATCGGGATGTTGAGCGGCTCGATGATGTTCCTGCTCGTGATCAACCTCCTCTTCGGGGGTCTGGGACTGCTGGGTGGGTGCTGCAGCTTCTTCGGCATCCCGGGGCGAGCGGTCATCCACCCCATGCTGGGGGTCGCCGCCGCGATCAACGGCGTCGGTGTCTCTCTCTTCTGCGCTGGGATGGTCGCGCAGGGAGCGCTGCTCTTTCAGATCTACAAGGCGCTCACCGCGGTCGTCGCGACGGACGACCAAGACCAGGCGCTGTTCTCCGACGTGTTCAAGAAGCTGAAGTTCTACTTCATGCTCGAGGCGGCCTTGTTCCTCGTGTCGATGCTCGTGCAGTGCGGCGCGTTCCTCACCCAGATCTTCGGGCCGGTCGGCCAGATCATGGGAGCGGGACTGTGAGCGGCGGCGGCTTCGGTCCCCCCGGCGGCGGCGGTTTCGGTCCCCCCGGCGACGGTGGTTTCGGTCCTCCCGGCGGTGCCCCTCCCGGCGGCTTCGGCACCCCTCCCGGGCCCCCGGGCGGTGGCGGATTCGGTCCTCCAGGAGGCGGCGAAGCCTCCGAGGCGCCCGCCGGCCGGATTCCGTTCACCCCCGAAGACGAGACGAACATCCGCCAGGCGGCGCTGTTCATGAAGATCTCCGGCGCCCTCGCCTTGTTCGGGGTCTTCTTCGGTTTCGTCGGCTCGGTCGCCGTCAACCTCTACACGAACCTGCCGGCGTGGGGCTCGGTTTGCACCGCAGCGATCAGCATCCTCGTTCAGGGCGGCCTGGCCGCGATGCTGTTCTTCTCCGCGAACGCGTTCGGCAAGATCGTCGACACCGACGGCCAAGACCAGCATCACCTCGCAGACGGCTTGAAGAAGCTCCGCGTCTACTTCCTGACCAAGGCGGTCCTGTGGGTGCTCGGGATCCTCGCCTGCTGCGTCGGCTTCGGTCTCGTCATGGTCATGGGCGCCGCGATCACCGCCGCCTTCGCGGGGATGGGCGGCTGACGGCTGGCTTCCGAGGGCCTCTCAGGCGCGGCGTACGCAGTCACGCCCGGCCTTTTTGGCCTCGAAGAGCGCTCGGTCCGCCCGCGCGAGCAGGGCGTCGCGGGTCTCGCCCTCCTTGTGCTCGGCGACGCCGAACGACGCCGTGATGCGGATTGTCTGGTCCCCGACGCGGACTGTGTCGCCAGCGAGGGATTCGCGCGCGCGCTCGGCGACCCGACTTGCCTGCTCGAGCGACGCGGACGGAAGGACCATGAGGAACTCCTCGCCCCCGAGCCGGACGACCGCGTCGTGCACACGGAGCAGCTCCGCGATGCGGGACGCGACGGCCCTGAGGACCTCGTCTCCGGCAGCGTGCCCATGCGTGTCGTTGACGCGCTTGAAGTGATCGAGGTCCGCCATCACGACCGACAGCGGGCCCTCGGTCGCGAGGACTTCGGGGAACGTCTCGTCGAGGCCGCGGCGGTTGAGCGCGCCGGTCAGCGGGTCCACCGTGCTGAGCCGGTTGAGCCGCGCCACCTCCACCCAGGGCGACGCAATGGCCGCGAGCAACTCGGCCAGGCGCTGATGGTCGGCGTTAAACAGCCCCGGCTCGGTGCCGGCCGCGCTCAACACACCGGTGGTGCTGGCGCCGGCGACGAGCGGCACGCCGAGGAAGGAGGCGATCTCGTTACGCATCCCGATGCGCGTCTCAAACCGCGGATCCTCCATCGCCTGGTCCAGGCGGATGGGTTCGCCGTGCTGCACGATCCAGCCGAGCAGGCCACGGCCCAGCGTGAAGGACTGCGGCTCGCTGAAATGCGGCTGACCCGCGCGCGTGACGGCCATGAGCCGCGTGCCGGACGCGTCCAACAGGTAGAGGCTGACCCGTTCCGCGCCGAGCACCTCCGCCGCATGGTCGGTGACCTCCTGCAGTGTCTGCTCGAAGGTGAGCCGGCCGGTCAGCCGGCGCGCGAGTCGGGTCAAGATAGCGAGGCGCTCGTCCACGAGGGCGACCCTATCCTTCCTTCGGGGCGTAGCCGAGCACGGAGTGCAATCGGCGCTCGATGTCCTTCGGCTCCACGCCGCTTCGCTTCGCGTAGTCCTCGACCTGGTCGCGATCGATGCGGCCGACTGAGAAGTAGCGCGCCTCGGGGTGCGCGAAGTAGAGGCCGCTCACGCTCGCCGCGGGCGTCATCGCCAGCGTCTCGGTGAGTTCGATGCCGATCGACGGTGCGTCCAGCATCGTGAAGAGCGCGCGCTTGTCTTCGTGGTCCGGGCACGCCGGGTAGCCGAGCGCCGGGCGGATGCCGCGGTACTTCTCGCGGATGAGGGTCTCCTTGTCGAGGTCCTCGTCGGGCGCGTACCACGCGCGGCGCACCCGCTCGTGCAGGAGCTCGGCGTACGCCTCCGCCAGACGGTCGGCGATCGCCTTGGTCATGATGGCGGAGTAGTCGTCGTGGTCCGCCTTGAACTCGGCCACCATCGCGTCAACGCCGATGCCCGCGGTCACCGCGAACGCGCCCACATGGTCGCCTTGCTCGGCGAGGAAGTCGGCCAAGCAGTGGTTCGGCTCGCCCGCCTTCTCGCGCTGCTGCCGGAGCATCGGCATGCGCACCGTCTCGCTCTCGACGTCGATGACGATGTCGTTGCCGTCCCGATAAGCGGGAAAGAAGCCGTAGACCCCGCGCGCCTCGAGCCGGCCCTCGTCGACGATCCGCTTCAACAGAGCCTGCGCGTTGTCGTAGAGCTCCGTCGCCGCCTCGCCATACTTCGGGTGCTCGAGGATCTGCGGAAAGCGCCCCTTGAGCTCCCATGCGGTGAAGAAGAACGTCCAGTCGATGTACTCGGCGATGTCCGCCAGGGTCACACCCTCCACCTCGCGGCGCCCCACAAACGGCGGCGGGGGGAGCGCGCTGAAGTCGAGCTCCGGCGCGTTGTCGTTGGCGTCGGCGTAGCTCGCCAGCGGTCGCACCGGGCCGCGCGCGTGGCGCTTGCGCAAGACCTCCTGGTCCTTCCGCTCGTCGGCGACGAAGCCCTCGTACTGCTTTTCGTCCAGCAACGAGGCCACCGTGTTCACCGCCCGCGACGCGTCCAAGACGTGCACGACCGGGCCGTCGTAGACGGGGGCGATCTTCACTGCGGTGTGCTGCCGGCTGGTCGTCGCGCCCCCGATCAAGAGCGGCATCTCCATCCCGCGCCGCTTCATCTCGGAGGCCACATGCACCATCTCGTCGAGCGACGGAGTGATGAGGCCGCTGAGCCCGATCATGTCTGCGTCGTGTTCCACCGCGGCGTTCAGAATGGCCTCTGCGCCGACCATCACGCCGAGGTCGATCACCTCGTAGCTGTTGCAGCCGAGCACCACGCCCACGATGTTCTTGCCGATGTCGTGAACGTCGCCCTTCACCGTGGCCATGATGACCTTGCCGTTGCCCTTCTTGGCCTCTTCGCCGAGGCGCGCCTTCTCCTCTTCCATGTAGGGAAGCAGGTACGCGACGGCCTTCTTCATCACGCGCGCGCTCTTGACCACCTGCGGCAGGAACATCTTGCCCGCCCCAAAGAGATCGCCAACGACGCTCATGCCCGCCATCAGCGGGCCTTCGATCACGTGCAGCGGTCGCTCGGCCGCGGCGCGCGCCTCTTCCGTGTCCGCTTCGATGTAGTCGACGATGCCCTTCACGAGCGCGTGCTCGAGCCGCTTGTCGACCGAAGCCTCGCGCCAGGACAGATCCACGACGCGCTTCTTGCCCGATCCGCGCACGCCCTCGGCGAACTCGACGAGCCGCTCGGTGGCGTCTTCACGCCGGTCGAACAGCACGTCCTCGACGCGCTCGAGCAGCTCGGGCTTGATGTCCTCGTAGACCTCGAGCTGGCCCGCGTTGACGATCCCCATGTCCATGCCGGCGCGGATCGCGTGATAGAGGAAGGCGCTGTGCATGGCCTCGCGGACGACGTTGTTGCCGCGGAAGCTGAAGCTCAGGTTGCTGACCCCGCCGGACACCTTGGCGCCGGGGCAGGTGGCCTTGATCTCTCTCGTCGCCTCGATGAAGTCGATCGCGTAGCGCGCGTGCTCCTCGATGCCCGTCGCGACGGCGAAGATGTTCGGGTCGAAGATGATGTCGGTCGGGTCGACGCCCACCTGCTCGGTGAGGATCTTGTACGCGCGCTGGCAGATCTCGACTTTGCGCTCCGCCGTGTCGGCCTGACCCTGTTCGTCGAACGCCATGACGACCATGCCGGCGCCGTAGGCTTTGCAGAGATGGGCGCGCTCGATGAACTCGGCCTCGCCCTCCTTCATGCTGATCGAGTTGACGATTCCCTTGCCCTGAAGGCACTTGAGTCCCGCTTCGATGACCGACCACTTCGACGAGTCGACCATGATTGGGATCCGGGAGATCTCCGGCTCCGACGCGACGAGCTTGAGGAAGTGCTCCATCGCCTCCTCGGAGTCGAGCATGCCTTCGTCCATGTTGACGTCGAGGATGTTCGCGCCGCCGCGCACCTGATGCAGCGCCACCTCGAGCGCGGTGTCGAAGTCGCCGCTCTTGATCAGCCTGAGGAACTTCCGTGACCCGGTGACGTTGGTGCGCTCACCGATCATCTGGAAGTTGCTCTCGGGCCGGATCTCGAGCGGCTCGAGCCCGCTGAAGCGGCTCATCGGCGCCGGCGTCGGGACCGGGCGAGGCGGCATGCCGTCGAGCGCCTCCACGATGGCGGCGATGTGCGTCGGGCGCGTTCCGCAGCAGCCGCCAGCGAGGTTGATCATGCCCTCCTCGGCGAACTCCTTGAGGATGGCGCCGGTCGTCTTCGGCTCCTCGTCGTATTCGCCGAACGCGTTGGGCAAGCCGGCGTTGGGGTAGACGCTGACGCGGGTGCCAGCGACGCGCGCGAGGTCCGCGAGGAAGGGCCGCATCTCCCGGCCGCCCAGCGCGCAGTTGACGCCGACGGTGAGCGGCTTGGCGTGCGCGACGCTGACCCAGAACGCCTCGATCGTCTGGCCGCTGAGCGTGCGTCCGCTCTTGTCGGTGATGGTCACCGAGATCATCAAGGGCGGCGTCTCGCCGAGCTCCTGCTCGACCTGCTCGATCGCCATGAGCGCGGCCTTGGCGTTGAGCGTGTCGAAGATGGTCTCGAGCAGCAGCAGATCCGCGCCGCCTTCGATGAGCCCCTTGACCTGCTCGGCGTAGGCGTCGCGCACCTCTTCGAAGGACACCGCGCGGTAGGCCGGGTCTTCGACCTTGGGCGAGATGGAGAGCGTACGGTTCATCGGGCCGATCGAGCCCGCGACGAAGCGCTTCTTGCCCTTGGCGCTCCACTTGTCCGCGCTCCGGCGTGCCACGCGCGTGCCCTCGACGGCCATCTCGTAGGCCAAGTCCTCCATGCCGTAGTCGGCCTGGGCGATGCGCGTGGCGGTGAAGGTGTTCGTCTCCACGATGTCGGCGCCGGCCTCGAAGAACTGATCGTGGATGCCCTCGATCAGGTCCGGCTGCGTCAGCACCAAGAGATCGCTGTTGCCTTTGACGTCGCTCTTCCAGTCGCGAAACCGGTCGCCACGCCACTTCGCTTCGTCCACCTTGTGGGTCTGGATGAGCGTGCCCATCGCGCCGTCGAGGATGAGGATGCGTTCGTTCAGGAGGTGCTCGAGCTCGGATCGCGTGGCGGTCATGAGGCGTTTCCTTCTGGCCGCGCGGCAAACACGCGGATGACTTCGAAGTGGGGAGCGCGGCGCTCGCGGGAAGTGACCTCGCAGCGCGTGACGGTCAAGCCCGCGTTCTCGACGTGGTCGTGGAGCGCGTCGACGGTGAACCCCGGGTGCACGTGCCCATACGCCGCGGTGATGTCCGCGTGCGCGTGCGTCAGGAGCGTGACGAGGGTCAGGCCCCCGCCCGGTCGGAGCACCCGCGCCGCCTCACGGAGCGCGTCTCCCGGGTGCGGGACGCTCGCCAGCACGTTGAACGACATCACGTGGTCGAAGCACGCCGGCTCGAACGGAAGCGCGCAGACGTCGCCCTCCGTGAAGCGCACATGAGGCTGATCCGAGAGCCGCCGGCGAGCGGCGTCGAGCACCTTCTTGCTCTGGTCGAGGCACGTCACGGAGCGCGCGCGCGCCGCGATCAACGCCGCGAGCGTGCCGTCGCCGCTGCCCGCGTCCAGCACATCGCCGAGGTCCATCAGGCCGACGAACGCGCGCGCCGTCGCCTCCCACGTGCGCCCAGGCGAGTAGTGCCGCTCCATCTGTCCGGCCACGCGGTCGGGCCATGCGCTCTCCCGAGCCGCCACCAGCGCCTGCATACGCGCGCGGTCGCTCTCGAGCCGTGGGTCGCCGAGCTGCGAAGACACCAGCTTCCACAGCGCGCGCGGCGCCGCAGGCATGGCGGCGTGCTCCCGGTAGAACGTGGACGATCCCGCACGGCGCTGGGAAACGAGACCGGCCTCCCGCAGCTTGCCGAGGTGCGTCGACACCCGCGACTGGCCCAGCTCGGTGACCTGGACCAGTTCGGCCACGCTGAGCTCTTCCTCGGAGAGCAGAGCGAGCAACCGGACGCGGGTGGCGTCCGCGAGCAGCGAAAGCAGCGTGGCGCTGTCCGCCAGGGGCAGGCTAGGGGTTACCAATCCGCTCATCAGGATGATCGGATATTATGATGGGACCGCGCGGTGTCAAGGCGCGTGGCAGGCGGTGAAGCGGTAGCGGTCGATGCGCTCGCGAGCTCCCTCGGGCCCGGTCGACACGAGGACCACGAACATCTGCGCGTTGGGGGCTTCGCCGCCGTTGTAGACGGGCGCGCTGACCACGGCCTGGTCGACCACAGTGCTTCCGAAGTAGGCCAACTCGCTGAGCCGGGTGGCCGGGGATGCGTCGCGATCGGCGTTGACCAACGTCAGGACGACGCCCTGCCCCGTGGCGCGGGTATGCGTCACCAAGAAGCGATTGGCTCCCGCAGGGGCCACGGAGAGTTGAGCATCTTCGGCGGGGAGTCTCGAAGACACCTCGATCGGCGTGAGCGCGGTCGGGGCCAACGCGAGGCACGCGTCGCTCGTGCACATCTGCTCGGCCACGACGAGGGTCGTGTCCTGCTGCCCCACGACCACCGCGGCTGTCCCGTCGTGCGTGCCCGCGATCTCGCCGGACAACACACGTGCGCCGAGTCCCCGGAACGGGGCAACGGTCCCGTTTCCGTTGATCGACTGGATGACGTCTATGTCCGCGGTATTCGTAACGCCGAGCATCAGGCCACCGATCCCGACCCCGAGCGGCCGCGGGGTCGTGCCGGTAAGCCTGCTTGGACCGCTGCATCCCATCAGGTTGATGCCGATGCAGGGCGGCATGTCGGGCACCGTGTCGAGCGTGGCGAAGGCACCCCCCTGTGCGCCGGCGGAACCCCCGATGGCGCCCACAGCGTGGGTGGTGAGCGGGGTGCTCGTCGTGAAACAGTCCGTGGGAAGGAAGCTCGTCGTGGGGGTGCCGTCGAACAGAGTCGCCGTGCCACTGGTGTACCAAGGCACGATTCCGCCAAAGCCGGTGACGGTCTGAGCGAGCGCCCAACGGACGGCCCTCGGACCTGTCGATGCGACCGCGGCAAGGGCCGCTGGCTGGGAGCTGTTGAAGCACATGGCTTGGGAGAGCGCGGTGCTCCCGAGCGTTCCATCGACGGGCCCCATGAGAAGCTCGAAGCCGGCCGGGCCGCCGCTGGCGACGATGGAAAGCACCGCGGCCCCCGCTGCATCCCCCTCGGACAAGGCCGCGTCGAACTGCCCGGTGGATCCCGCCGCAAGCGCCGCACTCCGTGGCTCGAACATGAGCACTTCTTCGCCGAAGAGCGTGGTGAGCCGCTCGAGAGTGGTGGGCTCCGGCCCTGCCGAACGCGCGTCGCAGTTGTTGATGCGGTCGTCGCCGCAGATCCGCGGCGCGCCTGGAAAGACGGCGGCGCTATCGCTGTCGCAGTCGAGTCGGGGACAGAAGCCGTCCCCGTCCCCGTCCTCCAGCATCTCTTCTGCTGTACACGGTGGTGGTGGGCCGGCGTCGACCGGGCCTGCGTCGGACGGGCCCGCGTCGACCGCTCCAGCGTCAGGTGGGCCCGCGTCGACCGCTCCAGCGTCTGTGCCCCCGCGGAGGTCGTCACCACTGAAGAGGAGCGAGCAGCCGGTGAGCCCGAGCACGCTGACTGCGAGCAGCGCCCGTGCGAGCTGGGAGCAGATGGGGTGCGCGTGGAGGATGGGGCGGCTCATGCGGTTCCGATGCAAACGGGGGCAGGCGAGGGTCTGTCTCATGGGCGTCGACAGGCGCTGAACCGAAAGCGGTGAAGCGTGTCGGCGGCAGAGCTCGTTTCGCCGGTCACGGCCAGCACCATCACGATCTGCCGCACCTGATTCTGCGCGCTCACCACGTGAAGGTTGAACAGGGTCGTTCCCATGAAGGCCAACCCATCGAGCTCGACTTGCTCGGAGAGGGTGTCCTCCACCGAGTCGTAGAGGCTGAGGCCGATCCGGCTCGCGCGGGATCGGTAGGCGATGATGAAGCGCCCCGAGCCAAGCGGGGTCACCGAGACGCGGGCTTCGTTGGAGGCGAGCCGGCCATCGCCTCGCACGGTCCCTGCTGGAGCGGTGGGAACGATGCCGAGGCACGCCTCGTCGGCGCACTGCGATTCCACGACCAACAGGTCCTGATCGACCTGCCCGACGACGACCGCGGCGGTCCCCTCGTGCGCCGCGTCGATCCGGCCGGAGAGCTGGACGGCGCCGAACTCCGCGAAGTCCTCGGGCTCCCCGGTCGCGTTGCGTGCGACGATCACGGCGTTGCTCGACCGCCGAACCGAGCCGAGCATCAAGCCGCCCAGTCCCACGCCGAAATCGGTCGGGGTCCCCGTGGCGATGCCCATTTGGCAGCCTTGGTCTCCGACGGAGAGGCACGCCTCGGGGCCCCCGGACGTCCCGAGTCGGGTGGCGTAGCTCCCCGAGAGCGCGTCTCCGGCGGCGCTGGTGAGCGCGCCGACGGCGTGCAGATCGAGCAGAGTCGAGGTCTCGCGACAGCGCCCGTAGGCCATGGTGACACTGGGGGCGTCGGGGTCGTAGGTGGCCGTCCCCCCCTGCCGCCAGGCTTCTGCCCCCCCCACCCCGCTGACCGTCCGACCAAGCGCGATGCGCGCGAAGCCGGGCTCGTTTGCGCTCACCGCCGCCGACTGGACCCGCGCGACCCCGTTAGCAAAACAGCCCGTCGTCTCCAGCCGGTCACGCAAGAGCGTGGCCCCGATGGTCGCCGGCCCCATCAAGAGCTCGAACCCGATGCCGTCCGGGTCGCTGCGAAGCACCGTGAGCAGGTTGGGGCTCGTGTCGTCGGACGGGGACATCGCGGCTTCGAAGGCGCCCTTGGAGCCCACGTCCGGGAACGGGATGTCGTCCTGGTCCACGCCCATCACCACCTCGCCCGTGAGCGCACGAAGGCGCCGCGCGTCGCCAGGTTCGGGTGGCAGCTCCCCCCACTCGTTGCAGTCGTTGATGAAGTTGTCGCCGCAGATGCGCGGGGCGCCCGGGTAGATGCGGTTTCGGGTGTCGTCGCAGTCCTCGTCCGCGCAGAACCCGTCGCAGTCCAGGTCGACACCGCCGTCCTCCACGCAGTCGGCGATGACGCACGGACCCGAGTCGGCCTCGCCCGGGCCTGTGTCCGCGGGATCGGCGTCGACGGGTCCCGCGTCGGCAGGTCCCGCGTCTTCCGCGTCACCGCGGAGGTCATCGCCGCTGAAGATCAACGAGCAGCTCACCAGGAAGACCGCCCCGAGGGACGCCAGGGCGGGAGCGAGCCTCTTCATGGGGTTGTGCAGACGTCGAAGTGAACGCGGTGCAGCATCGGGCTGCCCCCTCCCGTCGTGACGACAACCCACACTTCGTCAGGAGCGTTGGACGGCGAAAGAAGCGCAAGATCGATGACCGGCCCATCGAAGCGAAGGTCCGCGAGCATCACCGCGGTCCCGATGCTCACGCCCCCCTCGACAGGCGTCACAACGAGCAACGAAACTCCAGCCATCGTACGGAACGCGAGAAGGAAGTTCCGGCTCCCAATGGCAGCCAGAGACAGCAGTGGGTCTCCTATTTCAGGGAGGATGCCGGCCGCGGGCGTCCTCACGAGGCTTCCCACATCGGGCTCCAGACAGTCGGAGCTGACACACGTGAACATGGCCACGGTCAGCTCGCCTGCCGAGGGAACGGCAACGACGGCAGTCCTTCCGGACTGGGCCGCGGCGATCCGGCCGGAAGCATCCGCTTCGAACAGCGGCAGGGGTGGTCCGGCCGAGGTCGGCTCCGCTTCTCGCCAGTAGACAGTGCCGTCGGACTCACCCAAGACCATCCCGCGGAGTGCACCGCCGTGCTCTACCGTCCCAGGACCAGTCGCGCCCATCGCGCACTGTTGCTGTCCTGCTGCGATGCAAGCGTAAGTGGGTGGCGACGCGAGCGTCGTCACGGCGTTTCCGACCGCGGCGGCGACAGTGCCCTCGCCGAGGCTCACGTCGCTGGTCCTCAGCGCGAACACGTCGTTGACGGTGACGTCATAGCCCGAAGCTCGGACGCAGTCTCCGGCCACCCACGTTGTGGTGCCAGCAAGATCGGTGACGTCAAAGCCCTGCATGACGGGCTGATCCATTGCGGAAGTGGCGAGGGCGGCCCGGACGTGCCCCCGTTGCCCAGGTGCGAGCGCCATGAAGTCAGCCATGACGCCGGTGTCGAAGCAGCCGCTCGGAACGGTGTCGAACGTCAGCGAAGCTCGGTCGGGTGCACCCAAACTCAACTGCCAACCGACACCCGTCGCGTGAGGCAACCCGATGGCCAGAAGCGAGCCGTCCGCGTCGAGGGTTGCGGCCATGCGAGCAACAGGTTCGATGGTCTCCGGCCAGGTCTCTCGGTGAGACAGTGTGACGCCCAAGGTGCGAAGATCGCAGTCGGAAACCACTTCATCGCTGCAGGCCACCGCCGCGCCGGGCTTGACTTCAGCGACGCTGTCGTCGCAGTCGAGCCCCCCACACTCACTGGACCGAAAGCCGTCCATGTCCATGTCCGCGCATGGGCCAGCGTCCACGGTAGCGTCGGCCGGGCCCGCGTCGGTAGGCCCACCGTCGGTAGGCCCGCCGTCGGTAGGGCCCGCGTCGGTCGGCCCTCCATCGATGGCCCCCGCATCGGTTCCCGCATCCATTGACCCCGCATCGGTGGGCCCCGCGTCGATGCTCCCATCGCCACGCAGGTCGTCTCCGTTGAAGATGAGCGAGCAGCCCGCGAGCCCGACGGACAGCACGAGAACGAGAGTCCGTCGCATCAGAAGCGCACCGGTCCGGTGAGCCGCGCCTGCGTCTCGTCGCCGTCGGCGAGCCCCACGATGAGCAGGACGACTCCGGCCACGACGAGCGCGCCGCCCGCGAACAGCCCGATGTCCGCACCGATCCCGAGTGCATGCAGGCTCGACAGATCGTCGTCCGTGCAGCTCCGGGTCGCGCCGCACCGCCCGTCCTCACGAAGCGTTGAGTCCTCTCCCGCGGTCAGACCTCCGAGCACAGCTCCCACGATCACGCCCGCGGCACCGACGGCGAGCACCGAGATTCCGGTCAGCGCGAGCGGCGACATGCCTTCGTCCTGCACGACCGGCGGATCCGGGTCCGGCGGTGCGATGGGGTCGGGGTCAGGGTCGGTCTGAGGTTCCGGTGCCGGGTCGGGCTCCGTCGTCGTGGTTTGCGCGCGTCTCTGATCGATGTCCTCGAGCAGCTGCGCGGCCGCCTCACGATCGTCCGCGTCGGGCACGCGATCCAGGTAGCGTCGCAGTGACGTGGACGCGGAGTCGAGGTCTCCGAGCTGCTCCTGGCAGCGCGCGATGTTGTAGAGCAGCGCCGGCTCTTCAGTGTCCTCGTACAGCTCCTGGAAGTCCCGCAGCGCCTCCTCGTACTGGGACGACTCGTACCGCGCCACGGCGCGGCGGAATCGCTCGGCAGCGGACGGCGCCTCCTCCTGAGCGAGAGCCGTCCCCACGAGGCTGAGGAGGGCGACGAGCGGGACAAGCGAAAGCAGTGCGCGAGGCATTCCCGCAACGATAGCGCCGCTCGTGCCGTTCTCGAAAGATCCGCGCGCGTCACTCCAGCGACGGCGGCAGGAAACCCAAGGCCGCTCGACCCGATGCGGGTGACATGCATCTGTCGAATCGCCGCATCACGCGAATAGCGTCCTGCTCCCTCCTCCTCCTGCTCACCGGAGCGTGCGGGCTGCCTATGGGTGGCGACGACGAGCCGCCGCCCGTCGTCTCAACCGCGGCTCCGGCGCCCGTGCCCGCGCCCGCTCCAGCCCCCATACCGCCACCACCGACCATTCCAATCGCCGAGCAGCAGTCGCAGAAGATCGCCGACTTCGTGGACGACTGCAGCAACGCCTTCGCGGACCGCGTGGAGAGCTCGCGGCAGCGCTACGAAAGATGGGTAAGCGAGGGCGGCCCGACCGGGGACGAGCGTCACATCTCTCACGGAGTCCACACCATCGGAAACCCCAGCCGCTGCCGGCAAGCGGTCGACGCGCTGCCCGCGCGCCCTCCCTCCATGCCCGCGATCGAGGCCGCCTCCGTCGAGTACGTGAGCGCGCTCGAGCAGCTGTATCCCGTGCTCGCGCGGGCGAACACGTACTACGAGCGAGAGAGCTACCGGGACGACGGGGCCGCGCGCGGACGTGAGCTTCACCCACAGCTGATCGCGGGCTGGGACCGGTTCGAGGCCGCACACGGGGCGATGTCGGGTCAGCTTCGGGCAATCGAGGATCAGGCCCGGGCCTCCCGGCTCGAACGTCTCGCCAACGACCCCACGGAGCGCAGTCGCTTTCTCGCCGAGCGCACCATCAGCGAGGCTCGCGCGCTCGCCGACGAGGTGCAGGCGATGGAGCTCGTCAACCGCCGGCTCGTCGTCGCGGACACCGACGCCTTCGTGGCGCGAGTTCAGACGTTCCAGACGCACGTCGACGAGATGCGCGGCCATCGGCCTGCCGCCCCCGAGCCGCAGGTCGACCTCAGTCGCTTCAAGAGCGAAGCCAACGACCTGTTGACCACCACACTCGCGCTGATGCGTCGCGTCCGCGACGAGACGCCCTTCAGTCGATCAGAGCTCGGAAGGCTGGGGACCTCGGCGGGATGGATGACGGACGGTAGCCCGGACAAATTCCTGAACGGCTACAACGACCTGATTCGCGCCTACAACGCTCTGCGCTACCGACCCCGACGTTGATGTCCTCCGCGCCCTCCCTCGACCTGGCGCCACGGCGTCACAAAACGACGGCGTCACAAGAGACCCCTCACCAGGAGG
>JBGCFC010000093.1:0-51193 GCA_045106715.1 Sandaracinaceae bacterium
CCTCATAGACCTGGAAGCTGGTGTCCGAGTCGAGCGAGACGTCGAACGCGCGGGCGTGCGAGGTGAGCGTGCCGCTGAGAAAGAAGAGGACCACCCACGCGATCGCACGCGCTTTCGAGGGATCACCAGAGAAACGGAGAGGAGCTGCCGTCGCGCGCCTCCCCACCCGTGTTCACGCGTCGCTCGAGCGCACCGCGTCGAAGCTCTCGGCGATCTGGTCGTCGTAGGTGTCGGCCACCCGGCCCACGTTTCGGATCATCGCGTCGACTTCGGAGGCGTCGAGGTCCGTCACCGAACGCTCCGAAACCACGACGACTTCGTTGGAACTCAGAGCGAACGCGGCGCCTACGAGTTCCGCCGCGTTGGACTGGAGCAGCCAGCGAAACAGGTCGAGATGGCGCGAGGCATCCGGGAGCTTCACCACGGGCGCCACAACGCGGAGACGCCCCTCGCTGCGCTCCTCCGACGGCGCATGGATGGCGATCAAGATCCGTGCGCTGCCGCGCCGGAGCGCGAACGCCACGTGGCCCGGGCGCTCGCTCCGGCTGGCCTCGGGATCGATCCCCAGCTTCTTGATGGCCGCCTGAACCAAGCCGACCGCGCGCTCCGCGTCCGCCGACGCCTTCGTTCCATCCACGCTCATGTGAGCCTCCGAGACTCGCGACGATCGGCGTGCGGACCGCGCCTGTCAAGCGTGGCCCCCGTCCGCATGCGTCCGGGAGTCCATGGAAACGGGACCGGAGCCCCCGTTGCCGCATCCGCGAGGAGGGCCCAAGGTGAGGCCGTGTTGGAGGAGGCACTCGAGGGCTGGGTCTCGGAGCTGGCGGATCACCGCGGCGACCTGGAAGCGGCGCGCGAGGCGTTCCACGCGCAGACCGGCCCCTTCGCCCCCGGCGAAGCCTGGTACGAGGAGCGCATCCAGGCGTTCTTCGATTGGTACCTCTTCGAGCACGCCGTCGCCGCCCTCCCTGTGGGTCCGCTGGGCACCGCGTGCCGTGAGGCGCAGCGGGGGCTGTTTCGTGTGACGCACGTCGACGGGGTCGCCACCCTGGAGGACGCGCTCGGTGGCATGCGGGTGCGCGTCCCGCCGATCGGAGTCGCGGCCCGCCTCCGGGAAGGCGACCGATTCGACGGGCGCCTCCTGGTGCTGGACGGCGCGATCCGTGTCGCCCCCGGTATCGTGTTTCATCCCGCCGTCGCGCACGAGGCCCTGGACGGGATGCTGCCCGCGCTCCGCGCCGTGCCACGGCCGATGGGCGAGGTGCTCGACGGTCTGTTGCGCATGCGCATGCGACTCGACCGCTTCACGAGCATTCGCGCGCGGCACGTCTATCGGATCGAAGCGCTGCCAGACCTTCAGATTCTCAGCGCGGCCTGGGCTCGAGAGCCGTCTTCGGGTTCCATAGACATCTCAGATGCTTAGGGCCTAAAAGGCACGCATCACCTCAGGTTAACGCGACGGATACACGACGCCGAAGCGCCGCGGTCGGAGGACCCGTAAGCCGAGTTCTGTTCCCCGCGTTCGTTGCCTCACGCAGGGTGGTGATCATTCATCTAGGACCCTCGTCACCAAGGGTCTCGAGCGACACAACCCGGAAGCCTCGGGCGGACCACCCTCAAACGCTTCCCTATTCGGTCTTGCTCCAGATGGGGTTTGCCTTACGACCGACGTTACCGCCGGCCCGGTGCGCTCTTACCGCACCCTTTCACCCTTACCGCGTGGCCGAAGCGACGCGGCGGTCTTCTCTCTGTGGCACTTTCCTGGGGGTCGCCCCCACCAGCCGTTAGCTGGCATCCTGTCCTGCGGAGCTCGGACTTTCCTCCCGCCCCGTTTCCGGGACCGACGACCACCCGAGCCGCTCCGACGCGCGAACCGTAGCAGCCCAAGAGGCACGACGCGCGGAGAAGTCGCTTCCCGGTCGGATAAGTTGACCCCCTCACGCGTGGTCTCTAACGGTCCACGGGTGCGGTCCCTCCACGTTCTCCTCGCTCTCGCCCTGGGCGCCTGCTCCGGATCGGCCGACCCGGATCCGCGTGCGGAAGCGCCATCGCCGGCCCCCGCGGCCGTCGACGAGTCGCCCTCACTGGAGCCGCCCTCCCCGGAACCCACCGCGCCACCGCCTTCCGTCGAGCGCGGGCCCCGTGCCCCGCTGCCGCGCGCGGGAGACACGACGCGCATCGAGGCCGGTTCGTTCGCGGTGGGGAGCCTTCCCGGTACGCCGAACCGCCGGCCGAGCGTGGAGGCGGATCTCGTCGAGATCGCGCTCCCGGCGTTCGAGATCGATCGGCTTCCGTACCCCAACGACCCGGGCGAGGATGCCACGCAGGTCGCAACGCGCGCCGAGGCCGCCTCGTTGTGTGAAGCCCGCGGCCAACGCCTCTGCCACGAGCTCGAGTGGGAACGCGCCTGCCAGGGTGAGGCAGCCCGGAGTTTCGCTACCGGCGAGTCGCTCGATCTGGCCGCGTGCGTGGAGAACAACAGCGATTGCCCGAGCCCCGATGGCGTGTTCGACATGGGAATGCGCGCGCCGGAGTGGACAGCGAGCGACGCGGAAGACGCCCTCTCCCGGCTCGACCGCACGGCGGTGGTGCGCGGGGCGCGCGCCAACGATCCCCTGCATTTGCACCGATGCAGCGCCCGCCAGGTCAAGAACCCGGCTGGCGACGGCCGGGCGGCTGCCTTCCGCTGCTGCCGCGGAGACGCGCCGGAGATGGCCTACCCCGACGTCGGCCCATCGCGGCCGTTCCGTGAGCTGGAGCATGACCAAGCCGCGTGGCGCCGGTACCTGGCGCAGATCCCGGAACTCGCGCAGTACGCTGACACCTTCGAGCCATACGGCGAAGAGCAAGCCCTCCGCGCCCTCGCCCGCGGCGACGCGACGGAGGAAGACCTGCCCTGGCAGCTCGCGCGAGGGCCGTTCTCGTGGTCTCCGGGACCCGGCGAGGAGGTGTGGCTCGTCACGGGTCGCGCCGGCGAGCGCACGATCATCGCCGCCATGTATCCCCTCACCGGCGGCGGCGTCCGGCACGCGGCCAGCTTCGTGCTCGACGACGAGGTGGCCCCAGTCGCCTTGCTTCGCACGCCAAACGAACGGCGCGAGATTCTCTGGAGCACCTGTTGGAGCTGCATGGGGGAGAGCGGCGCCATCCGCTTCGACGACGACGCGACCATCGCCGTGCTGCAGCGCTGAGTGGGTCTCCACGGGGCCTGCTTCGGCGTGCCGTTGTGACCTGCACCGGTTGATGGCCGCCCATCGACCGCGTGCAGAAACTAACGGGTCGCCTCACACCGCCCCGCTGGGCGTCCCCGCCCGCTGGCCTTTGATCGCGCCAGGGCCTAGGTTCGTGGGAGCGTCCCCGATGGCACGCAGCTTGCGCTTCGTCGGAGGAGCGTCCCGCGAACCGTGCTGACCGCACCTCGGAGCCTCAGTGACACCGTCCCCCGTTCGATCTTGCACCACCCGCCCCCGGAACGGCGCCCGACGCGCTGGCACCTGCGTCGCGGCCGTGATGCTGCTGTCCGGCTGCTACCTCACGCACGGCGCGGACGGACGGCCGCTGTCCGATGGCGGAGGTCCGATCCTCCTCGACGACGGCGGCCAGCTTCTCCCGGACGGGAACGTGGTCGAGCCCGACGCGGGCCGCGACGGTGGACCCGACCCGATCGACGCCGGACCGGACGCGTTTGTGCTCGACGCAGGTCCTGACGCCGTCATCCCCGGCATCGACGCCGCCCCACCGCCGCCCCGCCCCCCGAACCCGGCGACGTGCCGCATCGAACCGGTCATCGAGCCGTTCCGCGCACCCGTCCAGGAGACGCGCTGGCCCAGTGGCCCGATGGCGCACGCTTCGTCGATCCACGTCTGCTCGTCGCCCGTCGTGATCGATCCCGACTCGACCGACGGCGTGTTCCAGCCTGTCGTCGCGTTCCCCTCGTACGCCACGCTGCGCGGCGAGGAGCGCGGCATCATGCGAATCTGGAACCCGGCCACCGGGGAGACGGTGAGCTATCCGCAGGATGAGGCCGAGCTGGGGCAGCTCGAGGCTACCGGCAACCTCGCGGCGGGGGACCTCGACGGCGACGGTGACGTGGAGTTCGTCGGCATGGGCGTGTTCTCCGGCACGTTCGCCGTCCACCACGACGGAACGCTCTTCTGGGAGTCGCCCTTCCCGACCGTGCGGGACCGCGGCGAGCGGCGCGCACGCACCATCGGCACGTCCATCGCGCTGGCGGATCTCGAGGGCGACGGGACGGTCGAGGTCATCGCCGGCCGCAACGTGCTCGAGGGCCTGACCGGCGAGCGGCGTTTTGTCGGCGACAACGAGTTCACGACCCGCGGTACCAACCTCTTCCTGGGGCCGATCGCGTGCGTCGCCGACCTGGACGGCGACGGGGAGCAGGAGGTCATCGCGGGCCGCAGCGCGTTCCGTGCCGACGGCAGCCTCCTGTGGAACCAGGAGAGCCTGGGCGACGGCCTGTGTGCGGTCGCCGATCTCCTCACCACGGCGCCGGGGCCCGAGGTGCTGCTCGTGGCGCGCGGCTATCTCTACATCCTCGACGGGGACAACGGGGACATCCTCTACTCCCGCTTCATCGAAGGACCGAGTGGGATCACCGGTCCTCTCGGCGGCCCGCCGACCGTCGCGGACTTCGACGGCGACGGCCGGCCCGAGATCGGGATCGCACACGGCGGGCGCTACGGGGTCTACGACCCTGAATGCGAGAGCTCCGGCCGGCCCGCGGGCTGCGTGGCGGAGGGCCTGCTCTGGACCCAACCGACCGGCGACGAGTCCAGCTCTGGCACCGGCTCCAGCGTCTTCGACTTCAACGGCGACGGCCGCGCGGAGGTCGTCTACAACGACCAGTACTTCTTCCGCGTCTACGACGGCACGACGGGGCGCATCCTGTTCGAGGAGCGGAACAGCTCCCGCACGCGGACCGAGAACCCCGTCGTGGTGGACGTCGACAACGACGGCGACGCGGAGATCGTCTTCAGCACCAACGCCGAGGCGTTCTTCATCCGCGACTTCTGGACCGACCCGGGGGTGGAGATCTGGGGTGATCGGCTGGGTGCCTGGGTCGGCGCGCGCCGCGTCTGGAACCAGCACACCTATCACATCACCAACATCGACGAAGACGGTCGCGTGGCGTCTCCCGAGTCCCCTTCGTGGGAGACCCTGAACGCCTACCGCCAGAACCTCCGCGAGGGCGGCGACGTGTTGGTCGTACCGGACCTCTGGGGCGGACAAGGCACCTACGAATGCACTGGCGAGGGCCGTGCGCGCTTCTCGATCCAGGTGGCCAACTACGGCCTCGAGCGTGTGGGCTCCGGGGTGGTGGTCGGCTTCTACCGGGGGCTCCCCGCGCTCGGCAACCGCATCGGAGAGGCGATCACGGACCGCGTGCTCGAACCCGAGGGAGATACGCTCACGGTCACGTTCGACGTGGCGCTCGAGAGCCCGGTCGAGGACTACTACGCGGTGCTCGACGACCCGGCCGACTCGGACGAGGGGACCGTCTTCGAGTGCCGCGAGGGCAACAACGAAGTCCTCATCTGGCGCCCGTTCTGCGGCGGCTGAGTACCCCGAGTCGTCGTCCGCGCAGCGGCAGCATTTTTCGCCTCATCCAGGCGCGCGCAGCGCGACCGCGCAAAAAGGTACCTATACTCCGCGCGCGGAGGCAGACATGAGCGACGACAACGACGAGCGAGACGTAGACGCAACGGGCGCGGACCCCGAGGAGCGCGAGGCCAAGGACGAGTTCCTCGAGGCGCTCGGCCATCTGAAGAGCGCAACGTCCATTCTGTTCAACCGCGCGGCGAAGGACCCAGCGGTGAAGGAGGTCGCCAAGGAAGCCAGCCGCGTCGCCAAACAGATCGGTGACGCCGCGGAGCCTCTGGCGAAGCAGGTCGGAGACGCGGCGGAGCCCCTCGCCCGGCAACTCGGCGACGAGGTCGGACGGCTCACGCGGGACGTGATGAACCTCGTAGACGGCAAGCGAGGGCGCAAGCGCAAGCGCGCCGGACGGAGCGACGAGGAAGAGTGAGGAGAAGCGGCTGATCGGTCAGAACGCGCCGACAAGCTCAACGACGGCCCCACCCTGAACTGGGCGGACCGTCGGCAGGACGGCCAAGGTCACGGGCGCCCGGCCCTGGAGGAGCACCCCGAGCAAGGGCGCCACAAACGGGATGGAGGCGATAGGGACCGCGAGGCCGACCCCGAGGACCAGCGCCTCGCCCGTCTCCGCAAAGAGCGCGATGGAGGCGGCCATCTCGAGCCCGACGATCAACAGCGTGAGGCCGATCGCGCCGAAGCCAACCGCAGCGTCGGCCCCCGTCCCCAACGTCACGCCGGCGACGGCACCGAACACGTAGCCCGTGGCGGCCAGGAGCCCGCGCCGCCCAAAATGCCGAACACGCAGGCCAGCCCATCGCCAGCGAGGCAGAAGAAGCTCCCCAGCCCGGCGCCGAGCATGAGGCCGCCCACGCTCCCGAGCGCCGCGCCCGCCCAGCTCCCCGCCAGAGCGTCGACGTAACGCGCATCCACGGGACGCTCATCGACCCGGATCACAGGTCTCGGGTAGGCCCCACCCAAACGCGCCTGCAACTCCGCGGACGGGAGCGCCGGCGGGTCGAGCTCACGCGCCGGTGAAACGTCCGATTCGGGCGTCGCCTGCGCGTGACTGATCGAGGGCATGCACGCGACGAGCACGCCGCTGAGAAGCACGCCGAAACGCAGTGAGCGCCACGCCATGGCCAGCCTCACCACACCCGGGACGATGACGAGTTCAGCGCCGCGGTTCCCGCCTCTGACGGCGAGGCTCCTACGCCGGACAGGCGGGTCGTCAAAACACACCCACCGCTCCCAAGGTCGCCCCGCCCTCCGTCGGTGTCACGCTGGGCGCGACGTTGGCCGGCTCTTCCCCGAACAGAGCCGCTGCCAGCAGGGGCGCGAGGAACGGGACGGCGGCGAGCGGGACGGCGATCGCGGACGCCAGGGACCCGCCATCACTGGTCGCGAAGCTGATGGCGATGAGCGGCGTCGCCAGCGCCGACGCCGCGAGCGACGTCACGCCGAGCAGAGCCAGTCCTTCCACGGCGCTTCGTCCGAGGGAGCGCACGACGCCGGCCGATGCGCCTGTGAGCAGCCCGACCGATGCGCCGGTCAGCAGCCCCGCGAGAAGCCCGGTAAAGCAGGTCGAGGGCTCCGCGTCGATGCACAGGAGCGCGCCGACCGGAAGCGCGGTTCCGATGCCAAAAGCCGCGCCGATCCCGGCTCCGGCCCAGCTGGCACCAAGCGCTCTGAGGAGCGGCTCATCGTCGGCGGGCGTGGGTGGTTCGGCTTCTGTGTACGCGCCGCCCAGCCTCTCCGAGAGCTGCGCATCCGGCAAGGTCGGCGAAGAGAGACGCCCCGCCGCGCTGGTGTCGAACTCTGTTGGAACCCGAACACGGGCTCGTTGCTCCGTGTCCATCTCGGCCGGCGAAGCCTGCGCGCACACGGCTGCAGGACACCCGAGAGAGAGACCGAGCATCGCGCCGATCAAATGCCCGAAGCGGACCGTTCGTCTTCCTCGGTGTTGCCCCCGCTCCACCACGACACACTGCCACGCCGAGCACGCCGATTCCACGGGCCGCCGCGTTCTGGGACCGAGCCAACAGACGCGGCCGCCTGCACTCCGGGTGCGGCGGCCGTCGAAAAGAAAGGCAGAGGAACCTGCTACTCGCCGAGGTAGTCCTTGAGGCGGGTGATGTCCTTGATGGCCGCCATCTTCGCGAGCCCAGCCGTTTCGACCTGGCGAACACGCTCGCGCGTCAGGTTCATGATCTCACCGACCTCTTCGAGGGTGATCCCGCCGCGGTCCGCCACGTCCAGCGCGCACGTCTCGGTCATCTCCCAGACCTCGAGATCCGGGAAGTTCACCTTGATCGAGCCGCGCACCGGGTGGACGTCGATGAACAGGTGGTACTTGCACGACACGTACGGGCACGGCCGCTCCATGTCGACGCAGTCGGCGCGCGACTTCGGCTTCCAGTACTCCGTCTCGGGGTACAGCATTCGACCGCGGTTGAGCTCCGTCTTGCTCAGGCGACGGATCGAGATCGTTCGCGCACGTGCACGCGACCGACGCTTGCGCCGCCCACGACGACGCTTCGGCGCCGGCTCGGCCGACTCCGCACCATGATCGGCCAGCGAGAGGGCGAGCGAACCGCTCACCACCGGCTGCTGCGTCACCGCCGGCTCCATCTCCACTGCCTTCACTCCCATCGCCCCGTGCTCGTCCGACATCATTCCTCCGCGGTCTGTTCGCCCTAGACCACCGCGCGCGCCATCCGCGCACGCATCGACATTCGCTGCTCGATGCCCTCGAGCCGGGAGACCAACTCCCGACCCAGGCCTCGCGCTTCCTCGAGATGGCGAGACGCCAACTCGTCCACCGCGTCCTCGGTGTCGCGCTCTGCGAGCACGCCCTCGACGGCGGCGTAGATCCGATCCAGCTGGCGGCTGAGCGCCTCGAGATCGCCTCGAATGAAGAGCAGCTCACGCTGGATCTCGTCCATCGTGTAGCCCTGGCTCATCAGTCGGCGAACCTCGACGATCTGCCGGATCACGGTGCAGGGGTACAGCCCGCGTGAGCCGCGCCGCTTGCCCGTCCGCGCCACGCGAACGCTGCGCGGCAGCAAGCCCACCTGAACGTACTTGCGGAAGGTCGCCTCCGTCAGCCGCGCCCCGCGCGACGAGAAGGCCTCGACCACCTGCTGAACCGTCACGCCCTCGGCGTACGTGCGCTCGAGCTCGGCGAGTTCCTCGTCGCTCCAGCGTCCGGACGTGTTTCGGGGGGTCGGCATCGTGTTTCACCTTCGTGAGGGAGTCGCTTCCTAGGAGCCCGCTCTCTCAACGCGCAGGAATGTATTCCACTGAAAAGAATCGGGTCAAATAAAATGTGCACCGTTCGCACACGAAAGTTAAAAGCTAATGCTTTCAAGCACTTAACCCACCCATCGATTTCTTGAAGCGGAGGGCTTTTTCGGTGTATCGCGATCGCTTCCAACATTCTGAGATCGCTCTGACGTAGGAACGACGACCGATCTCCTTTGAAAAGAACGATCTCACTGAGCAGCCTTGCCGCCGGGTGGTGACGGCGGCAGGCTTCCGGACGTGCGACTCGGAATTCTCGGTGCCGCGCTCCTGCTCGGCCTGGCCACCAGCTGCGGCGAGCCCACGCCCGGAGACAAGGCCGTCGGAGAGGCGTGCTCGGACGCCCACGAGTGCCGTCACGGCTACTGCGTGGGCGGGCCTGAGGGAGAGCAAGCAACGTGCACGCGCAGCTGTGCGCGGACCGAGGAGTGTCCGCGCGGCTGGGCCTGTTCCGGCGTCACCGCCGACAACGTCGTCGTCTGCGTGGAAGGTGCACCGACCCCCTTCGGGGTGGGCGCACGGGAGTAGCCGTGCCCGCACTTCCCTGCCGCGGCAGGCGCGCCCCATCACGGATCGGGGGTTGGCCGTTGACGCACCCCGGACTGGGCTGGTAGCAGCCTTCAGTGCATCGCCTCGCGCTGATCCTGCTCGGTCTCGGGACGACCGGATTGGTCCTTCCGGTCTTCGGGTTGGAGCCGGAGGGCACACCGCACCTGTTTCCGCTCCTGGGGCTCGGGCTGATCACCGCCGGCCTTTCGGCGCTGTTCGTGGCCTATCGCCGTGACCCCACCGTGACCGGCGACCCGCGGGCGTGGCGGCGCTTCCGCAAGAACAAGGGCGCCATCGCGGGCGGCGTGCTCGTACTCATGGTCGGCGCGATCGGCTTCGTCGGCCCGATTCTGGCGCCGCACGACCCGGACGCCATCTACGACGCCGGGCTCACCGAGAACGGCACCCCGATCGAACCCGGCACGGTCGAAACGGACGACGGGGAGACGCTGTCGTTCCTGGTCGGCACCGACAACCTCGGCCGCGATGAGCTGAGCCGGCTGCTGTACGGGGGCCGCGTCTCGCTGTCGGTGGCGATGGGCGCGGTGGCGATCGCGGGCACGCTCGGCTTCCTGGCCGGCATCTTCGCGGGGTACTTCCGCGGGATCATCGACGGCACGATCATCCAGGTCATCAACTTCGTGCTGTCGCTGCCCTTCCTGCTCGTCGCCATCGCGCTGAACCGGGTCATCGACGACCCCTCGCTGTTCACGCTCTGCATCCTATTGGGGCTGCTGTCGTGGACACGGCTCGCGCGGGTGACACGCGCGAAGACCCTTCAGGTCCGTGAGCTCGAATACGTGCAGGCCGCCCGCGCGCTCGGAATGGGCCACGGGCGCATCCTGCTGCGCCACGTGATGCCCAACGTGATGGGCCCGGCCATCGTCTTGGTGACGACCCTGATCGCGCAGATGATCATCATCGAGAGCGCGATGAGCTTCCTCGGGCTGGGTGTGAAGCCGCCCACCGCGAGCTGGGGCACGATGCTGCGCGATGGGCAGGAGTACATGGTCTATGCGCCACGGCTGCTCGTCTGGCCGGCCGTCCTGATCGTGATGACCGTGTTCGGGTTCAACCTCCTCGGCGAAGGGATGCGCGATGCGCTCGACCCGAAGGAGTGAGGCGTACGCCGGCTTGGTCGCGCTCGGCTTGTTCGCGGCGACCATCCTGCTCATCGGTGTGTTCCTGCCCGACGCCCCCACGCGGCCCCGCTACGAGGGCGCCAACCACGACGCGCCTCAGCGCGGGGGCACGTTCGTGTTCCACCACGAGTCCGACGTGCGCGGCTTCGACCCCCACAAGAGCTTCGATGAACTGAGCAACATGGGCATCAAGCTCATGTTCGAAGGCCTGATCGACTACGACCGAGACACGATGGAGTTCGTGCCGCGGCTCGCGCGCGAGGTGCCGGTCGCGACCAACGAGGGCCGCACCTACCGGTTCCGGCTGCGGGAGGGCATTCGCTTCGCCGACTCGGAGGTCTTCGAGGGCGGGCGCGGGCGAGAGGTCACCTCCGAAGACATCCGCTGGTCCCTCGAGCACATGCTGGCGACCGAGACGGCGTCTCCGGGGGTCACGTTCTTTGAGCTGATCGAAGGGCTTGAGCCCTACCAGTCCGGCGACGCAAGCCACATCTCAGGCATTCGGGTCGTGGACGGCTACACGGTCGACATCACGCTCACGCGCGCGGACCAGACGTTCCTCAACGCGATGGCGATGACATTCGCCTATCCGGTCGCACGGGAGGCGTACGCGCACTACGGGGACGACGTGCACCGGCACCCGGTCGGCACCGGCGCCTACGTGCTCGGGGAATGGGAACCGGGCGTTCAGGTCCTCTTCGACAGAAACCCGAACTACTTCGAGGAAGGGCGCCCGTACGTGGACCGCCAGGTCTTCGAGCTGAACCTCGACCGCCGCCCCGCGGTGATGCGCTTCCGCAACGGCGACCTCGATCACATCCACCGTCAGACCCCGTCCGACTACCTCGCGCTTCGCGAGATGGACGCGTGGGAGCCGTACCGCGTGGAGGCGCCACAGGCGGACATGTGGGGCGTCATCATGAACTGCGGTCTCGCGCCGTTCGACGACGTGCACGTCCGGCGCGCGGTCGCCTTTGCGCTGAACGGGCCGCGCTGGCGCCGGGCCCGCGCGAACCGGCTGGCGCTCCAGGGCCAGCCCATCCCGCGCGTGCTGCCCGGGTTCGTGGAGGACCTCGAGGGCGAGCATCACTACGACCTCGACCGTGCGCGAGCCGAGATGGCGCAGTCCCGCTACGCCGACGGCGTCGACGAGGAGGTCGAGGTGTGGCTGGGCGAGGGTGACACCGGACGCGCCTACGGTGAGCTCATTCAGGCCGACCTCCGGGAGATCGGCATCCCGATCCGCATCAAGCAGGTCTCGTTCCCCGTCTTCCTTCAGGAGACCGGCAAGCCCCGCACGGCGCAGATGCTCCTGAGCGGCTGGTCGATGGACTACCCGGACCCGTCGAACTTCCTCGACATCCTCTTTCACACCCGCTCGATTCAGGACGAGGACTCGAAGAACCGGTCGTTCTACTCGAACCCCGAGCTCGATGCGCTGCTCGACCGGGCGCGCGTGGAGCCGGATCGGCCGACCCGCCTGGATCTGTACCGCCAGGCCTCGGAGATCCTCGTCCGTGACGCGCCGTGGGCGTTCATGTTCAGCAACGTGACGATGGAGATGTGGCAGCCCTACGTGCGCAACTACCGGCCGCATGCGGTGTGGGACAACTTCTACCGCGACGTCTGGCTGGACCTCCCCCGCCGTCGGGTCGCGATGAGCCCGCTGCGGCGTGAGCTCGACGGACGCTTGGCGCTCTTCTCCGCCGTCGACCGCCTGGCCGCGTCGCTCGAGCGCCCATCGCGGCGACGCGCGTCGTTGGCCGCCCCTCCGCCCGCGACCCCGGCCGCCGGGCCGCGTCCGCTCGGCCCCTGGGGGCTTCCGTGAGCGAGCTGATCCTCAAGCGCACGCTCGTCGGCGTGCTGATCGTCTTCGCCGCGGTCTCGACCATCTTCTTCATCGCCAGCGGTGTCGGTGACCCGGCGGTCGCAACCCTCGGGCCGAACGCGTCCGCCGACCGCCTCGCGGCGTTCCGACGGGAACACGGCCTCGACCAGCCCCCCATCGTGCAGTACGGCCGATACCTTGGCGTCCTGAAAGTCCCCGCACACGGTGACGTCGAGGCGGGCTACCACGGCCTCCTGCAAGGCGACCTCGGGCGCTCGTTCCGCGACCAGGAGCCGGTCACGCGGGTCATCGCCACCCGGATCCCCCGCACGTTCCTGCTGAGCGGCATGGCGCTCATCTTCGAGATCTTCTTCGGTCTGCTCATCGGCACGCTGGCCGCGCTGCGCCGTGGAACGTTCCTCGACACCGGGTTCATGGGGATGGCGTTCCTGGGCATCAGCATCCCGAGCTTCGTCAGTGGCCCCATCGTCTTGATGGTGTTCGCGTTCCGCCTCGGCTGGTTTCCGATCGGCGGCTACGGCGTCGGGGTGGGGGACCATGTGCTGCACGCGATCCTGCCCGCGCTGACCATGGCCGTCATCGGCGCCGCGACCTACGCCCGCGTGATGCGCTCCGAGATGATCGAGACCATGCAGGCCGACTACATCCGGACGGCGCGCGCGAAGGGCCTGAGCCCCTTCTCCGTCGTGGTCGGTCACGGCGTCCGCAACGCCATGCTGCCGATCGTCACCATGATCGGCCTGAGCCTGCCGTTCCTGGTCAACGGCGCGATCATCACCGAGTCCATCTTCAACTGGCCAGGCATGGGCCGCCTCGTGATCGAGTCGATCAGCGCGCTGGACGTGCCGATGATCATGGGCGTCGTCTTGATCGTGGCCATCGTCGTCCAGGTCGGGAACCTGCTCGCCGACATCGCCGTCGCGCTGCTGGACCCGCGCGTTCGGGTGAACCGGGACTGAGGCTTTCCGGGACCGACCGTCTCCGAGGTCGCATGTTCGGATCTCAGAACGTCGTTCTCGCCGGGTGCGGCCCTCCCGCCGGCCATGGGTCGTGCGCTGGCTCTTTCAGCGCTTTCGCGGCCGGATGGGGAACACGCGTCGGCCCTTCTCGTCCCGCGGGGCGCCGACCTCCATGTACGCGAGCTTGATCGTTTTCCGCACTCCACTCTGAAGCTTGAGCACGATGCCGCCGTTGCCGTCCTCGCGCTCGACTTTGCAGGTGCCGAACTGACGGTGGGACACAAAGTCCCCCTTCTGTGGCAGCAACTCGTCGACGACCGCCTGCTTGCTGGGCGGCGGCATGGGTTTGTGTCCCGGTCGGCCGCTGCGCCTCGGCCGCGACGCGGGCGCGCTCCGAGGCGCGGGCGCCTCTTCCTCCGGTGCGGCGCTGAACGCCGCGACATCGGCCCAGGTCACGGCGCCCGTCGGGGGCGCCGGACTGGGCGCTTCATCCGGCTCGTCCTCTGCGTCGTCCAACATGGTCCATGAGCGTGGCGGGGGCTCGGACGCGGCGCGCTTGGGCTTTCGGGCGCGCCGTTCCGTCGTTGGTTTCCGTGCGGGGGCGGCCGAGGTCGACTCGAAAGCCTCCGCGGCTTCGCCCTGCTGTGTGGACGGGCTCTCGAAGCACTCGACGACGATCTCCGCCACGCTGACGGCCGCCTTGCGCAGCGCGCCTCCCTTCACTTGTCCGGACGCCGAAACGAGCGTCGCGTGAAGGCTGAGCGCCACCACCCCGCCCTCCTCGCGCACGCTGCCGCCGAGGCTCATCAGCTGCCACGGCCCATCGTCGGAGTCAGCCTGGCCGCCGACAAACGACGCGCGCTCGATGGTGCCGACGCCCTGGACCCAGGCCAGTTCGACACCGCGAGCCTGCGCCATCTCACGCAGGCACGTCACCAGCTCATCGCCCGGTCCGAGCCGGAGCAACAGCCGGCGGGCGGGGCCTCGACTCTGTCGAATGTCCATCGCGCCTTCGAGTAGCACGTGACGGAACCCGCCGCTGGTCGCGATGAAGCACGCCCGGACAGCGGAGCCCACGCCAGCAGTCGGCGCAGAATGGCCCGCGCAAAGCAGGCGTACGAACATGGAGGCCGCGAGAGGGCCGAAGCGGAAGTCGTGATGCGGAGCGACGAGCGCGACCGGGTCCAGCTGTGGTGCGGCGTGACGAGTCGATGCGGTGCATCGGCGAGGAGGGACGCGCCGCAGCGGGGCCCGCTCCCGCCGCCGAGGCGCGTTGCGACCTCCGCCGAGGACATCTAGCCGTCGCTCTCGGCCTTGGTCCGGAGGCGCTCTTCCTTGGCTTCGACGGCCTCGACGAACAGCTTCACGTATTCGCCCGCACTGGTGAACGCGAACACCAGCGACAGGTACAGCATGATCAGGCCCATCGTGTTGAAGTCGGCGTGGATCGTCGGGAAGCCGAAGAACGTGATGTCGTAGTCGTGGTGGATGATCAGCATGAACAGCGCAACCATCTGAAGCGCCGTCTTGTCCTTGCCGCCCTGCCCGGCCGCGACGACGACACCTTCGCTCATCGCGATCGCGCGGAGGGAGGTGATCGAGAGTTCACGGCCGACCAGCAGGATGACCGCCCACGCCGGCACGTGGCCGAGATGCACGAGAAACACCAGCAAGGCCATGACGAGCAACTTGTCCGCGAGCGGGTCCAGGAACTTGCCGAGCACGCTCACGAGCCCACGCCGGCGGGCGAGCCAGCCATCGAGGAAGTCGGTCACCGCCGTCGCGCCGTACACCAGCGCGGCCCAGAAGCCCGAGCTGGGAGTGCCGTAGCTCACCAGCCACAGCAGCACGGGGATCATGATGATCCGCGCGAACGTGAGGAGGTTCGGCAGGTTGATCGCGTCTTCGCGAATGCTGCTTCGTCGAGCCAACTTGTCGGTCGATGCGCTCATGGAGAGGGTCAAATCACGAGCAGGATGCCCTGGCCACGGAACGACAGGGACATGCCCGGGAGCTCCGGGTCGTCGATGGTGCGCGGGAACAGCCGCCCGGTCCATCCGATCAGCGCATCGGGGTCCACGCGGACCTCGTCGCCATCCCGGACCTCGACCCCGGAGGGCTGCCGGGCCAGGCGCAGGGCCACGTTGCCCTCCCCGTGGAACGACAGCAGAAGCCGGGGGTCACCCGCCAGCGGCAGACGTCCGCTCTCCCAGCCGACGCGGTCGTCGAACGCGTGCACAAACTCCTCGTGCACGTAGAGCTGCGACTCATCGACGCGAAGGGCGTGAAACCGGAGGCCGGCTGGCGCACGCAACACCGCGCTGACTGGCGCTTGCCAGCGGACGATCGGATCGCGATTGCCCCCGAGCGGCCCGGGGGCCCCCTGCGTCCGGAAACGCCTCTCCACGGCTTCGGTGGCCAGCGCGCCGCGTACCGCGCGCAACCCGGTCAGCCGCGCATGCACCGAGCCTTCGGTCCGGATGAGCAGCTCCCCCTCGGGCCCAACCGCCAGCGGCGTGTCTTCCGAGAGCTCCACCGCCCACGACGAGGCGACCGCGGAGAGCCGAGGGTTGGTCATCGCGAGGTTGGGACGGGACGCGCGGCGCGATCGCGGCAGCCGAGCGGCGCCGGTCTCGACGACCGACCACTGCCCGGTCGTCCTTCTCGGCCGGTCACCCTCGACCGCGAGCGCTTGCTCCGAAACGCGCTCCTCAGCCGCGCCCGCAGCGTCACGCATGGCCGTCACATCCGCGTCGACGGGCTCCGGCGCCGGCGGCGGCTCGGGCGCCGGCACATCCCCGGCGCTGGTCATCTCTTCCATGCGGTGGGCCATGCTGGCCTGGCCGCCGCGAAGAAACGCCTCGCGGGCGGCGTCCAGCTTGCCGAGGCGCCAGCGGACCAAGCCGAGGTAGCCCCATGCCCGATCGTGGTCGGAGTCCAACTCCAGCGCGCGTTCCAGCGCTTGGCGCGCATCCTCGGGCTGACCGGTTTTGAACAGGGCCAAACCGAGGTTCACGTGCAAGACAACGTCCTCGGGGAACTCGTCCGCGAGCGCCTGCCAAATGCGGATGGCCGTCGGATAGACGCCGAGGCGGAAGTACACCCCAGCCAGCAAGTCCTGGCTCTGCGCGTCCGTGGGCCGATGGGAAAGCGCGCGCTCGAGCTCTTCCTTGGCTTCCACGACGCGGTTCTGCATGAGCAGCTCGCTGCCGCGCGAAAGATGGAAGAGGAAGTCCTCGTTCGCCGGAGGCTCGTCTTCTCGCCGCAGGAGGCGCCGCCGGCCACTCCCCGTTCTCGAGCCATCCCGCACGGCCCGAGAGTAGGCCAACCGGGTGGGGAGTCAACGTGCCTCCGGGAGCAGCGACGGGCGTCCCCTGTGACGCCAGGCGTACGCCTTCGCACGGACGTTGCCGGAGCGGAGGTGCCCTGCCACGCTCCGCCCGTGCGGCGCGCCGTCATGTTTGCTGTGTTCGCTGGCGGGCTGTGGCTCATCAGCCAGGGTCTCGCAGCGGACGCCGTCAGCGCACAGACACCGAGCGAAGCGACCCACGAGATTCAACGCGCCCCGGACGGGTCCCTCCGGCGCGGGCTGCTCGACGTGCCCGCGTGGGTCGTCTTCGGAACGGCGGCATTGGTCACGGCGGGCGCCGCGACGGCGCTGGGATGGCGCCTCCGGCGGAAGGAATGAGCCCGCCAGACGAAACCGCCCCGAAGGGCGACGAGGCTCCCCACGCGGCAACCGAGGCCGATGGCGCGGAGGGCCGCAATGCGGAGGCCGTCAAAGCCGCCCGCCGAGCGACGTCGGGCCTGGTTCGGAAGGTCCTGATCGGCACCCTGCTCGGGGCCCTGGTCTTCGCGGGCCTGAGTCTCTACGCGGACCTGAGCTCACTGCAGGAGAACCTGCGCGAGTTCGAGCCCATGGCCTTCGTGATCGCGCTGTCGCTCGCAACCGGCAACTATGTACTTCGCTACGTTCGCTGGCAGTACCTGCTGGTGCGCATCGGCGTCATCGTGCCCCATCGCGAGAGCGCGCTGGTGTTTCTGGCCGGGTTCGTGATGAGCGTCACCCCGGGCAAGCTCGGCGAGGTGTTCAAGTCCTTGCTCTTGTTCGAGTCGCGCGGCACGTCCATCGCGAAAACCGCGCCTGTGGTGTTCGCCGAGCGCCTGACCGACCTCATCGCCCTCGTGATCCTGACCGCTGCCGGCAGCCTCTCCTTCGAGGAAGGTGTGCCGATCGCCCTCGCTGGCGCCGCCCTCGTGGGGTTTGTGCTGCTTTCCGCCTCGTGGCGCCCGCTGGGTGAGTGGCTGCTGCGGATCGCGGGCCGCCTCCCGCTCGTGTCCCGCATCGCCCCCCGGCTCCGGGAGGCGTACGAGAGCCTTCACCGAATGACCCGCCCCGCGCCGCTCGCCGTGTCCACGGGACTCGCGACCGTGAGCTGGGGTCTCGAGTGCGTCGCGCTCTGGGTGCTGCTCCGTGCGCTCCCCGGCGGAGGGCTGCCGTGGGACGCCGCGTTCTTCTCCTATTCGGCCAGCACCATCGTCGGTGCGCTCGCGATGATGCCCGGAGGCCTCGGCGTCACCGAGGCGGGCATGACGGGCCTCATCGAAACGCTCTCTGCCGGCGCCATCGATTCGGCCGCCGCGACCGCCGCCACGATGCTGACCCGCCTCGCCACGCTCTGGTGGGCGGTGGTCGTCGGCGCGGTCGCGCTCGGGGTGCTTCGGATGATGCGCCGCTCGCGGTGAGCCGCGTTCCGCACGTTCTACCCCGGGAGCGTCACGCCACTCAGCCGGGTTCCCAGCCCGCGGTGCGGCATGCGGCCAGCGCGCGGGGGACGCGCGCCGCCCAGGCGGCCTCGTTGTGTTCCGCCCCGGGCTCGTGCCAGTGGAAGAGGTCCGTGTCGAACGCGTAGCCGAGCATGTCCAGGCGGTCCCGGAGCTGGTTGGTCACACACAGATTGTCACGCGGCGCCGCGTCTTCTTGCACTCCATCCCCGTCTGGATCGCTGCAGGCGCCCTCCCCGCCGCTGTCCAGGTACACCGCGGTGGCGCCACGGGCGGTCCACCGGGACAAGAGCGCGTCGGGCGCAGGGCCTGCGGCGTAGGCGCCCCATCCCAAGGTGGGGCTCATGGCGATGACGCAGCGCGCGAGGTCGGGGCGCGTCAGCGCCGCGTAGAGGCTGACGAGCCCGCCCAAAGACGAACCGGCGACGGCGAGGCTGGGCCCGCTGGCGGTGACTCCGTAGCGCTCTCGAAAGAACGGGAGCGCCTCCCGCTCGACGAGATCGAGGTAGGCGTCGGCGCGTCCCCCCACCACACCTGAGCCGACGTCGTCGGCGACGTGGGTGTAAGCGCTCATGCGGTCGGGCGCGTTGTCGACGGCCAAGACCACCGTGTCGGTGTCGGAGGCGTCGTCGAGCGCAGCGTGCACGCGCCAGCCCCCGAACGGCGCGGGGTCGAAGAGGTTCTGTCCGTCATGCATGAACAGCACGGGTCGCGCGCGGTCGCCTCGGACGAATCCGGCTGGGAGCAGGGCGCGGAAGGTGCGGCGGTCCTCGAGATAGGCGGACGCGTGCGCGGGAAAGCGCTCCCGCCAGCGTGCGTCCGCGGGGGGCGCGACGTAACCGAACTCACCGAAGTCGTCGCTCCCATACGCCGTGGCTTCACCCGGCGAGCGGAAGGAGCTGCCAGCGCGCCACTTGTACTTGGCACCGGCCGCCGAGGTGAGAGCCCCCTCGACAAACACGATGTAGTGGTCGCCCAAACGGGTGGCCGCGAGACCCTCGTCCCAGCCGAACGGATCGCCGACCAGACTCACGGCCTCGGGCGCGTCCGGCCATCGGGTGACGAACAGCCAACCGCTGGCATCCGAGGCCGGCCATCGACCGGACCAGGCCGCCTCATGCACGATCGCGTCCCGCTCGAGGGTGGTCGCCGCCGCCTCCAACCGCGCCCGCAGCCCTGTGACGAGACCCGGACCCGCATCCGGGGCTTCTGCGTCCACCCCAGCATCGGCCGGGCCCGAATCGGCGCCACCGGCGTCGGCGACGCTCGAGTCAGCCACGCTCGAGTCAGCCACGCTGGAGTCAGCAAGCCCCGCGTCTGAGATCCCTCCGTCGCCTCGGACCGCGGCGTCATCGTCTGGGTTCGGCGTGGCGTCGCATCCGGAGACGCAGAGCAGACCGAGCAGTAGAGCCGTCCATCGCACGCCGGACTCATAGCACCTCAGGCCTGCGTGACGAGTCGAACGCGATCGCGTCAGGGAAGCTGCGTCGGGTCGAAGCTCTCGCGGTCGGGCATCGGGTCGGGCACGGGCCCCGGCAGCGCGTCGGCTCGTCGCATGCCAAACAGGTCGCCGATCACGACGTTGTCAGCGTCGGCGAACACCGGCTCACGGCCGTAGATCGTGTAGACGCGGACCGTCCCCAGCTCAGCGACGGCGCGATCCGCCTCTCGACGCAGGGTGACGTCACGAATGACGGCGATCGGCTCGCGCACGTCGATGGCCGTTTCCCGGAGCCTCTCGCCCACCGCGAGTGACGCGCGCTGAATCCACGCTGTGAGCAGTCCGCGGCCTGGACCGATGACGACACGCGGGCGCTCGCCCCGCAGGCTCTCGCCCTCTCGCTCCCCACTCGGGCCGCGACGCGCCATGACCACGGGGCTCGCGGTCAGGTCATAGACGCGGAGGTCGAGGTGCCCGAGCGGACCGCTGGCGTCGGGGATCGTCGTGCGGCGCCAGATTCGGAGCGGGAGCCCCTCAGCGTCGAAGACAACCTCCACATCCGCGGTACCGCGCGCCCACTCCTGTTCCACCCGGACGGCCTGACAGCCATCGAAGTTGTGCAGCGAGAAGGTCTCCACGACCGACCGTTCGCGCATGGTGGGTCCCGCCACGAGCAGGTGCCGGCTCTCGCTCTCGGGCGCCCCCTCCACGCACGCGGGTCGCGGAATCTCCGGCACCACGGGCAGTCCGGACCGCGGTCCCGCGTCACAGCCCGCGAGCGTCAGCAGGACGGCCATCACCGGAACCACCCGGCCAATTGGCGACGCGCCCACCCTCGCCGACCGCGAGGTAGTGAGCGCGCCTTGAAGATGACCGGTCATGAGAGTCGTGGCGGAACGCCGCCTCGAGGGTCAGTGCTCCGCAGGAGCCTCTTCGTGGGCTTCTTCGCCCTCAGCCGCTTCACCCTCCGCCGCTTCACCGTGGGCATCGCCCTCCGCGGCCTCCGGTGCTTCCACCCCAGGCTCGAGCTCACGGCCGGCGAGCGGCCGATTGATGCCGCCGGGAGCGCGCTCTCCCGTCTCGGGATCGATCTGCACGCCATTGAACGCGTCGCCCGTCTGCCCACGGGTCGTCGTGTCGTTCATCGTGTAGGCGAAGAAGATCCCAATGAAGAGAAGCCCTCCGAGGAAGATCAGCGCGTTGAAACGCTTGTCATCCTTCAGATGCATGAAGAAGGTCGCCACCAGCGTCCCCTTCACCGTCGCAATGGCGATGGCCAACGTGAGGTTCCACGCGCCCACGCCCTCGACGGGGCGGCCGAGCGCCAGGAACCCATCGATGTCGACCCAGGAGGCGGCGACCGTGATCACCGTCAGGAGGAGCAGGGCTCCCAGGATTCCGACGTAGAACTTCGTCGGGTGGACGTGGACGTGAACGCCACCGTCGTCCGCATGCTCATGGCTGTGTTCCGACATGTCGTGCGTCCTAGATGAGGTAGAGCAGGGGGAAGAGGTAGATCCAGACCAGGTCGACCAGGTGCCAGTAGAGCGCCGCGATGTCGACGGGGGTCCAGAACTGGGGCGAGAAATCGCCGCGCAGGTTCCGCATCAGGATCCACGCGAGCACCCCGATGCCGATGGCGACGTGCACGCCGTGCAACCCCGTGAGGATGAAGTAGATCCCGAAGAAGATGTGCGTCTTCGCCGGCATGACGCTGACGCTCTCGACTCCGTCCACCCACGGGTTGATGTGCTCCATGTGAGGGTGGAAGTAGTTCCCCGGCAGAAGTCCGTGGTCGAACTTGGCCGAGTACTCGAAGTACTTGATCACCAAGAAGCCGAACGCGCACACGATCGTGATGATCAGGTGCATCGACACCTTCTTCGTGTTGCCGAGCTGCGCCTCACGCACGGACATCGCCGCGGTGAACGAGCTGATCAGCAGCACGCAGGTGTTGAACCCGCCGATGAAGCGGTTGAGCTGCGCCGACCCCGCCTCGAACGCCTCCGGGTAGTTCACCCGGA
This sequence comes from Sandaracinaceae bacterium, assembly GCA_045106715.1. Classification (GTDB taxonomy): domain Bacteria; phylum Myxococcota_A; class Polyangia; order Polyangiales; family Sandaracinaceae. Next base: position 21,666 of record JBGCFC010000093.1, read on the forward strand.
ACACGCCGTAGGCGACGAAGAGCCCGCTAAAGAAGAGCACCTCCTGCGCGAGGAAGAGCCACATCCCGAGCTTCGCGGACTCGAACTGCTGGTTCGGGGTCTCGAAGTGATGCTGGAGCCAGGAGCCCCACTTGGCGTGGGGGTCGTGGGCCGTCTCAGTTGACGATGCCATCGGATTCTCCGTGGTGTCGGGAGCGAGGCCGGAGCCTCACTCCTCCTCTTCGGCCGGCGCGGCCTTGGCCGCGGGCTGCTTGGGAGCCGGCTCGCTCTTCTTGGGGGCTGCCCGCTTCGTGGTCGAAGCCGGCCGGTCCTCCTCGAAGCCGTCGAAGAGCTCTTCGTCGGTCGCGAGATGGTAGTCGTACGGTCCGCGGTCGATGACCGGGATGTGGTGGAAGTTGTGGGCGATGGGCGGCGACGCGGTCATCCACTCGAAGCCCGCACTGCCCCACGGGTTGGCCGGCGCCTTCTCCCCGTTCAGCAGCGACTTGATGAACATGCCGGCCATGATGACAAAGCCGAGGCCCAGCACGTAGGAGCCGATCGAGCTGAACCCATGAAGCGGCTGGAAGTGGTCGAGGTAGTCGTAGTAGCGACGCGGCATGCCCTGGCTGCCCAGCACGAACTGGGTGAGGAAGGTCATGTTGAAGCCGGTGAAGACGAACCCGAAGGCGATCTTCGCGAGCGTCTCGTCGTACATCTTGCCCGTCATCTTCGGCCACCAGTAGTGGAGCCCGCCGATGAAGCCGATGACCGTGCCGCCCACCATCACGTAGTGGAAATGCGCCACGACGAAGTACGTGTCGTGCAGGTGCACATCCACGGACAGCGTGCCGAGGAAGAGCCCCGTCAGGCCGCCGATGGTGAAGAGCACCAGGAAGCCGAGCGCGTAGAGCATCGGGGAGAGGAAGCTGACCGACCCGTTGTAGAGCGTGGCCGTCCAGTTGAAGACCTTCACGCCCGAGGGGATGGCGACGAGGAACGTCAGCGCGCTGAAGACCATCGTCGCGTACTCGCTCATCCCAGCCACGAACATGTGGTGGCCCCAGACGAGGAAGCTGAGCAGCGCGAGCGACACGGAGCTCATCGCGACGAACATGTAGCCGAAGATCTTGCGGCGGCTGAAGGTGGCGATGATCTCGTTCACCACCGCCATGCCCGGCAGGATCATGATGTAGACGGCGGGGTGCGAGTAGAACCAGAAGAAGTGCTGGAAGAGCACGGGGTCGCCGCCGAGGCGCGGGTCGAAGATGCCGATGGACAGCACGTTCTCCATGAGGAGCATGAGGAGCGTGATGGCCAACACGGGCGTCGCGAGGACCTGCAGGATGCTGGTGGCGTAGATGCCCCAGATGAACAGGGGCAGGCGCTTCCAGTGGATGCCCGGCGCACGCAGCTTGTGCACGGTCGCGATCATGTTCACGCCCGTGAGGATCGAGCTGAACCCGAGCACAAACACAGCCAGCGTCATCGACACGACCGACGTGTCGGTGGTCGAGCTGTACGGCGTGTAGAACGTCCAGCCAGTGTCGACCGAGTTGGTCACGATGCTGAAGATCGCGAAGCCCGCGCCGATCACGTAGATGTAGAAGCTGGCCAGGTTGAGCCGCGGGAACGCGACGTCCTTGGCACCCAGCTGGAGCGGGAGGAAGAAGTTCCCCAACGCCGCCGGCACGGACGGGATGATGAAGAGGAACACCATGATCGCGCCGTGGAGCGTGAAGACCTTGTTGTAGGTCTCGGGGCCCATGATGGTCTCGCCCGGCGTGAGCAGCTCGGTGCGGACCAGGAGCGCGAAGACACCCCCGACCAAGAACATGGTCAGGATGGCGAGCAGGTACATCATGCCGATCCGCTTGTGATCGAGCGTGATGAGCCAGCTCATGATGCCGGTCTTCTCGTTGATGTAGTTCTTCTCGGAGTGACCGTGCGCGTCAGCGGCGGTACCCGGATGCGTTGCTTCGACTGCCATGTCGTCGTCCCTTACTTCCTGGTCCGCTACTCGGCCTCAGCGGCCGCGGCTTCGGCGGCGTCGCCGCAGTGGGGGGTGAGCTCGAGGTCGCCGCCCTCATCGCTGAGGTGCGCGACATACGCGATGAGCGCGTCGAGCTGGGTCTGCGGGAGGTTGAAGGCGGGCATCGCCGCGCTGGTGTAGCCGCTCACGATCTGCGCCTGAGGCTCCATGATGGATTCCATGATGTAGGCGGCGTCGGCCATGACCGGCTCACCTCCCTCGATGGGCTGCATCGTACCCGCCACGTTGGCCAGGTTCGGGCCCACGCCCGCCCCCGCCGACTCCTCGACGTTGTGGCAGGCCACACAGCCGTTGCTGGCGAAGAGCTGCTCACCCCACTGCCAGTCCTCTTCGTATTCCTCGGGGCACTGCGGTCCGATTCGGAGGTACTCGTCATAGCCCTCCTGCGACATGACCTGCACGTTGCTCAGCATGCGCGAGTGACCCGTGCCGCAGTACTCCGTGCAGTAGATCTGGTACTGCCCTTCGCGCGTCGCCTCGAACCAGAGCGAGGTGTACATGCCGGGCACGATGTCCCGCTTGACGCGGAACGCCGGCACGAAGAAGGAGTGCAGAACCGCCCCGTCTTCCGGCCGAGGACCGGTGGGCGACGACGCCATGATCATGCGAACGGGCTGATGCACCGGGACGCGGAGTTCACCCTCGATCATGCCGTTCGGCTGCTCGAACTCCCACCGCCACTTGTAGGCACGGACGCGGATGTTGATCGACGTCTCCGGAGGGATCGTCATCATCATGTAGCTGTCGAAGCCCTGGTGGAACATGTACGCCAGCAGGATCAGCGGCGAAAATGTCCAGAAGAGTTCCATCGCCGTGTGATGGCCCGGCGGCTTGGAAGTCACGCCCTTGCGGCGCCGGAACTGCCAGCCAAACCAGACCATCGCGCCGACGATGGCCACGAAGAAGATGACGCTGATCCAAAAGATCTCGTAGTAGAGCGCGTCCACGTAGGGGGCCAGCGTCGAGGCTCCCTCCGGCAACTGGATCGTTGCGTCGTATCCGTTCTGTAGCGCTTCGTTTTCGTCGCCCATCGATTCAGCTCCGAGCGGAGGCTTCGGTAAGCCCCGGTCCTGCCTCGGTCAGCACGCCGCCATTTCGACGTTCGCGCCGCCAGAGGAAGAAGAGAACGAGAAACATGGTCAGGGCCGTCAAAAAGCCTCCGACCTGCATGACCCGCCACGCCACGAGCGTGTAGCCCTGGGCGAGCGGATCATAGCGGTAACAAAAGAGAATCGCCCGCTCCACGGTGGAAACGCTGCGACCCTCCGACGCCTCGAGGAGACCGAGGCGGACATCATTGGACTCAAGCTCGATCCCATACAGGTAGCGAGCCACCCGGGCACCGGGCGTGAGCATCATGGTGACGCCGGCGTGCGCGTATTGGCGCTGTCGCGGCATCCACTGGTAGCGGAACCCGAGGGCGTCAGCGAGTCGCTCGACGCTGGGGTAGACGCCGTACTGGGCGATGATCTCGGACTCATCCAGGCTCGTCTCCGCGACGAGGAAGGTCCAGCCCTCCTCCGCCTGCGGCCGCCCGTACCGATTCAGCATGCGCGCGCGGCGCTCGGCCGCGATCTCCGGCGTATCCCGCGGGTCGATGCTGATGGTGAGGACGTCGAACTCCTGGCCCACCGTCCAGGGCTGCTGAGCCAGCACACCGACGACGCCGTCCAGCACGAGCGAACAGAAGCTGGGGCATGTGTGATAGACGAGGTTGAGCAGCACCGGCCGGTCGCCCCGGATGACCTGGTCGAGGCGAACCACCGCGCCCGTGTGGTCGCGGAAGGTCAGGTCGGTGGGGATCCGCTGGTCGAGGTGCTCGTCGACGCCGACGTTCTCGAGACCAGGAGGCGCATTCGGCGTCACCTGCGCGGCCGCCATCAGCGGCAGCGCGCACGCCACCATCAGCGCCAGCGCACCCGAGGGCAGCGCCGCGAGACGGGACGACATGTGACGCCGGAAGAGCATGAGGCCTACTCGCCCTCGCCTTCGGCAGGGGCAGCGGGCGCCTCAGGGGCCGCAGGCGCTTCGGGTGCGGGCGCCGGGCGCACGCGACGACGGCGCGCGGGAGTCGGGACAGCCGCCTCGACGGCATCGCCGGCCGCTTCGAGCGCCGCTTCGGTCGTGTTCTCGTCGCCTTCCACGCTTCCCTCTTCGCCCTCCGGCTGAAGCGCTTCGAGCGCCTCCAGCCGAGCTGCTTCTTCCGCCGCGGCTGCCGCTGCGGCCTGCGCCTCGACCACGGGAGTCGGGAGCGCATGGGGAAGCTGGGTCCAGCCGGTCAGCGGGTCCAAGTTCATGTCCCCTCCCGACTGAGGCCGAATCGGGGCGAAGGCCGTGCGGCCGCGGTCACCGAGCTGCGCCATGGCCTGCCCGATGGGCATGCGACCCGAGTTCAGACCGCGGTCCCACTCAGCGCGGACCTCTTCGAGCCGGTCCACGTCGCTGAAGCGCTCCAACCGGTCGGCCACGGCGGTCCGGCGCATGCCGTCGTAGTAAGCCCGGAAGCCAGGCGCCACGGCGACCAGCGAGGCCACGGAGAGAATGCCGATGACAAAGATCAGCAGGTTCTGCGGGGGTGTCTTGTCCATGTGCGCGACTCCTTGTTCGAGGCGGAGCGCCTACTGCTCCCACGCCAACGAGCGCGCGAGACGCGGGTCGCCGACGGGGATGAGGGGGTGACGGGTCATCATGAAGAGGACCGTGCTCATGTAGATGCCGCCCACGGCGAAGAGCGCTGCAAGATCCATCCAGTGAACGCGGAGCGTGGTCTCGACGAGGCCCGTCTGCTCTGCGTACGGCATCACGAGCCAGTACACCTCGACGATGTGGAACACGAGGATCCAGGCGCAGAAGAAGGCCAGCACCGGAAGTGTGCGCTTCGCGTTTCGGCTCATCAGCCCGAGGAACGGGATGATGAAGTGGCCGAGGATGAGCAGGATGCTGATGTTCTGGAAGCCGCCGCCGCCCCACCAACGGAGGTGGTAGTAGGTCGCTTCTTCCGGGATGCCGGCGTACCAGATCAGGATGAACTGACTGAACGTGATGTAGGCGTGGAAGACGATGAAGCCATGCAGAAGCTTGCCCACGTCGTGGTAGTGCTCGACGTTGACGGCATCCCCGAGGATGCCCGCGCGGCGCAGGCCCATCGTGAGCAGGATGACCATCGAGAAGCTCGAGACCGCGCAGACCGCGAAGTACTGAACCCCGAAGATGGTCGAGAACCAACTCGGCTCCGTCGACATCATCCAGTCGAACGCCGCGAAGGTCGACGTCAGGCCGAGCACGATGGTTGCCGCCGGCGCCGCGTTCTGAAGCTTGTTGGTCAGCGCCAAGCCCTTCTCCTTGTCCTGTCGGGTCGACCAGGAGAAGAAGAGGAACGCCATGACGATCCAGGCGAGGAGATAGAAGATCCCGCGACCCCAGAAGAAGGCCTCGTTGAGGTAGCCGAGCTTGGACTCGATGATCTCCGCGTGGATCGCGTGCTCGGGGTCGTGATGCTCGCCGTGCTCGGCGTGATCGCCCTCCCCCTCGGGCGCCGCGTGCGCATGATCGACACGCTCGTCAGGGTGAAGGTCCTCGGGGTCACGCGTCTCCTGGGCGTGCACCGTCGTCGGCGAGCCGAAGTCGAGGAGGCCGTGCTCCTCTCCCTCCTCGTGCTCGTGGCCGTCCTCGCCGTGGCCGTCCTCACCGTGGCCGTCTTCGCCGTGCTCGTCCGCCTCCTCGGCGTGGTCGTCGCCGTGGTGCGTCGCCCAGGGGTAGAGTTCCTGCGTGCTGAACGCGATGGGTACCCAAAGGATGGCAAACACGGGCAGGCCGATGGCCAGCATCTCCGCGGTCCGGCGAACCGTGACGCCCCACGACGCCGCCGTGAGGTTCAGCATGATCGTGATGAAGAGTCCGCCAAGCCCCAGGGCCAAGAACGCCATGAAGGCGAACAGCCACGAGAAAGCGAACCGGTGGGGGTCGTTCATCGCGCCCAGGGCGCAGGCAACCGCGCCGATGCCGCCGAGGACGGCCGCGATCTTCCAAGCGTTGGCCCACCCCGCGTCGGTCGGGATGCGGTAGCTGAGCTTCTTCTCGTCGCTCTTCGACTTCTTGCTCATCGGTCGGCTCCCAAAGCGGGCGTAGGCGGCTCGAGCTGCGCCGTGCGCGCGTCGAGCTGGCTGAGCTGCAGGGCCCGGACGTACGACACGATCGCCCAGCGATCCTGGACGGGGATGTTGTGGTTGTACGCAGGCATGTTGCGAACGCCGTTGCGGATGGTCGCGTAGAGCTGACCGTCCGGGATGCCGCGAAGGCGCTCCTCGTGGAACGTCGGCGGCTGGATGGCGCCGCCGCCGGCGACTTCGGGGACCAGGCCCTGGCCGTCGCCGAGCCCGCCGTGACATGGCACGCAGTAGATGCCGTAACGGTCCTGACCGCGCGTCAGCAGGTCATCCATGCCGCCCGCCTCGTCGATCACCGGCTGGGGGATGGTGGCGATGTACGTGCCGTCGTCTTGCACGCCCGTGTCGACGGTCGAGTCGATGGCCGCCTCACGGGAGACGGTGTGCGGGACCTCGGGGCGCATCGCGCGACCGTCCTGGAAGTACGGACTCGCCTGGTGTGGGTCGTACCGGGGCATGTCGTGCATGTTCCGGATTGGGAAGATCGGCGGGTCTTCCGACGTCTGGCCCCAACAGCCGCCGAGCAGGGCGGCGGCGGTGAGCAGCGTCGCGAGAGTGAGTAGGCGGTCGGTCATCAGCTCGCCTCTTCCTGGATGAGCTCGATGTCGGCGGACGGGTGCGTGTCCTCGAGCAGCTTCCGGGTCTCCACCAGATCGAACTTGTCGTCCGCGGCCTCGATGGAGATGAAGAATTTGTCGTCGGTCGCGCGCTCGAAGCGCGTCGAGTAGAAGACGGGGTGGTGATGCTTGGGGAGTTGGTTGAGCCCCAACATCCCGAAGACCGCGCCGAAGCCCGACAGGAGCACGGTCAGCTCGAACATGACCGGCATCATCGAGGGCAGCGAGAAGCCCGGCTTGCCGCCGATGAGGTAGGGGTAGTCGACGCCGTTCGTCCACCACATCAGGAGGAAGGCGCTGATCCCGCCGGTCAGCCCGGCGAGAAGCACGATCCAGCCGACGCGGGAGTCGGGCAGGCCCATGGCCTTGTCCATCCCGTGCACGGGAAACGGCGTGTGCACGTCCCAACGCTCGTAGCCCGCGTCGCGCACCTTCTCCGCCGCGTGCATCACGTCACTCGTGGTGTCGTACTCCGCCAGCAGGAGGAGGGGGCGCGGCTCGCCGCCGCTCTCGGTTGTCGATTCGTTCGCCATGACGCTCACGCCTCCGCCGCGGCGTCGTCGCCGTGGTCGTGGTCACCACTCGGGTGGTAGTGGGCGTCGGCCTCCGGCACGACCATCTTCACCTCCGCAATCGCGATCATCGGAATCCACCGAATGAAGAGCAGGAAGAGCGTGAAGAAGAGCCCTAGCGAGCCCACGTAGATGAGGATGTCGAAGATCGTCGGGCTGAAGTTGCCCCACGAGCTCGGCAGGAAGTCGTGGTGAAGCGACGTCACGATGATGACGAAGCGCTCGAACCACATCCCGATGTTGATGATGATCGAGATGATGAACATCGCCGGGATGCTCCGGCGGATCTTCTTGAACCAGAAGAGCTGGGGGCTGATGACGTTGCAGCTGATCATCGACCAGTACGCCCACCAGTAGTCGCCGCCCATGCGGTTGAGGAACACGAAGCGCTCGTATGCGTTGCCCGAGTACCAAGCGATGAAGAACTCCATCGCGTACGCGTAGCCAACCAGCGTACCGGTCGTGAGCATGATCTTGTTCATCAGCTCGAGGTGCCGGATGCGCACCAGGTCATGCAGACCGTAGACCGAGCGGGCGATGAGCAGGAGCGTCATCACCATCGCGAAGCCACTGAACACGGCGCCCGCGACGAAGTACGGCGGGAAGATGGTCGTGTGCCAGCCCGGGATGACCGAGGTCGCGAAGTCGAACGAAACGATGGAGTGCACCGAGAGAACGAGCGGCGTGCTCAGACCCGCGAGGATCAGGTAGGCGCGCTCGTAGTTGCTCCAGTGCCGGTTGCTGCCGCGCCACCCCAAGGAGAGGAAGCCATAGGCCCACTGGCGGAACTTGTTCTTCGTCCGGTCCCGCAGGGTGGCGAAGTCGGGGATGAGGCCGACGTACCAGAACAGCAGCGAGATGGTGAAGTAGGTGCTGATGGCGAAGAAGTCCCAGACCAACGGGCTCTTGAAGTTCGGCCACAGGTTCATCTGGTTCGGGATCGGGACCGGCCAGTAGAGCGTGAACCACGGGCGCCCGGTGTGAATCACCGGGAACATCAACGCGCAGATGACGGCGAAGATGGTCATCGCCTCCGCGAACCGGTTGATGGCCGTTCGCCAGTACTGCCGGAAGAGGAACAGGACCGCCGAGATCAGCGTGCCGGCGTGGCCGATGCCGATCCACCAGACGAAGTTGGTGATGTCCCAGGCCCAGGCGACGGGGCTGTTGTTGCCCCAGATGCCGATGCCGGTCCAGAGCAGGTACGCCACGCTGGCGCCGAGGGCGGCCGTCAAGGTCGCGCTGATGCCGAACAGGATCCACCAGCCGCGGGGGGCGGGGTTCTCAGTGACCTGACTGACGGTCTGCGTGATCTGTCCGAAGGTCGTGCCGGGAGAGACGAGCCCTCCCTCGCCGATCTCCTCGATGGGCTCGTAGTACGCCATCAGACCATCTCCGAGTTCGGGTTGCGGATCTTCCCGAGGTAGCTCGTCCGGGGCTGGGTGCCGATGAAGGCGAGCAGCTTGTAGTTGCGGTCCATGTGCGCCCGCCGATGAACCGGGGAGCGCGTGTCGTTCAGGTCACCGAAGGTGATCGCCTGGCTCGGGCACGCCTGCGCGCACGCCGACTGGAGGTCGTCCGGGCCGATGCGGCGCTCGGTGATCTCGCCTTCCGAGTCCACCGTCGTGTCGCGCCGGGCCTGGATGCGCGCGTACTGGATGCGCTGCACGCAGTAGGAGCACTTCTCCATGACGCCGCGCATGCGCACGGTGACGTTCGGGTTGAACTGCATGCGTTCCAGCTCGGGGACCACGCCCTGGTAGTCGAGGAAGTTGAACCGCCGCACCTTGTACGGGCAGTTGTTCATGCAGTAGCGCGTGCCGATGCAGCGGTTGTACGCCATGTCGTTCAGCCCCTCCGGGCTGTGCGCGGTCGCGGCGACCGGGCAGACGTTCTCGCAGGGCGCCTCTTCGCAGTGCTGACAGCCGACCGGCTGGACCGCCACGCGCGGGTCCGCGAGGTCATCCCCGACGAAGTAGCGGTCGAGCCGCATCCAGTGCATTTCGCGGCCGAGCGCGACCTGCTGCTTGCCGACGACTGCGACGTTGTTCTCGGACTGGCACGCGATGATGCACGCGCTGCAGCCGGTGCAGCGCGAGAGATCGACGACAAAGCCCCACTTGTAGCGAGCTGAGGCGCCTTCGCGGGCGGTTCGCTCCTCGGGGTACGGCTGGTAGCTGGTGCCGCCACGGGCGGGCACGCGCGGCTGCGAGTAGTCCTCCTGCGTCCAGAGCGGGCCGAGCGACGGCGACGGCGTGGCCTCGCGCTCGTCCGTGCGCCACTGCGGGAACGTCGGGGTCTCGCGGTACTGCTCGAGCGTCGCGTCGATCGCGAGCGGGCGGCCGACCATCGAGTGGTGTGCCTGGGTCACGACGAGCTCGCCGCGCCCGTCGGCCAGCGTCACGGTCACGCCAGAGGCGAAGCCGAGCGCGTCGCCGGTGCGGAAGGGGTTCACGTCCACGCCGACGTCGTTGCCGTAGCGGCCGGCTCGTGTGCGGCCGAAGCCGAGCGGCAGCGTGACCACGTTGTCGGGATGCCCTGGCAGCACGTACGCCGGAACGGTGATGGACTCGACGCCGTCCCGCGAGATGTTCAGCAGCGCGCCCTGGCGGAGCGCCTCCATCGTCTGCGGGAGGAAGCCGGGGGGCGCGTCGGGCGGTGCGATGCCCAGCGCCTCGGCGGTGGCCGGGCTGATGTACGCCGCGTTGTCCCAGACCAGCTTGGTCACCGGGTCCGGCATCTCCAGCATCCAGGAGTTGTTGCCCTGTCGGCCGTCCCAGGTCTGGTAGCTGGCGATGAACGAGACCTCGAAGGGCGTCGCCGCCGAGACGGCGTTCTCCGTGAGCGCGGCTGCGACCGCCCCGCCGTTGACCGGCGGGTTCGCCGGACGAACACGGGGCGAGACCACGACACCCCGGTGCAGGCCACGACGCCATGAGCGGTCGAAGCCCCGCGCTCCGATCGTCTCGCGGAGGGTGCCGCGGACGAGATGGTAGCCGCGCCAGGACCGAATCCCGCCGACCATCGCGAGCACCTCGGCGGCGCTGCGGCCTCCGCGGAGCGGCGCGATGAGCGGCTGCTGGATGGACAGCGCGCCTTCGATGGAGCGGTGATCGCCCCAGCTCTCGAGCTCCATCGCGAGCGGCAGGTGCCAGCTGCAGACGGTCGAGGTCTCGTCGACGCGTGTCGAGAGGTGCACCGTGTTGTCGACCGAGGCGAGGGCCTCCGCGAAGCCGATGTCACTGGGCGCGTCGTAGACGGGGTTTCCGTCCAGGATGATGAGCGTGTCGACCGACCCGCCCTGCATCGCTTCGGTCAGCTCGGTGAGGCTCTCTACGTGGCTCTGTTCGCCGTCGTTGTACGCCGGGTAGAGCGCCACACAACCAGGGATGCAGCCGAGGGCGGCGTTGAGGGCGTGGGCCAACGCGTGAACGTGCGGGGGCTGGCGCCAGCCAACGACAATCACGCTGCGCGTCCGGTCGTTGGCGCGATTTGAGGCCGTATCGGGGTCGATCCCGGCGGAGCTGTCGCCCGGACGACGGTTGTGGACGAGGTCCTTCGCGACCCCATCGAGCCAAGACTCCGAGAACCCATCCGTGGAGGTTCCCCGAACCGCTGTCTGAAGCGCTTCAGGGAGGTCAACCCCATTCTCGCCCAGTTTCACCGCGAGCGCCCGGAGGTAGCGGTCCACCTGCGATGGCGCGAGACGGAGCCGGTGGTCCGCGTTCATGCCCGTGAGCGACATGGTGCTTTCCACCACGTAGAGCCGGTTCATGTCGACGGTGGGACGCTCGAGGCCGCGCTGCTCGGCGAACCCGCGCGCATTGCGCACCGTGCCGGGCTCGGAGCCGAGGAAGTCGCAGTCGATCGACACCACGCGCTTGGCGCGGGCGAAGTCGTAGCGGGTCTCGAACGAAGTCCCGAAGGCCAGCTTGCTGCCCTGGAAGTAGGGGGAGTAGCTGACCGCGTCCCACTCGTGGATCGAAGCCGCCGGGAAACGCTGCTGGAACGCTTGCCGCGCGCGGTGATGGCTCGGCGAATCCGAGGGTCGAACCAGGACGCGCAGGCCGGCGCCCTGCCCGAGCTCGGCCGCTTTGTCGCGCCACCAGCCGTCGAAGTCGGCCCAGGTGGACTCCGTCTCGCCTTGCTGCGGGTGCGCGGAGCGGTCGGGGTCGTACAGATCGAGGATCATCCCCTGGAGCCGCGCGTCGGTCGCGCCCTGACTCGACGGGTGGTCCCGGTTGCCCTCGATCTTGGTCGGGCGCCCCTCGTGGCTCTCGACCAGCAGACCGAAGCCCTCACCACCGTGCGTCACGCTCGTGGCGAAGTGCAGCGGGATGCCGGGCAGCGCGTACTCCGGACCGCGGCTGTGCGGCAGGATGTGGTCCACGGGGCGCCGGATGCATCCGCTGAGACCCACCGCCGCAGCGGTACCGCTGGTCGCGAGGAAACCGCGTCGTCCGACCTTGGCCTTGGCGGCCTGAACGACCTCGGCCTTGGCCTTGAGCGCGACGAGACTCTTGCTCGCCCCGGTGATCTCACCCTCGGAGTCCGCCGCACGCGCGACCGCCTCCGGGTGGTTCTTGTCGGTGATGGAACGCCAAATCGCGGGCTGGTCGGCCGCGGCCTTGGGCGCGTGGATGGGAAGTCGCTTGCTCATCGGTGGCACCCCGAGCAGTTCTCCGGCGGGACGGCGCGGGCGAGCAGGCCATCCATTTCGGCCTGCTCTTCTGCGGTCGCGTCCTCGCGGGTCCAGTCCATGTCCGTGAGGCGGGACAGCGGCCGGATGTTCTCTTCTGGATCGCGGTGGCAATCCAAACACCAGCCCATGCTGAGGGGCTGGTCGATGCGGACGACCTCCATGCGGTCGACTCGACCGTGGCAGCTCACGCAGCCGATGCCGCCGGCGAGATGCACGCTGTGGTCGAAGTAGGCGTGGTCCGCGAGTTTGTGCACGCGCACCCACTCGATCGGCTCCCCCGTCTCCCAGCTCTCGCGAACCGGCTCGAGGCGCGCCGACTCAGGCGCCACGATGGAGTGACACCCCATGCAGGTCTGCGTCGGCGGGACCATCGCTTCGTACGACCGCTCCACGTTGGCGTGGCAGTAGCGGCAGTCCATCCCCATCTGCCCTGCGTGAAGGCGGTGGCTGTACGGGACCGGCTGCTCCGGTTCGTAGCCCACGTAGAGGAAGTTGGGGGAGAAGTAGTAAGCGACCACGAAGGTCGCCACTCCGCCACCCACCGCGGCGGCCATCGCGGCCACCAAGGGGAGGTAGTTGAGTGACTTTGGGAATATCTGCATGTCTCGCTCGTCGAGGAAATCGGGCCCAGGGAGGGCAAGCAGAGACCCGGATGCGGCTGCCCCCCCGATTCGACGGGGGCGGGGCTGCACTCAGGAGGCGAACCGGTCGCCTCGCACCGAACTCCCTGCCGTGAGGCGAGGGGCTTCGGGTCGAGACCATGGAAGTGCACGGACACCCGGAGCGAGATGCCCCGGGCGGGCGCCTATATACGGGAGAGCACCCACACGCACAACCTCGATCCGAGAGGTGGGCGAATCGGACGGCTCGCCGACTACCTTTCGCCCAGGTGCGAAGCCACCTCGTCGGCGTGTGTGGGGCATGTCCTGGCGAGCCACGTAATCTGCACTGCGCCCGGGTTCTCGGCGGCACCGGGCTCGCGTACGAGGATGCTGCCGGCGCTCACTTCGAGCGCTTCTCCGCCCGCTTCGTCCGCGTCCGAGGACACGATCAACCGCATCGCCACGAGCTGACCCAGGTGGAATTCCAGCCGCGCGGAGCGCAGTTCCGAGGCCGCCTCCGAGCCCGTAGGCGCCCAGTCCAGCGCGAAGTCCTCGTCCATGGCGGAGCTGCGAAAGCGCCCTGGAGTGCCCCCCGTGAGAAGACTCTCGCGAGCCTGCGCCGGACCCACTCCGAGCAGCACACCGCGGATCGGTCCGATGCGCGTCGGGTCCGATGGCCAGAGGAGGACGGCCAAGGCAGCCACCGCCGGCAGCACGATCGCGATCCCCGCAATCACCCGGAAGCGGCGATCGGTCGCAGAGGGGCTCGGGGTCGTTGATCCCGTGGATTCGGAGGTCGTGGTCGTCACGCTGCGATCGTTTCTGCCTCACCCCACCGTGCCGCGCACGTTCAGGGGGCCGGTCATCGTGTCGCGGGATGCAGGGGGAGTCCACGGCGGGGTCTCGTCCAAAAGGGGAAAGGGGGCCTCGAGCGGGCGGTAGGGTCCTACCGAGAGGGGGTCAACCCTCGAAAACGCCCTCCGAGAAGAACAGGCCCGACGCCGGCCTCGCCACGCTTGACGCCCCCCGAGTGTGCCGATAGGTCACCCCTCGCATGTCCATTCCTCTCGCTCCCCCATCGGGAATGCGCGATCTGCTTCCTCCTGAAGCCGCCCGTCGCGCCCGACTCGCCAAAAGCCTCACGCGCCACTTCGGCCGCTGGGGCTACGCGCTGGTGACCACCCCCCCGTTCGAGCACGCGGAGGTCATCGAGCGGGGTCTGGATACGCTCGACCGTCGCGATCTGCTTCGGTTCGTCGAGCCGGACAGCGGGGAGGTGGCGCTGCTGCGGCCCGACATCACGCCGCAGATCGCCCGCATCGTGGCCACCCGCCTCTCCGAGCGCCCTCCCCCGTTCCGGCTCTGCTACGCGGGTTCTCTCATCCGCCAGCGGCGGGGGCGCGCCCGGCGACAGCGGCAGAGCATGCAGGCGGGCGTGGAGCTGATCGGCGTTCCTTCCATCGACGCCGACGTCGAGGCGATCGAGCTGGCGGCCGGTTCGCTGGGCGCGGCGGGTCTCGACGGGTTCTCGGTCGAGCTTTCGGTCGTGAGCCTGGCCCGCGCGGCGCTCGCTGAGGTCCCGGAGAGCGCCCGGGCCGGCGTCGAGGAGGCGCTGATCCAGAAGGACGGCGCAGAACTCGACCGACAGCTGACGCGCGCAGGGGTGGCGAAGGCGGTGTCACGGAGACTGCGCGGCGTAGCGGAGCTGTACGGCGATGTGAACGCAGTCCTGAAGCGTGCCCGGCCCCTGTTCGTCCGACCCGAGGAGAAGGCTGGGTTGGCCCGGCTCGGGAAGATCGTCCGCCGCTTGGACAAGCGCGGATTGGGCGCGCGGCTCAGCGTCGATCTCGGCGAGGTCCGAGGCGCCAGCTACTACACGGGCGTGAGCTTCCGCCTGCTCGCGCCCGGTCCTGGCGAGCCGGTCGGAGCGGGCGGACGCTACGACGGGCTGCTGGGCCGCTTCGGCATGCCGGCGCCTGCGACCGGGTTCGGCATCGATCTGGGGCACCTCGAGTGGGCGCTATCGGCCGCGGGGGCCGCAGTGCAGGGCCGAACGGAGCCGCGGGTCGTCGTGGCGGGCGGGAGCGCAGCGCGGCGCGAGCAGATCGCCGTTCGCCTCCGTCGGCGGAACGTGGCGGCCGCGGTCCTGGATGGCGGAAAGTCAGCGGCGCTCGACTACGCGCGCGGCTGGGAGTACGACGCGGCCGTGTTGCTGCGCGGGGACGGCGCTATGGTGGTGCGGGTCGACGGCGAACAGCAAAACCTGCCGGACAAGACCGATCGCGCGTTTGTGCGATGGGTTCTCGGGCACGGGAGCAAGTCATGACAGCCGTGGTGATCGTCGGGGCGCAGTGGGGCGACGAGGGCAAAGGGAAGATCGTCGATCTCCTGGCGGAGCGCGCCCACAGCGTCGTGCGCTTCGGGGGGGGCGCCAACGCGGGGCACACGCTGGTGGTGGGTGGGGAGAAGGTCGTCTTCCACCTCGTTCCGAGCGGCGCCCTGCACGAGGGCCCACGCTGCTTCCTCGGCTCGGGCATGGTCATCGACCCGAAGGTGCTCGTGAAGGAGCTCGGCATCATGCGCGAGCGCGGCCTGCTGCCGGACGGGCGCGTGCTGGTCAGTGAAGGCGCGCATCTCGTGCTGTCGCAGCACTTTCTGGTGGACGGGCTCCGTGAGCGCGGCCCGGGCGCGATCGGCACGACCAAGCGCGGCATTGGGCCCTGCTATCAGGACCGCGCGGCGCGGCGTGGCGTGCGCATGGCGGACCTGCGCGACCCCGAGGTGCTGCGCGCCAAGGTGGCGACCAACCTCGCAGCCTGGCGCCCGACGATCGAAGCGCTCGGCGGCGAACCGCCCAGCGCGCTGGAGGTCGCGGACGGTCTCTTGGCGCTCCGCGACATCCTGCTGCCGCACATCGGTGATCTCTCGGATCCTCTCCACGCGGATCTGTCGGCTGGCCGGAACGTGCTGCTCGAAGGCGCGCAGGGCACGATGCTCGACATCGACCACGGCACCTACCCGTTCGTGACCAGCTCCTCGGTGACCGCGGCGGGCGCATGCACGGGGAGCGGAGTCGGCCCCACCCACATCGATCGTGTGGTCGGGATCACGAAGGCATACACGACCCGCGTCGGCGACGGCCCCTTCCCCACCGAGATGCACGGCGCCGACGGCGACGCCCTGCGCGCCGCGGGTCACGAGTTCGGCGCCACGACGGGACGCCCCCGCCGATGCGGCTGGCTCGACATCCCCGTGCTCAAGCACGCGGTCCGGGTCAACGGCCTGACGGAGCTGGCGCTCACCAAGCTCGACGTGCTGAGCGGCATGGAGACGATCCAGGTCGCGGTCGCGTACACCTTCGACGGGGAGCGCCGAGACACCCCACCGAGCACGGGTCTCGAGCGTTGCGAGCCCATCTTCGAGAGCCTGCCCGGCTTCTCCGAGGACGTGACGAAGGCCCGCTCGATCGACGCGCTCCCCGAAGCCGCGCGCGCCTACGTCCGCCGCGTCGAGGAGTTGGCCGGCGTGCCGGTCTCGATCGTCAGCGTCGGGCCGGACCGAGAAGAGACGATCACCGTCACCGACCCCTGGCGCTGACGTCCCTCCGCCTCAGATCGGCGCGCGCACGCAGACGTTCGCGAGGCAGCTGAGGCCCATGTCGTCGCAGCAGTCGGCGGCCGTCGTGCACGTTTCACCCTCGGCGCGGCAGCGTTCCGGCGGCGGCGGAGAGCAGACGAGCGCGCCGTCCGAGCCGGGCACGCACTCGCCGCCGCAGCACTCCGAACCGACCGAGCAGCTTTCGCCGTCCGGGCGGCACGCACGCGGCGCCCAGAACGCAGAGATGTTGCGCGACGACGTGTCCTGCCCGGGGAGCCAGTACCCCACCTCGCTCGGGTCCTCTCCGGGCGTGGGTTCGGCGCGGATGGCCGTGACCCAGATCTGCTGAAAGTCGGAGCCGCGTGTGCCGACCGCGTCGTTGCCGTAGTCGCGGCGCGAGAGGAAGCTCAGCCAGTAGTATCCGCCGGACTCGAACGGCGAGAAGTTCGGCTGGAAGTTGTTGACCGCGGTCGCGCCGCCGTTGGCGTTGTCGAGCCGCACCACGTCGGTACCGTCGCGCGCCATCAGGTAGAGCGCCGACTGCATGTTCTCGCTGCGCGAGCCGGTCCCGTTCGCGAAGGCGATGCGTGCCGAGTCGGGTGACCACGTGGGGTAGCTGTCGGCCGCGCCGGGCGGGGTCGCGCCGGAAAGCGAGGATGCGGTATGAACGATGCGGCTGTCGCCGACGGTGTCCGTGCCGGTGACGTCGACAGTGCCGATGTCGCCGGTCGTGTTCTGGCCGCCCCAGGCGTTCGTGTTCGCCACGTAGGCGATGGCGGTCCCGTCGGGAGACCACGCGGGGTGCGTGCCCGAAGGAAGCGTCCCGGACACCGGCACGTCGACGCCGGCGTACGGGTCGTAGAAACGAAGCAGCCGGGGACCGGCCGAGCCATCGTCGCTGTTGACGACGACGAGACGCGTGTCGTCCGGGCTCCAGCTGGAGAACCACCATTGCAGCGAACTGTCGTTGATCGGGTAGACGGAAGGGGCCGGCGTGGCCGTGAGGTCGGTCGTCAGGTCGAACACCCCGCCGATGTTCTGGCCGGGGCCGAGACGACCCGCCATGTACCGACCGTCATGGGAGACGGAGTGGCAGCCGACGCAGTTGGCGCCGCCACCGCGGCTGTTGGGGGGTGTGGGCATGAAGCGCTCCGCCTCCGCGGTGCCGTCGTTGATCCGGACGATGCGGGTCGCGCTGATGTCCCAGTAGTAGACGCTTCCCGTGACGGCCGCGCGCGCGAAGGTCACCGACACGGCCGCCCCCTCGAAGAGCGCACCGGCGGCGTTTCGCCGGGTGACCTGGATGGAGGCAGCGGAAGCGGGGTCGGTCTGCACGAGGGTCCGCCAGTGGGCCGCATCGGCGAGCCAATGCCGCATGCCGTCTTCGCGCAGGTAGGCGATGGTCGTCGCGTTCGGCTTCGTCATGGTGACGCGCACGAAGTCCGTCGCCTCGCCCCGGAGCCATTGGATGTCCGCCGGGTAGACGTTCTGCGGCATGACCGCGCCCTCGAGCGGGTAGACGATGTTGGGAGTTTCCGCGGCGTCGTCGGTCGGGGTGATCCCGTCGAACATCGCAGGCACCGTCGCGTCCACGCCCTCGCCCAAGAGCGTGTCCTCGATTCGCACGGTGAGGGTGGTGCT
Source organism: Sandaracinaceae bacterium (assembly GCA_045106715.1). GTDB lineage: Bacteria > Myxococcota_A > Polyangia > Polyangiales > Sandaracinaceae. Next base: position 39,595 of record JBGCFC010000093.1, read on the forward strand.
CGCGCTGACCGGATCCCCGCCGCCCGCCGGGGTCACGCTCACGCTGACGTTCACCACGCCGCCGATGACCCCGTTGGCGGTGAACACCCCGCTGGCCTCATCCAGGAAGCCGAGCGTCGCCGCGTCGACGGTGAACGTCGGCCCGGCCACCGCGCCGGTCGTACCGTCGCTGAACATGCCGACGACCTCGAAGTCCTCGGTCGGCGTCTCTCCGATGGCCGCCGTGAGCACCGGGTCGCTCGGGCTGAGCACCAGACCGGTCAGCGTCCGCAGGGGTCCGGCATCTCGAAGCCCAATGCCGCTGTCGCCCGCGTCCGGATCCGGTCCGGCGTCGATGCCAGCTGCGCAAGCCCCGTCCACGCACATCTGCCCGGCCGCGCATTCGTCGTCGGTGCTGCAGTCGGGCTCGACCGGGGTGTCCCCGCACGAGGCAAGGACAAACAGAGCGGCGAGCGGGGTGAGCAGACGGGACGCGCGATGAAGCATCCCTCGAGAGTATCGGGAGTGGTCGACCCGTGCATCAGCCGGAGTGGTCGACCGCAGCGATCATCTCGATCTCCACCTTCACGCCCTTCGGCAACCCCGAGACCTCGACGCACGCGCGCGCCGGCGGGTCCATGCCCTCGAAGCGCTTGGCGTAGACCGCGTTGACCGCGCCGAAGTCGGCCATGTCAGTGAGATAGATCGTCGCCTTCACCACGTTGGCGAAGCTCGCCCCGCCCGCCGCGAGCACCGCGGCGAGGTGATCCATGACGAGTTCCGCTTGCGCCGCGACGTCGTCGACCGCGACCAACTCTCCGGTCGACGCGTCCATCGCGATCTGCCCCGACGTGAAGAGCAGGTCCCCGATGCGCATGCCCTGACTGTAGGGACCGATCGCGGCGGGAGCGGAGGGAGTGCTGAGGGCTTCGCGCTTCATGGTGTCTCCTGTCGACGGTGGCTCGGGTGCGCCGGCACCGCGATGGGGGTATCAGACCTTCCGCGCTTTGCCACGCCGCACGATGAAGCGGCCCTCTCGTCGCACTACCGGTCCTCCCATGAACGCCTGGCCCATCGAAGACATCTGGCTCCGTCCGCTCGTCAGCGCGCCGCTCGCCGCGCTGCTGCCGTGGCTGCTCGAGCGGGTCACGCGGGCCGTGGCCGGAAAGGAACGGGCGGCAGGCGTGGTGCTGCGGCCAACGGAAGCGGCGTTGGCCTGGACCCTCGGCGCCACCGCGCTCGGGCCGGCGCTGGTCTCGTCCCGGGGCTCGCTCGTGTCCCTCTGCTTCGGCGCAGCGTGCGCGATCCTTGCGCTCGGGGTCGGCGGACAGCTCCGGCGCGTCCCGCAGCGACGACTGCTCCCGATGGCGCTCGTTCCGGCGGCGGCGGCGGTCGTCGGAACCCTCCTTTCGCCGGATACGATCTCCGGCGACGGGGCCGCCTTCGGGATGGCGCTCGTGGTGGCCTGCGGAGTTCTCGGCGTCAGCGCGCTCACGGGGGCGAGCGCGGTCCGCGGCGACAGGCTGAGCCTGGGTGCCGGCGCCGGGACCGCAGTGATGGCGCTCGGGGCGCTGGCGCTCCCCTGGGTGCTCACGGACATCGAGGTGGCGAACGCCCCGGATGCCGGCACGGACGCGAGCCGATGGCGCTTGCGCGTCGACCCTTGGGACGAAGGCGCGATGCTGGGCGCCGCGTGGGCATCCCGAAAGCGCAACGAGCCGGCGCGCGCGATCGCCCAGGCACGCGAGGCCCAGCGCATGGGCCTCGACGCCGCCTCTGCGCTGGAACTCGAGGCCGAAGTGCACGCGACCGCGGGGGACTGCGAGGCCGCACGTGCCGCGTTTGATCGCGCGCTGCGTGCGCGCGCGGTCTCCGCGTTCGACGAAGACGCGCTCCTGACGGCGCCGCTCACCCTGGGCGGCTTCCGGCTGCCGCCCGCGCTCGTCACCGAGTGCGGCGGCCTCGACCAGCTCCCCGGGATCGGGGAGGCGGCCGGCGCCGGCGAGCGGTGATCAAGCGCCCTTGAAGTCCGCCGCGCGCTTCTCGAGGAACGCCGCCATGCCCTCGGTCTGGTCCGCCGTCCCGAAGCAGCGGGCGAACGCCGCGATCTCGAGTCGATTGGCCTCCGTGAGCGCCTGCTCCTCCCCCTCGAGAAACGTCTTCTTCGCCTCGTCTACGGCGCGAGGACCGACCGATGCGATGGTCTTCGCCAGCGCGTTCACCGCGTCCATCAGCGCTTCGGGCGCGTGCACCTGGTTGGCCAAGCCGATCCGGCGCGCCTCGTCCGCGCGGATGATGTTTCCGGAGTAGACCAGCTCGCGCGCCATCGCGACGCCGACCCGGCGGGCGAGGCGCGACGTTCCGCCGAACCCGGGGATGACCCCGAGCTTCACCTCGGGCTGGCCGAACTTGGCCTTCTCCGAGGCGTGGATGAAATCACAGCCGAGCGCGAGCTCGGCACCGCCGCCGAGCGCGAACCCGTTCACCGCCGCGATGACGGGAAACGGGAGCGTCTCGAAGCCGTCCATGACCCGATGGCCCTTCTCCGAGAAGGCCTTCGCCTCCTCTTCCCCGTAGTTCTTCATCTCTGCGATGTCGGCGCCTGCGACGAAGGCCTTGCCCTCGCCGGTCAGGATCGCGCACCGAACGCCGTCTTCGCCACGCAGCCGCTCGATGTGAGACAGCAGCGTGTCGAGCACCTCGGAGTTGAGCGCGTTGAGCTTGTCGGGCCGGTTGATGGTGAGCGTGACGACGGCGCCATCTCGCTCGTAGCGAACCACGCTCATCACCTGTCTCCATAGGTGTAGAAGCCGCGACCGCTCTTGCGGCCGAGCCAGCCCGCCGCGACGTAGTTCCGGAGCAGCGCCGCGGGACGGTACTTGTCATCGCCCAGCTCGCGGTGCAGCACCTCCGCGATCGCGAGGCACGTGTCGAGCCCGATCAGATCGGCGAGGGCCAGCGGGCCCAGGGGGTGATTGAGGCCGAGCTTGGCGCCGGCGTCGATGTCCTCGGGCGTGCCGAGGTCCTCGGAGAGCGCGAAGCAGGCCTCGTTGATGAACGGGATGAGCATGCGATTGACGATGAACCCCGGACGGTCTTTGCTCGTGATCGTGGTCTTGCCCAGCCGCTCCGAGAACGCGCGCACAGCCGCGTAGGTCTCGTCGCTCGTCTGAAGGGCCCGCACGAGCTCCACCAACTTCATGATCGGCACCGGATTCATGAAGTGCATGCCCATCACGCGCTCCGGGCGGGTCGTGGCCGCCGCGAGCTTCGTGATGGAGATGGACGAGGTGTTGGACGCGAGGAGCGCGCCGTCCTTTGCCGCCTCGTCGGCCAGCGCCATGATGCGCAGCTTGAGCGGCTCGTTCTCGGTCGCGGCTTCGACCACGAGGTCTGCGTCCGCGAGATCGCCGTAGTCGCCGGTCGGCCGGAGGTTCTTGAGCGCGGCCGTGCGTCCGTCCGCCTCGAGTTTGCCCTTTTCGACCAAACGCCCCAGGCGCTTGGCGATCTTCTCGATGCCGTTCTCGGCGGTGGCCTCGTCCACGTCGAGCAAACGCACGCCCACACCGGCCTGGGCCGCCACCTGGGCGATGCCCTGCCCCATCTGTCCCGCTCCGATCACTCCAACGACGTCGATGCTCATGGCGCCCTCCTTGCTGCGGGACGCCTAGATCGGGCGCCCACGACGGTCAAGCGAGCATCACCGCCCTACCCCCGCTCCGTGCGATGCGGCAGGATGATGCCGATGCTCCGTGTCTTCGCGTTCGCGGTCTTCGCTCTGGGCTGCTCGGAGCCCCCTCCCGAGCGCGACGCGGGGCCGCCGCCTGACGCGGCCCTGCCCGACGCGGATGTGGACGCCGCCATTCCGTTCGCGCCGGATCTCGTGTGCCCCGGGATGGAGGGATGCCTCGACGAGGGCGACGACCTGCTGCTCGCCGGCGCCGCCGCGGTCGCGATCACCCCGTCCCTCGACGACGCCGAGCCGCTCACCGTCGACGTCGATGGGGATGGCCGCTACGACCCGGACGACGGCGACCGCTACGAAGACCGGAACGGAAACGGCCTGTACGACGCCATCTGGATCGCCGGTTTTGGCAACGGACGCGCGGCCCAGAGCGTGCATGACGACCAGTGGGCCCGCGCGCTGGTGCTTCGACAGAACGAGACCACGATTGCCTTCGTCGCCGTCGACGCGGTGGGCCTGTTCCTCGACGACGGAGAGCCCATCCGCGAGCAGGCCGCGGCGATGGGCGTCGACTATGTCGCCGTTGCCGCCACGCACGGCCACGAAGCCCGCGACACGATCGGCATCTGGGGGCGCACGCTCGACGAGTCGGGCCGCGACCCAGCGTACATGGCGCGCATCCAGGAGGCGGCGGTGCAGGCCATCGCGGACAGTCTCGCGGAGCTCCGCGTCGCCCAGCCTCAGTACGGGTCGGTGCGGCTCGATGCCCAGCCGGGCGGCATCCTCCGCTACGTCAGCGACACCCGGGACCCTCAGGTCATCGACCCCGAGGTACGCATCCTTCGGGTCGCTGAACCGGACGGGACGACCATCGGGACGCTGGTGAACTTCGGCGCGCACCCCGAGTACTGGGGCAGCTCCAACACCGCGCTGTCGAGCGACTTCCCACACTGGCTGCGCGACGGCATCGAGAACGGGGTGCCCCGTCCTGACGGGACGATGCGCGCGGGGTTGGGCGGCACGGCCGTGTTCATCAACGGCGCCATCGGCAGCCAGATCGGGCCCGGCCGGGTGATGCAACAGACCGACGATGGCCAGTCCGTGCCGCGCCGCGAGATGGAGTCTCCCGCGACGCTCGGTCGTCAGGTCGCGGCCCTGGTGCTGGATGCGCTTGGGCCCGGTGGTGGCTCGGTGAGCGAAGAGAGCGCGCGGCTCGCGGTCCGACGGCACCGCTTCTTTCTGCCGATCGAAAACCGGCGCTACCACATCGCGTTTCTTCAGGGCTTGTTCGTCCGCGACGTCTACAACTACGACCAAGACCGCGCGATCAACCGCTTCAACACCCCAGAGCTGCTGACCGAGGTCGCGGTGATCGATGTAGGACGCGCGACGATGATGACGCTGCCCGGCGAGCTCGACCCGGCACTGTTTCTCGGCGGCTACGATGGCGCCTACGCCCCTGAGGGCGTCCCCGTCGTGGACCCATCGCTCGAAAACCCGCCCGACCTCGCGGCGGCCCCCGAGGGGCCGTACCTGCGCGATCTGGCCCGTGAGGACGCGGACCAGGTATGGCCGCTGGGTCTCACGGGCGACTTCGTGGGCTATCTCATCCCTGAGTTCGACTTCGAGCTGGACCCGGGTCTCCCCTACATCGGGGAGGCACCGGGCGATCACTACGAAGAGACGAACGCCATTGGGGAGCGCGGGTGGCCGCTCGTGCGCGGCCGGCTCACCCAGCTGCTCCGATACGCTCCGTGACTACTGCTGCTGCTGCTGCGGCTGACCGCCGGCCACCGCCGACTCGAACTGCCACTCGAAGACCTGCGCGCCTGCACCGGTGCCGTCGAGCTCGAGCGCCACGCGCGTCGTGGAGGGTGTGACGAACCCGCCGTTCGGGAAACACATGGTCGCCGGGAACGTCGTGACCTGCCAGACGTGCGGCATGTTGACCGTCCGGTACACCTGCTGACGCGTCCACCGCACGCAAACGCGGTTGCGTCGCGACGCGCACACCCGACGCGTGCCAGCGGGGATGCGGCGCTGGATGGTGCCCTGGTATTGCTGCGTCACGGGCTGCTCGGGCTGCACCTGACCGTTGCGGTTCTCGACCCCGTCGACGTCGTTGAGCAACGCGATATTGTAGTTCTCGTACTGTCCGCGCCCGGGGTCCACCTGGTCGAGCTGCCAGAGGGACGTGTGAACGCAGATGCGCTCGGGCGTGACCTCGGTGAGGGAGGCTTCATCGGTGAGCGAGCCCTGCGGCAAGCTGCGGGGCCGCTCCTGACGGCGCGCATTGAAGGGCACCGAGTTGGGATCGACCTGGCCCACCTGCAACGGGTGGCGGATGCTCACGAAGTGCGTGCTGGTGCAGCCACCGAGGATGGCGAGCGCGACCAGCGCGGTCAGAGTCTGAGCTGTCTTCATCGTTGGTTCCCCAATATTCCAAATCTCGAGCGGGAGGCCCGCGTTCCGCGCTTCTCGCAGCGGCCGCGCAAGGCTGGACTTCATGCTTGCGGTAAGCAACCCCCGAGCCACGTCCCCCCTCCATACGATGCGATGGGCGAAAGCTCCCCTCGCCTTTCGGGGTTCACGGTGCAGCGAGGTCCATGCGCGAACGACGGTTCACAAAGGGCGCGCATTCACCCGAGCGGGGCCTACCAGGTGGGGCGGCGGGGCTGCTCTCGTGCCTGAAGGCGGATCGGGGGCTCGAATGCGCGCCACCGTGCGTCTTCTTCTCGACGGAGCCGCACGCGGGCCGTGTACGCACCCGGCTCGCCGCTCAACGCGTCCTGGAGCTCGATCACGTAGAGGAACAAGACGTCGTCCGGTTCATCGAGGATCGTTCGCTCCACCAGCCGCCGCCCGATCTCGAGCGCGAGCGCGCGCACCCGCAGGTTGGCCGCGGCGAGCCCTTCGGCGACCTGCCCCTTGGCGTCAGCGAGCCGCTCGATCATCACCGTCAGCGACCGGGCGAGCGTCGCTCGCCCCCGGCCGAGAGGGCGCGCTCGCGCGGTCGCCATCAAGCGCCGGATGGCTTGCCTCTGTTCTCGTTCCGCGCGCTCCGCACGCCCATCACGGGCCGCGCGAAGGCCGCCCAACAGCGCCGCGTCGCTCTCCCCGTAGGCCGGTGAGCGTACATCCAAGCCCAACGGACGCTCCGCGCGCAGCTCGCGGCGAAGGCTGGCGAGCCTGCGCGACGCGTCCGACTCGAGGCCCTCCGGGCTCGCCGGAAGCGGACTGAGCTGGGCCGCCGCCTTGGCGAGCCGCTCATCCAAACGGCGCCGCGCACGCGTCCTGCGGATCGCCGCCAGACCGTGGATGCACTCCCGTGGGATCGTCCCGATGACCGCCTCGAGCGCGCCGAGCACCGCGCGCGTGGCTTTGCGTCCGCGGTCGAGAAGGTCGTAGGCCTCGACGACGACTTCCTGTCGCTCGCGTAGGGCGCGCGCGAGATCCGCGTCCTCGAACTCCGTCAGCGCGTCTCGGTCAAACGAAGTGAGCCGGCCATCGAGCGTTCGGCTGAAGCCGCGGGCCGCTCGGATCGGGTCCGCAACATCGCTGATGGTCCGCGCGGCGCGCGCGGCCGCCTTCGCGAACGAGTGGCGGCGCTCATCGCGTCGTCCGCCCGCGTCGAGGCGTCGATAGGCTCGCGCGTACAAGCGGCGCACCCGGTCGACTCCGGTCGCGTCGTGGTCTTCCCGGAGCGCCTTGTCCAATCCGTCGACGGCGAGCGGCGCGATCGGGCCCTCGTCGTGCCAGAGCAACGCGACCTTGTGAAACGGCTCGTCCGTGAACCGCCAGACCGGCTCGCTCGGCCGCACGCGGGCGATCGCCGGGCGCCCGTCGACCAGCACCCAGTCGACCTCGACGGGACGGCCGAGCGCGAGCTGGGCGCGATCCGCGAGGTCGGCGGCACGCTCCATGACCGAGTGGCCGAGAGCGCCCGTGCCGGACTCCAGCAGCCGCATGGTCTTTCGATCCAGACGGTACGGCCGATGCGGAGGCAGCCACACCGCCACGTGCGCCGGGTCACCATCGTCCGGATCCACGCTGCACGCGCGTCCCATCGGGCCCTCGTCGGCCACCAACACGCGCAACGCGAGGCCCTTTGGGTCCATGGCGAGCGCCCCCGCCATGGCCGGGGTCGCGAGCTGCGCGCGGAGCTGCAGAAGCGCCTCGTTGACGACCTCGAGGTCCGCGGACGGCGTCCACTCGGGCCACTGTGCTTCTGCCCGCACCGAGAGCGCGACCGTGCGAAACCAGGGCAAGACCCGGATCGTACGCGCCCCGGCAGGGGGCTGGCTTCGGCTCAGTACCGCGCGAGGGGCGGCGAGCGCCTCGGCGAGCGATGACGAACGCGCCGTCGCGTCGTGCGCGAGCGGAACCACCCATCCGCGCGCGAGCGGCAGGCCCGCCGCCCGAAGCGCCGACAGGTCGCGGACCTCCTCCCCCAACGCAGCGACGTCGGCCTCCGCCAGCTCAAAGAGCGGGCGCATGCCCGGCGCGGGCTCGACCGGGGTGCGTCCAGGCGTCGGCATGATCGATGAGCAAGCGAAGCGTCAGCTCAGACGCGCTCGACAACCACCGCGACGGCCTCACCGCCTCCGATGCAGAGCGTCGCCAGGCCGCGAGCTTTGTCCCGGTCGGCGAGGGCGTACAGCAGCGTCGTCAGGATGCGTGCACCGGAGGCGCCGATCGGGTGTCCCAGCGCCACCGCACCACCGTGCACGTTGACCTTGTCATGATCGATGCTGCACTTCTGCATCGCCGCCATCGCGACGACGGCGAACGCCTCGTTGACCTCCCAGAGGTCGATGTCCGAGACGCTGAGGCCCGTCCGCTCGAGGGTTTTCTCGATGGCGCCGACCGGCGCGGTCGTGAACCACTCCGGCGCCTGCGCGTGACCGCCGTACCCGACGATCTTCGCGAGAGGAGTCAAGCCGTGCGCCTTGACGGCCTCCCCACTCGCGAGCAGCACGGCGGACGCCCCATCGTTGATCTTCGACGCGTTCGCGGCCGTGATGGTGCCTTCGCGATCAAACGCGGGGCGGAGCTTGGGCATCTTGTCGAGGCGCGCACGGGTGGGCTCCTCGTCGGTGTCCACGACCGTGTCGCCCTTGCGCCCCTTGACCGTGACCGCGGCGATCTCCGGGGCCAGCTTGCCGCTCTCCTGAGCGGCCATGGCGCGGCGGTACGACTCCATCGCGAACTCGTCCTGCGCCTCGCGCGTGAAGTTCATCTCACGCGCACAGAGCTCCCCGCACATCCCCATGTGCTGATCGTTGTAGGGGTCCCACAACCCGTCGAGGATCATCGAATCCATCGTCTGCTTGTGGCCCATGCGGTGGCCGCCACGCGCGTTGGGCAGCAGGTAAGGCGCGTTGCTCATCGACTCCATCCCGCCGGCCATCACAACCTCGGCGTCGCCGAGCAGGATGGAGCGCGTGCCGAGCACCACGGACTGAAGACCCGAGCCACAGACCTTGCCCACCGTCGTCGCGGGCACCTGGTCAGGGATGCCGCCACCCTTGGCCGCCTGGCGGGCGGGCGCCTGGCCCAGCCCGGACGTCAGCACGTTCCCGAAATACGTCTCATCCACCCCCCCGCCGTCGACCTTGCCGCGCTCGAGCGCCGCTGCAATGGCGGTGGCGCCGAGGGAGGTCGCCGAGACCGCGGAGAGCGAGCCTTGGAACGACCCGATGGGGGTGCGCGTCGCGCTGACGATGAAGACTTCTCGGCTGGCCATCGGGGCTCCTTGTAAACGGGGAAATTGTGGACGGGGAACGGGCGATTTCCGACGAAGGTGTGGCGCGGGCCGAAGAGCCTGTCAACCGCGCCGCAGGAACGTCTCAACCGCCGGCGTCAACCGTCGAACCATCCATCACCGCGCCGTCCGGCACGCTGCCATCAGGCAGACTTCCGTCCGGAAGGGCGCCATCCGGAAGTCCGGCGTCCGGCCCAGCATCAGGGCCACCGTCGGGTCCCGCATCGAACGTGAACTCACCCGCATCCACCCCCGCGTCCGCCCCCCCGTCCGGGAGATCGCTGGTATCGACGCACTGTGTGCCGGCCACCCGCGGGGGCGCCTTGTCGAGGTAGATCATCTCGGGCTCGGCCACCGCGCTCAGCACGTCATCGGCGCCATCGCGGAACCCACCGACCACCAGCAAGCGATTGCCCGGCAGCAGCGTGGCGGTGTGCCCGAACCGAGGCAAGGTCAGCGCGGACACTTCGGGCAGGCGCTCGAGCCTCAGCGCGGAATCCACCACGGATACGGCGTTCGTCGCCACGAAACGGCGGGCTGCAGCCGGGGAGAGTTCATCGTGTGTGCGCGCGCCACCGATGATCACCAGGCCGACACCCGGCACCACGGTCGCCGTGTGGAACGCGGTGTTTTCGTAGTCACACTCGGACACCAACGAATCGGGCGTGGGCCCAGTCACGAACTCGCATTGCGCGATAACGCGGGGAAGCACCGTCGTTCCCGTGAACCGCAGCGCGACGATCGGCGCGAGCGTCGGCCTCACGCCGACCGTACGGTTCACCCGGAGCTCGTAGCCCCCCACGAACACGACGGTGTCGCTCGTGCCGTCGCTTGTGGTTGGGAAACGTGTCGCCGTGTGAAACGCGATCGGCTCGGGGATTCCGCTGCCGGCCGCAAGCACTTGCCGCACCCCGTCCATCGCGATCAACTCGCCGGCCACGTCACCGATGTCCGGCGCCAGCGTTCCCTCCATTCCGTCGTCGTCGCCGACCCCGCCGCCCCAGACGAGCCACGCGTCCTGACTCGGCAGCCAGTTCGCGGTGGCACCGATGCGGCCCACGCTGCTCGCCGCTCTCGGCGTGTTCGCAGGTTCCTCGCCCTCGACGAGGAAGAAGTAAGAGTTGTCCAGCCGACGAGGCCGGTTGGGCTCCATCCCATCCAGGGGGGAGAGCAGGCCGGGAACCACCAGAGAGGCGACGCCCGGGGTGGATTCGGAGATGCTCGCAAAGCCGCCAACAGCGACCGGAGTCACCTCCAACCGTTCGATCTCCAAACTGGCTCCCGCCACATCGACCACCAGCTCGACCGGATCCTGGAGCACGGGCTCGGAGGTGAACGAGAACGGCTCCATGTAGGTCGAGAAGCGCGCCACGTTGTTGAGCAGAACGAGCGGTGAGCTCGGCGCCTGAGGAGCGTAGCCGCCGACGACCCGAATCCGGTGTCGGCCGTCGGCGCCGACGCCGACGTACTGCGCCGCGAACCCAACCCGGCCGAACTCCTCGCCGCCCAGCCGGACGAACTCGTGCTCGCTCGAATCGTAGAGCACGACCGAGCGCGCGAGCGTCGCCCCAGGGAGGTTTGCCGGATCCCGAATCGAGGTCGGGTTGAGGTCGGTGCCGGTCACGCCACCGAAGATCACGACGTCGCCGTTGTCCAACCGAACCGCTTGGTGGAGAGCGCGCGCGAGGCTGGCGTCCAGCCCGGTGCCGGCGCAGGCAAACTCACGAAACGGATAGAGGCGAACCCTCAAGCGCGGCTGGTCAGGCCCGAACTCGCGGTCGGCGACGGTCGCCCCGAACACAGGGTTGCCCATGCCGTCGTAAAAGCGAAAGACCAGGGTGTGGGCGGTCCCCGGCTCTGGAATCCGAGCGTCAAACTGAATGCGGCGCGTCTCGTCCAACTGGACGCGTCGCTCGAGCTCGCCCTCCCCATCACGGTCTTCTCCGCTGGGGTTGAACAGGCGAATCGGGGTCAGGGCGCCAGAGGGTGACTGCTCGAACAGGCGCACGGTCGCGCACGGCCGGTTGCCGAGTGCGGGGTTGCGACCGACGGCCGTCATCCCGCACTCCGTCGAGTCGACTTCGACGGCGACCTCAAAGGCGAGGTCGGCCGCCTCGCCTCCGCCGTCACAGGCAGAAAGGACGGCGAGGCAGGCACCGGTCGAGACGAGG
>JBGCFC010000094.1:0-3849 GCA_045106715.1 Sandaracinaceae bacterium
GGTGATCCGCTGGCATCGAAAGGGATTCGCCCTCTTCTGGACGTGGAAGAGTCGCCGCCGAGGTGGGAGGCCGCGTGTTCCGCGCGAGGTCATCGACCTGGTCCGCAGGATGGCCCGCGAGAACTCGACCTGGGGCGCACCTCGAATTCACGGCGAGCTTATGAAGCTCGGCTTCGACGTGAGTGAGGCGACGGTGTCGCGGTACATGCCTCGCCGACGGAAGCCGCCCTCCCAGGGCTGGCGGACGTTCCTGCTGAACCACACGCGGGACCTCGCCTCGTGCGACTTTCTCGTCGTGCCCACCGCGACCTTCCGCGTGCTCTACGTCTTCGTGGTGCTCACCCATGAGCGCCGTCTCGTGGTGCACTTCAACGTCACCGAGGGGCCCTCGGCGCGTTGGACGGGGCAGCAGATCATTCACGCGTTCCCATACGACGAGGCCCCGCGATTTCTGCTTCGGGACCGGGATGCGACCTACGGTCGAGAGTTCGTCGGCCGGGTACGCTCGATGGGCATCGAGCAGGTGCTCAGCGCCCCGCGCTCCCCGTGGCAGAATCCGTATGTCGAGCGCGTGATCGGGAGCATCCGTCGCGAGTGCCTCGACCACGTCATCGTCCTCAACGAGCAGCACCTGCGACGGATTCTCCGCGAGTACTTCGACTACTAAACGAATGCGCGCACTCACCTCTCGCTGGCGAAGGACGCGCCGGCGCCGCGTGCCGCCGAGTACAACGATGGTGGTGAAGTGATCGCGTTCCCGATGGTCGGCGGACTCCACCACCGATACAGCCGACGCGCTGCCTGAGCGCACCTGCTTCGCGCCGGTCACAGATACGCGAGCGCCGGGCGAGATCCGTCCTCGAATCGACGGGTGCCCGAGTTCGGGGGTTCGGAGTCCGTGCGGAAGCGACTCGCCCACTCGCCGTGGGCGTCCGCTCGGTCTCGTGAGCGGAGCAAGGACGGCTCATCATGCAATCCCAACGGTCGGATCAGGTTTTGAGGAAGGACAGCTTCCCAACGCCGCCGCCGCGCATTTGCGCGGCCGCTACAACGCGCGGTTCGAGTTGCGCGCTGACGTCTGGGGCGCATCACCCGAGCCATGTCTGCGCCGGCCCGAAAGCAGTACGACCATCGCATCCGCCACGCGATCGTGAAGGCCGGAGACCCCGACCTGTTCCCGGGGCTCGCCATCCCCGATTCGACCCGTCGATCCTGGCTGTCCCGAGGCGCGTGCGAAGTCGTCACCCTGGACGCCCGTGAAACGGAGGTCGTCACGCTCCACGCAGACGTGGCACGGCTTGAGAAGCGCGTTGCGCTCCTCGCCACCGTTGTTCGCTTGCTGGTGACGCTGGTCCGCGTGAGCCAGATGTCGCTTTCCGGAGTTCGCGTGCCCGATGCGTCGGGGAAGAGGCGGATTCTCCATGCGGTGGCGCGCGCCGAGCCTGCAATCGGCCGTAGCGCCGCGTTGCGCATCGTCGGTCTGACGCCCGCTCGCGCCGGCGCATGGAGTCGGCGTGAGCGAATCTGTGAACTCGATGACGCGCCGTCTTGTCCGCGAACGGTCCCGGGCCGTCTCACCCGCGACGAGCGCGGGGCCGTCCGCGACCTGGTCGAGGCCGAGGCGTATAAGCACCTCTCGCTGCGCTCGCTGGCGATTCTTGGAAAGAGCATTGGGAAGGTATTCGCGTCGTACGAGACCTGGTCCCGCCTCGTCCGCGAGTACGGATGGAACCGACCTCGGCGTCGGATCTACCCGGTGAAGCCGAAGGTGGGGCTCCGCGCTTCCGCGGCCAACGAGTGGTGGCACGTCGACGTCACCATCATCCGCCTCCTCGACGGGACGCGGACGTACTTGCACGCAGTCGTGGACAACTACTCGCGACGTGTCCTTGCCTGGACGCTCGAGAGGCGCCTCTGCGCGGAGGGCACGCGGAAGATCCTCGGCGAGGCGCGGCAGGCTCTGGCCGATGGGACGAAGGTCAACGTCATGACCGACGGCGGCTCGGAGAATCTCGTCGTCCACCAGGACGCGGAGCTCGTAGCCGTCGCGGAGCACGTCGTGGCCCAGGTCGATGTCGTTCAGTCGAACTCGATGGTGGAGTCGCTCAGGAATCAGCTCCGCCACCGCTGGCAATACCTCCACCAGCTCGACTCCTTCGTCGGACTCGAGTCGCTGATCGCGAAGTACTTCGCCGATCACAACTCGCTCATCCCTCGAGTCGCGCTCGCAGGTCGAACGCCGGATGAGGCCTACTTCGGTTGCGAGGCCGGTCTCGGGGAGCGGCTCAGGGCCGGTCACGTCGAAGCTCGCGCGCAGAGGGTGGCCACCAACCGAGCGGTGAGCTGTCGCCAATGTGTACCGCCACTGCAGGCTCCGCCGGCTTCCCACCTCAGCATCGTGCGGTGAGCCATCGCGACCCTGTTCCTCGGCGAAACAGGGCTCGCGCAGTTGCACGCCGAAAGTGACGGGAGGCTCTGACACGACGCAGCGCGAGGTCGACCTCGTGGAGCGGCTCGCAGCCGGTCATGCCGAAACTCGCGCCGAGAGAGTTGCGATCCACCGAGCCGTGAGCTGCCGCCGATGTACACTGCGACCGCCGGCTCCGCCGGCCTCCCATCTCAGCGTCGTTCGGCAAGCCATCTCGACCCTGCTCCTCGGCGAAACAGGGCCCGCGCAGTTGTACGCTGAAAGTGATGGGAGGCTCTGACACGACGCAGCGCGTCGTTCGCCCCTTCACCTCTCGCGGTGCGCGCCGTTGAGCCTCTCCGTGCCTACCAGTACTCGACCGGGCGGAACGGACGCGCCGCCCATCCGGAACGAGACGACCGACGCTCGCGCGAAGTTGCGGCGCTCCGATCTCCTCGACCGAGTGATGCACCGCACGGACGGGGTCACGTTGCTCTCGATCGACGGCTGCGTCGTGTTCGTGATGCGGCAGGTCCCGACGGCCGTCGAGATCCGAATGGCGGAGAGCGTCCAAGAGTCGGTGCTCCAGTCCACGAACGGGGAGCTCGCGTGGTTGAACGTGATGGCGTGGCGGTTTCAGCTCCAGGACGGCTTCGAGCGGGACGCCCTGCCGGTCGCCAACCGCCTCTACCGCCGCCCCGGAAGAGACGGGGTCGGCCTCGCCAACGTGCTGCTTTGCGGACCGCTCGCTGCACCGGTGGCCCGGACTATCCTGCGCACGGCCTTGGTCATCGCCCAGCCCAAGTACCCAGTGCACGTGGGCATGAACCTGGAGCGCGCCTGCACCTGGCTCGAAGCCCGCGCCGCCGCGCGTGGCCGACTCCTCGACCACGCTCGGCTGAACCGAGGGACGCGCCGGCAGCTTCGCGAAAGCGTGCGGCCGGGGCCCAGCGAAGCGTGAATCGGACGGGGCCCTTCCCAACCAGCGGCCCGATGTTCGAGAGCTTCCCGACGCCCATGCCGCGCATTTGCGCGAGCTGTGCCTCCTCAAAACCTCGTCCGAGGCGTGATCGTTGAACTTTTCGGAGGGGTCGGCAAGCTGGTCGAACATGATCCGTCTCGTCGTCGCCATTGTCATGAGTGCCAGGTCCGCGTTCATGGCGCGGCGTGACCTGGCGCTCGAGAACCTCGCCCTCCGCCAGCAGCTCTCGGTCCTGCGTCGTCAGGTGACGCGTGCTCGACCCACGAAGATGGACCGGGCGTTCTGGGTCATGCTCTCTCGACTCTGGGACCGATGGGCCGACTCGCTCGTCTTCGTGAAACCGGAGACGGTGATCCGCTGGCATCGAAAGGGATTCGCCCTCTTCTGGACGTGGAAGAGTCGCCGCCGAGGTGGGAGGCCGCGTGTTCCGCGCGAGGTCATCGACCTGGTCCGCAGGATG
>JBGCFC010000095.1:0-4415 GCA_045106715.1 Sandaracinaceae bacterium
GAGCGCTGGCCAGGCCCGCGTTCGAGGACTCCCGAAGGGCCTGCAGCATGGAGGCCGCGGGGGACTGGCCCGCTTTGGAGCGGGCTGTGAGTCGGGTGAGCTCGGGATCGCCCAGGTCCGGAGCGCCCGCGACCGTCGTCCAGCTCCGCAGCGCGAGCATCTTGAGCTTGGCTTGTCCTGACGCCGCGCGCCGCAACCGCAGCGCACGCTCGGCAGCGATGGTGACGGCCAGAGCGCTGAGCCCAATGAGGACCCACAACACCCAAGAAGAACCCTGGAGGGCAAAAGCTAAGAACCGTTCGTTAATGTCCATGAGTCGGTCTCCTTTCGTCTAGAAGTTTGGTTGGCGTTGCTCGGTCGGAGCGCAAACGCTCGCAAAGGCGGAGGCAGGCTCGAGGCAGAACGGGGACAGGACGCGAGGTGTGGATGTGTGCATGCGATTGCTCCGGTGCGGTGGTCTCAACCTAGGCCCATGCCTCTGAAGCGGCCATGGGGACTGTGTTGCGAACGGTTGCGGTGCTCCCGATCACACTCCGCACGAAGTACGCTTCGGGGGTGAACCTCCCCTCGCCGTCCGGGCATGTGCTCGTCGTGGAAGATGATGAGCGACTTGCGTCCTTGCTCTGCGAGTACCTGCGCGAGCACGACCTGTCGGTCGAACTTGTCGAGGATGGGGAGGCGGCGTACCAAGCCGTCGCAGCGCGTGAACCCGACATCGTCCTGTTGGACTGGATGCTCCCTGGGGACGACGACGGGATCGCGATCTGCCGGAAGTTGCGAGCGACGTACCGCGGCCCGATCATCATGCTGACGGCGCGAAGGACCGACGCAGACCAGGTTCAGGGGCTGGAGGTTGGGGCCGACGACTACGTGATCAAGCCGGTGGATCCGCGGGTGTTGCTGGCTCGGGTTCGCGCTCACCTGCGGCGCACGCAGGCGCCCTCAGACGCAGTGCTGAGATTCGGCCGGCTTCACGTCGCGCCCGCGCCGCGGACAGCATTGGTCGAGGGGGCCGAGATTCACTTCACCGACATGGAGCTGCGCGTCCTGAGCGTACTCGCCCAACACGCTCCGGACGTGGTCTCCCGCGAGCTGTTGACCCGGGCGGTGCGCGGCGTGGAGTACGACGGCCTCGATCGGGGGGTCGACATCCACATCAGCCGGGTCCGTCGAAAGCTCTTCTCGAGCAACTCTGGCGCGAGGATTCGGTCCGTTCGCGGCGAGGGATACTTTGTGACCGAGGACGAAGGATGAAGCACCTGTGGAAACTGATGGTTCTCATGCTCGTGCCGCTGCTTGGCGGCGTGGTGGCGGTCACGACGCTGACAGCGGTCTTCTCGGACGAGGTCGAGTCTTCGTATGGGGAGTGGTTGTTGGGCTCGGGCGTGCAGTTGGCGGCCGACGACATCTCGGCCCTGCCGCCTTCGGCTCGTCCCGATCGCGTCCGGGCGATCCAGAAGCGCTACTCGACCCCTATCGCGCTCGTCGGCGCATCGGACGACGTCCCACCCGGCGCCTGCCAGGACTCGGTGGTCTCCAAGCGGACCGGCGTGGGTCCGGGGCCTCACGTGCAGGTGTTCATTCCGCTGGGCGCTGGCCAATGTCTGGTGGCCGGTCCCGCCGAACCTCCGTTTACCCCGTCTGTCGGTGCGGCCATCATCGGTGGGTCGAGCGTGGCGCTCGCCTTCCTCATCGCCTCCGGGATTGCGCTTCGGCAACGCCAGCAGATCGAAGTCCTCAACAATGCCGCCCGAACCCTCGGGGCAGGAGCGCTTCAGTCTCGAGTTGCCACCGCGTCGTTGGGATCGCTGTCCGCCGTGGGTGACCAGTTCAACGAGATGGCGGAGGGACTTCAGGCCGACTTCGAGCGGAGGGAGGCGTTGCTCGCTGCGATCGCGCACGAGATCGGAACGCCGCTGGCGAGGATTCGGTTCGCGGTGGCACTGCTGCGTGACCGCGACCGGCCCGAAACGCGAGCCCGGCATCTGGAAGGGATCGAGAGCGATGTGACCGCGATCGAGTCGCTTTCCGAAGAGGTGACGATGTGGCTGCAGGTCGGCGGGAAGCTTGCTGGCGATGCGCATGCGCCCCTGCGCGAGGTCATCGAGGCGGTTGGGGATGCGGTGCCGGAGGGGATCTCGCTCGACGTCGACATCGCTGACCTCGAGGTGCACGCCGAGCTTCGCTCGGTTGAGCGGGTGTTGGACAACCTCCTGGACAACGCCGGGCGACATGCGAAGTCTCGGGTGATCGTGGAGGCGAGCTCCGACGGAGGCGATGCGGTGATCGAGGTTCGCGACGATGGACCGGGCATTCCGGCCGATGCGCGGGCGCGGGCGCTCGAGCCATTCACGCGCCTGGACGAGAGCCGCAGCCGCAAGACCGGCGGGATGGGCTTGGGTCTGCCGATTGTGCGCCGTATTGTCGAGGGACACGGCGGCTCGGTGAAACTGGGCGCGGCACCCGAAGGCGGTTTGCGCTGCACGATTCGCTGGCCGCTCGCCGCTGGGATGCGTTGATCGCTTCACGACCGTGCATGCGGGACTATCGATCGCAGCTCGCCGTCTCGAACAAGACAAAGGGGGCGATGAGAATCGCCTACAGCAAGAACGAGGGGGGGAGGGCTCGGCGGCACATCAGCGTTGTTCCGGTCTGGGTTGGTGCGATGTCGGTAGAGAGGGGCGCCGACGAAAGCGGGCTCCCGCGGAGCAAGCCGGCGCTGCCCGTTCGTGAATGCAGTGTGGAGAAGCGGGGATGGGGGAGTGAACCGCCCCGGCTAAAGATCGTCTGTGTACGACCGGTCGCCCAGCCACGGGCGCGTAGGGTCCACGTTGTACCGCTCCAGCGCCCCTCGGGCCGCTTCGACGAGTGCGTCAGGTTCGTTGAAGCGACCCCCTTGAAGCACTTCGCAGATGGCGTCGGCGCGCGCCGTTCCGAAGCTGTGTTTGTCGCGCGTAGGTGGCAAGTGGGCGGAGTCGCGGGGCGGTTCGTCCGCTGCCGAAACCCCGAGGCGTAGCTGCTTGGCGAAGGGCGTGCTCGCCTCGCCAAGCAAGCTCTTGCCATCCACCGCCTCGAGAACCGCGCTCTTGGCCGCTGGGTAGTCGGCGGTGCGCACGTAGATCACGACCGCGCTCGAGCGCGCGAACCCGCCGAGAGTCGCGGGCAGTTTCAGCGTCCACTGGAAGGACCCCGCGTTGAGTGTTTCCGTCAATGCGTCTGCGAGCACCGCCGCGGTATCGGGCTTCGCGTCCAGGTAGAAGCGGCGCATCGGCTCGTCTTCCGGCGCGGACCCTTGCTCGGAGACGCGAAAGATCCACGCACCAAACGCCTTCGTCTTCGCATAGCCATCGGTGACGGCGGAGACGTAGCGACTCTCCTCCACGGTTGCCGGCTTGCGGACATCCCCGGCTGGGTCGCTGTAGATCACGCTGTAGACGACGTCGCAGAGTTCTTCAGTCGGGACCGAAGACCACTGTGCCAGATCTCGATCGGCCAGCAGCGATTCGACAACATCAGACACTGCATCTCGCCGCTTTGGGGCGGGAGCATCCTCGGGGAGCACCGGGCCAGGCGAGGGCGACGACGCCGCGGGCGTGGACGAAGCTGCGGGAATGCCACAGCCGGTCGTGAGGACCGCCCAGAGACATGTTGTGGTCAAGAGTCGCATCGGTGGTTCTGGCCGGGGGGGTAGCACGGCCGAGCTGGCGGCACGAAGCTCGACGAGTCTACATCACGGCGGGCAGTGCAAAGGGAGGCGCATCGTTGTCTGCCGGTGCCGCAACGTTGTTCTCACCGCCGCATGCGAGCATGCGTGAGGAACAGAGAACCCGCGAGTCTGCCAGTCCGGATCCCCGCAGTGTAGCTCTTGTTCGGTCGGTCCGGCGCTTCGGCCCCGCGCTCAGTCCAAACCGGTCCGCCCCGGGATCCAGTACGGCTTGGTCTTCACGTCGGGCACCTTCGCGACGCGTAGGGCGTCCCGGATGTGGATCACGCTCTGCGATCCGCCGGTCAACGCGACCGCTGCGCTCGGATGCTCCAAACGCTTTGCGATGACCATCGCGGCGGTCACGTTGCGATCTCCCCGGGGAAGGACGACGAGCTCGTGAAGGCCGACCGACGCTGCCGCGGCACGAACACCGACCTCGTCATCGGCCTCGATCACCGCGTGCACCAAACCGGGTCTCTCGGCCTCGAGGGCCGCGGCAACGGCGACGCTGGTCTCGTCACCCACCAGAACCACGGGACCCGGTGGCAGTTCCAAAGAGCGCTGCGGACCGAGGAACTGCACCTCGTCACCGGTCGTGACCTCAGAGATCCAACGCGCACCGGGACCCCCGGCGTGTTTCCAACCGAGCAGGACCATCCCATCGGGCGACGCGATCGGCGAGTAGGTCCGCGCGTCATCCGAGGGAAGC
>JBGCFC010000096.1:0-108776 GCA_045106715.1 Sandaracinaceae bacterium
TCGGCGGCCAGCTGGTCGATGGCGCGCGACACGGTGCGGCCGCCGCTCGCGTGGATTCCGATGAGCGGGATGTCGAGGTTCTCGCCGTCGACGATCGTCCCGTCCACCACCACCACGCCGACGCGTGGCCGGTGCCCCCATCGCTCCGGTGCCTCCCAGGGCTCCCTCGACTCGAGCGCGTAGCCTCCGCCGAAGGCCTCCCGCAGCTCCGCGTCCATGTCGCGCTCGTCGGCCAGCGCGTGCGCCAAGCCGCGCTCCACCACGTCCTGTGGCAGGTGCGGGCCCAGGTCGACCACCGCCTCCATCTGCGCCGGCGTCACACCGCGGTCTTGGCTCGTGTCGTGGAGGAGCCGTCGGTAGGACCAGTCCAGGACGCCCATGCGCTGCGCGCGCGCCGGGCCGCTGACCTCCTGGTTCATGTAGTCTTCGATGGCGCTCTTCCATCGCCCGATGCGCACGAAGTCGGCGCGCACGCCCACGTTGCGGAGCAGGTCTCCCAGGTGGAACAGCTCGGTCGAGACCCCGGTCAGGCGCACGCCCCCGGCCGGGTCGACGAGGATGCGGTCCGCCCCGGCGCAGGCGTACCACTCGGAGCCGGCCGCGTCGTCGAGGTGGCAGACGACCGGTTTGCCCGCGTCCCGGAGGCGCCGGACCATCATGCGTATCTCCTGCGCATAGGCGAGCCCGATGCCGCTTCCGCGCGGTCGCAGCAAGACACCGCGCACGCGATCGTCATGAAGCGCCCGCTCCATGCGTCGGACCACCCCCAGGATGCCGCGCGCACCGGTCCCTCCGAGCGTGATGTCCGCGACCACGTCGCCGGTCGGGATGCCCTCGCGATGTGCGCCTTCGATGCGCCCGGTGACGTACCAACCCTGGGCCTGCTCCAGGCCGTCACCCACCGTGACGCCGCCGCCCGCGCCGATCATGCCCCAGTCGAGCGCCAGGCCCGCGGTGACCCGGACGTCGGGCTCGCCCTGCTCGAGCCCTTCCGCTTCGGCCGCGGCGATGACGCGTCCCGCGTAGGGCACCTGGACCTCCGCCGCGACGCGTCCCCCGATGCGCCCGTTCTCATCGATGGCGCCGGCGAGGTCGAGGCTCACCGATCGGTCGCCGAACGGGCGAAAGCCCGTGCCGAGCAGGAAGGAGCGCGGCACCGCAGGGTCGGCCGGTCCGATGCCCGGGCCGATCACGTCGCGGGCGAGGAAGGTCAGCGCCAGCCAGTCGACCGGGCGCCACGCGGCGGACAGGTCGAGTGTGGTCATGCCGTCGAAGCGCGCGTCCTCGGACGCGGCCACGCGAAGCGCCGCGCCGAGCGCGAGGGCGTTCTGGGTCTGCCACGCGAGCGCCAGCGACACGAGGGTACGTGCGCTGTCGCCGGTGGTCGGACGCACGCTGTCGACGGCGAGCCCGGCCGCGATACCAAACAGGATCGGAGTGGCCGCATAGAAACCGTCGCCCGCCCCAAATCGCTGGCCGGATCCGTCGGCGTCGGCATGCACGAAGGACACGCCCCAACTCGGCAGGAACGCCATGTTGGCCGGGTTGAGGGTGAGCGTCTCGGGGCCGTCGTGGGTCGCGATGCCGTACCCCGGCAGATCCACGGCGGACGTCTGGCGGGTGAACTGCGCGCTCGCCGGCAGCGGCATCGAGAGCAGGAGCAGGGCGGCCAAGGTTCGGATTCGCACGGGCGCAGCCTATCGAACCTCGGGCCGCGGCGCCTCGCCCTTCAAGAAACGAGGAACCCACGGCGCGCGCCGCTGTCTTTCGTCGCGTGCAACCTCTCCGAAGCCTCATGGCCGCGTCGGCCGTCGTGCTCCTCTTGCCATCGATGACCCACGCGTTCTGCGGCTTCTATGTGAAGCAGGACGACACGCGCGTCACCAGCGAGGCGAGCCGGGTCGTCCTGTTCCGAGATGGGACGACCACGGTGCTCTCGATGCAGAACAGCTACGAGGGGCCGCCCGAGGACTTCGCGCTGATCGTCCCGGTCCCGACCGCGATCGGCGAGAACGACGTTCGGGTGATCGAGCCGGCCGTGTTCGAGCGCATCGACGAACTGACCTCGCCTCGGCTCGTCGAATACGAGGAGCGACAGCCCTACTGCCCTTCCCATGTTGGTTCCGGACGCATCGGATATGGCGCCGGCGGAGGCATGGGGGGGGTGGCGGTCGAAGCGCGCTTCGCGGTGGGCGAATACGACGTCGTCGTGCTCAGCGCCAGCGACTCCACGGGGCTTGAACAGTGGCTCCGAACCGAGGGCTATCGCATCCCCGAGGGGGCCTCGCGCGCGCTCCGTCCTTACATCCAGAACGGTTTCCGCTTCTTCGCCGCGCGGGTGAACGCCGAGCGCGTCCGTGTCGAAGAAGGGCGGGCGGTGCTCAGCCCGCTTCGCATTCACTACACATCGGCTCAGCTCACCCTGCCCATCCGGCTCGGCCGGCTCAGCTCCCCCGGGCAGCAGGACCTCATCGTCTATGTTCTCAGCCGGGAAGGGCGCTTCGAGGTGGCCAACCGCCGCAACGTGTTCGTGCCGACCAATTTGGTCGTGCGTCCGAGCGTGATGGGGCGCTTCGGTGCGTTCTACGACGCGCTGCTCGACCGCGTGTGGTCACGCGATCCCAACGCGGTGGTGACGGAGTACGCCTGGTCCGCGACCAGCTGCGACCCGTGCCCCGGCCCGACGATGGACGCCGAGGACATCACGACGCTGGGCGGGGACCACGCGAGCGACGCATACGCCCGCGTGGTCGGCGGCGGAACGGCCGTCTCGTGGACGCGCCCCGCGCGTGGAGGCGGGCCGTTCGCGGCGGCGCGGGCACAGGCTCACACGCGACGGCTCGCTTCCCAGATCGCGCGGTGCATCACGGAGCCGACCGAGGTCGAACTCACCCTCGGCATCAGCGTCGAACGCGGCCGCTTGGTCAGCGGGCGTCACAACCTCGAGGGCAGCGTCGGCGCGTGCGTTCAAGGGGTCCTCGACGCGGCGGTGTCACCAGCGGAACGCGACGGCGTCGCGCGGGTGCACACCGCCCTCCAGATCAACCGCCGCGTCCAGCGCTCGCTCTCGTCGGCCCGCGGATTCACGGTCACGCGCATGCGCCTTCGAAACGGACCGCGGTCACCGACCCGTGACCTCGTGTTCCGACGGGCGGTCGCCGTTCGAGGCGGCGTGGGAGAGCCTGACGAGAACGCACGCATGCCAGGTCTTGAGCGAGGCGGGACCACCAACACGTTCCAGGCGCGGTACGCCGTCCTCCACCGCCTCGAGGAGGTGCCCGACGTCGAATGCGACGGGCCGTTGGCGCATGGAGGCTGGGGCGCGCCAAGCCGCGGCCTGCCGGAGTCCGCCCCCACGCTGAGCGCACCGGACCCCGATGCTCCCGAGATGTCCCTGCGCGACCTGCTCATGACCCCGGTGCCCTCGTTGGGGCTTCGCCCGCGCCGGGCTTCGCTTCGGTACCGGGCAAGGCCTGCGATGAGGGCTCCGGCTCCTCTCGCCTGGACCTATCAGCGGCGCTCGACGTCTCTGTTCTGGCGTCGGCGAACGCTATAGCGAACGGTAGAGCTGCACCGCAAAGGGTCCCTCGCCAGCCACCACCCGGACCTCGATGCGATACGCGCCCGAGGCGGGCGGGCAGATGGGCCGCATCTGTCCGAGGTACGGCTGGCGATCCTGCGTGGTGTCCCGCTCGATCAGGATCGAGTTCGGGTCGTACACGCGAATGTCGAGGTCCTCGATGCTCTCCTCGCCCAGGCCGACGACCTTGTAGCACCAGCCGGGATGCATCATTCGGCTGAAGTCGCGGGCGTCGCCCGCCTCGCCCTCGCCCCGCATCGCGGACTCTTCCAGCACCATGTACGGCGCGCACTCCCGGCCCCGCTCACGCAGCCGGGTTTCGAGCGCGTCGGCCGGAGGCGTGCGCGGCGGAGGCACGATCTCCTCGTCCTCCGGGATGGGGCCGATGAGCTGATCGCAGCCTCCGAGCAGGCTCGCGCCCGTGAGGAGAAGCGTCAGCCCCCAAAGAGCGCGTCGCGGGGCAAAGTGCATCTGCCGTAGTGTCCTGAGTCTGCGGTGAGGTGCATGAGTCGGCGCATCATCGGAGTGCGAATCGAGGAACGACGACGAGGAATACGTAGGTATTTCGAGGAGGAGTGACGCTGAGTCGCGCTTCGAGGGCCGTCGACATAGGTAGCGAATCCCAGGCTCAGGACACTAGGACGCTCGGGGGGCGACAAGGTTCCATCGTGACTACGGCGTTCCCATGACCATGACCGGCATCGAGCGGTTCTCACGGGTGCCGTCGCCGAGCTGACGGTTGGTGTTGAAGCCCCAGCACCAGACGCTTCCGTCTTCACGGATGGCACACGTGGTGGCCGAGTTCGCCGCGATGTACGTCGCGTCGTCGATCACCGACACGTCCACCGGATTGCGCGAGCAGTCGGCGGTCGTGGCGCCGGAGCTGCAGGTCTCGCCGTGCGTCTCCAGGCCGTCACCCAGCTGGAACTCGAGGTTGGAGCCCCAGCAGCTGATGGTTCCGTCGTTGTGAAGGGCACAGGAGTGCGCGCTCGCGGCCGCGACCTGAATCGCGTCGGTGAAGTCGCCCACCTGGCTCGGGATCCCGGCGGTCTCGAACGCGGCCGGCTGGCCCGACTCGCCCGACCGGTTGTCGCCCCAGCAGTAGACGGCGCCGTCGCGCACCGCGCAGGCGTGCGAGCTGCCAACGTCGATGTCCTGGACCGCGCCGAGACGCGCCTCGCCCGTGCCGCCGACGACCACCGCGAAGGGCGAGCAGTCGAAGCGGTCCGTCTCGCTCTCCACGCAGGTCCGGTGCGTCGTGGTGCGCCCGTCGCCGAGCTGGTCGTCGCGGTTGGCGCCCCAGCAGAACACGTCGTCCGCCGTGCGCGCGCAGGTGAAGGAGCCACCCAGGCTGACTTCGAGGCCGCCGACGAGCGGCATCGACGGAAAGCCGGCGTCGGCCATCATTCCGGCGTCGGTTCCGGCATCGATGCCCGCGTCCAAGCCCGCATCCATGCCCGCGTCGGCCACTCCAGCGTCGGCCACTCCAGCGTCGACCACTCCAGCGTCCGCCACTCCAGCGTCGGTGCCAGCGTCGGTGCCCGCGTCGGCCATTCCGCCGTCAGTGCCGCCATCGGGCATCGGCAGGCCCCCGTCGAGCACTGGCATCGCGCCGAAGTCGGCCACGAGCACGTCCACCGGGTCGATGATGAGCTCATCGATGAAGCCCACACCCAGCTGTCCGCGCCCGTTGTTGCCGAAGCAGCGCACGGCGCCTTCCGATCCCGTGGTCACGCACAGGTGCGAGCCGCTGGCCGCGGCCGAGCGCACGTCGCTGAACTTGGTCTCTTGCTCCGCGGTGGCGCGCTGTTCCTGCACGCCGCCGGCCGTCTCCGGCACCGTCTCGTTGCTCCAGCACCACAGCTCGCCGCCCTCGCGAATGGCGCAGCTGCTGGTGAAGCCGTCGACCGCGAGGGAGACGGCGTCCTCGATGCGCGGGCGCATGCCGCCGGCGCTCAGGAAACGCGTGTTCTCTGGGGTCCCCGTGCAGTCCTCGGGCGGGTTGCCCGGGACGGTGCAGTTGTCGTGGCGCGTGCGGTTGTCGCCGAGCTGACTCTCCTGGTTGCGGCCCCAGCAGAGGACTTCGCCGTTCTCGCGGCGGCCGCAGACGTGCAGCGCGCCCACGTTGATCTCCACGTACTCGCAGTCCGTCGTGCAGTCGCCGATGGGCGGGCCGGCGTCGACCATCGGGCCCGAGTCGGGCTCCGGGCCCGAGTCCTCCGAGGGCGGCGTGCCCGTGTCGGCTTCGACCTCGCCGTCCAAGCCAGCGTCGGAGTCCGAGTTGTCTCCGCACGCGCCGAACAGGCTGGCGGCGAGCAGAAGGGAGGCGAAGGTAACGAAGCGATGGCGGTTCATGTGTGTCCCCAGAGATTGCCCGCAGGCGGCGCGACGGTAGTACATCCCGTCGCCCGCATCGAGCGCCTCTCGGACATCTAACGGAAGCGGCGCGCGGCTTCAATGAGCGGGTGCGAGGAGAACCAACACCTCGCCCGCCCGGGGGCGCTCATCCACGAACGTGTCGATGACCACGTAGTAGGTCCCCGCCGTGAGCGTGCTCACCACCTCGCGGTCGCCTCGCGCGATGCAGCTCTCTCCGATCGGCCGATCCCGCAGCAGATGCACGTCCAGGTCGGCGTCCCCCCGGCCCACGGCCAGCACCCGGAGGGAGAGCTCCTCCTCCACGACCAGCCGATAGACGAGCTCACGGCCACCCTCGTCTTGCTCGGCGTCGCAGCCGGGGTAGCCGTCGATGTCCTCCGAGCCGGTCTCTGTAGTGTCGGCCAGCTGCGCAAACGGGAGCCGACGCACCTCGAACGGGGACGCCACGGTGCCTCGTCCGCTCAGCTCCGGGGCCTCGGGATCGGGCGCGGACTCCTCCTCGACGACGGTCCGCCGAAGCCGGTCGAGCCCTTGCAGCGCCAGCAGGTTGCGGGCGTTGTGGCCGTACTGGAGCCCCTCTTCGTCGAAGCGACACGCGTGCCCGCGGTTGTTCTCGATGAAGATGTTGGGGTGGACCCCGTCGCCGGCGAGGCCCTGCCGCGGCAGCGCTCGCATCACCTGATGGTAGTCCAGGTAGGGGATCTGGAACGCCGCCGCGACCGCCCAGGACACCTGGTTGTACCGCTCGACCCAGCCGTTGGCCTCGGCGTCGTCGGTGCGCGGGGGGATCGAATTGAGGACCGGGATGACCCCCTGCCCGACGAGCAGCTCCACGATGCGCATCATGCGCGTGGCGTAGACGTAGTCGTCGCGCCCCTCGACGTCGTTGCCGCCGTTCATCACCAGGGCGAAGCGCGGGCGGATGGCGTTGAGCTCGCGGAGCAGCGGGGAAGGGCGCCCGGACAAGACGTGGCGAGCGCTCCAGCCCTCGTGAGCGGCGAGGCTGTCACGACGGAACGGGGAGCGCGTGCCTGCCCGGCCTCGGCGGAAGTGGGTCAGCGTTGGGGTGAGGGTGCCGCGCCCGTCGAGTTCGACCTCGTCCGGATCGGACAGGCACTCGAGAAAACCCCGGCTGACGGTGCTCGAGTCACCCACCTTCATGAAGACGTTGTCATGGCGGTTGTCGCGGGCCGCACGGATCGCGCGCAGCCGCGTCACCAGCGAGGGCGTGAACGAGGTGATGGGCGGCGGCGGCACGATCCGGGTGGCTGGACCGGAGGCCGGGGGGGGCGACGCCTCCACCGAGGACTCCTCCGGAGCCTGCGCCGAGGCGGGGGGCGGGCTCGGCGCGGGTGCACCCTCCTCGCAGCAAAAGAGCAGCACGAGCAGGAGCAGAAACCCCAGCGGTCGTGTTCTCTCGCGTCGCGCGCTGTTCGGGACCCGGCTCACCGCGCGGTGGGGTAGCAGATCCCCTGGCCGGCTTCTACGCTCGCCGAATGCGTCGCAGCGAAAAGGCCGACCGGATCACCCGCATCCTCGAGCGCCTGTATCCAGAGACGCCGATCCCGCTCGACCACACCGACTCCTTCACCTTGCTCGTCGCGGTGGTGCTCAGCGCGCAGACGACCGACAAAAAGGTGAATGAGGTGACCCCCGCGTTGTTTGCGGCGGCGCCCGGCCCACGGGAGATGGCTGCGCTCGGGCGGGACCGCATCCTCGAGCTCATCCGGCAGCTCGGTCTCGCGCCCCAAAAAGCCAAAGCGCTGGACGGGCTGTCGACCCTTTTGCTCGAGCGTCATGACGGCGCCGTTCCCGAAGGCTTCGAAGCGCTCGAGGCGCTTCCCGGGGTGGGCCACAAGACGGCGTCGGTGGTCATGGCGCAAGCCTTTGGTGTGCCGGCGTTCCCCGTCGACACCCACATCCACCGGCTCGCGGCGCGCTGGGGGCTGAGCAACGGGACGACCGTCGCGCGAACGGAGCGCGACCTGAAGAAGATCTTCCCGCGGGACAAATGGAACGACCTCCACCTGCAGATCATCTTCTTCGGCCGCGAGCACTGCCCGGCGCTCTATCACGACCTCACCGGCTGCCCGATCTGCGGCTGGGCGGCGAGCAAGAAGCGGATCCGTGAAGAAGCCGTGGCCGATCGCAAGCGCCGAAAGCGCTGAAGGTTTGCGCAGTCGATCCACGGCTGTTAGTCCCGGCTCATGACCGCATCCCGTGCTTGGCTCGCGTCTTCTCTCGTCCTGGGGCTCGCCTTGGTGGTCGCTGTGGGTTGCGACGACGAGGAGGAAACGCCGACCCCTGAACCCACGCCGGAGACGCCGCCCGCGTCGGGTGAGGGTACGGGCGAAGACAGCGACGACGGAGACGAGCCGCCCGCCGCGAGCGCGGAGATCCCGGCCGATCTGCCGTTCGGCCTGCTGCTGGGGTACTCGCAGTTCGTCACGCGAGAGGGTCGTCCCACGCCGGGAGCCGCGCGGCTGGAGATGCTGACGCGCTCCGGCGGCGAGTGGCACGTGGAGGTGCTCGAGGACGACACGAGCAACGTGTTCCACAAGGCCATGGTCTACACGCCCCCGGGCGCCGCGCCGGGGATCCTGACGCTCGGCGCGATGGGCGCGGCGGTGAAGCTCTGGCGCCGGAGCGGCGGCGAATGGACGAGCGAGACGCTGTGGGAGGCGGAGTTTGGCGGCGAGTTCGACCGGATGCGGGACGCCGAGATCGCGGACCTGTTTGGTGACCAGTGGCCCGCCATCGCGGTCGCGACCCACGACCAGGGCGTCGTTGGGGTCATCCGGCCCAGCGAGGACGGCAGCTTTGCGGTCACCGAGATCGACCGCCGCGCCAACACGTTCGTCCACGAGATCGAGATCGGGGACCTGAACGGGGACGGCACGCTCGAGGTCTACGCCACGCCCAGCGAGCCCAACAACCTCGACGGAGGCGCCCAGCACGGCGAGGTCGTGCGCTACGTACCGGGCAGCGGTGAAGGCCGCCAGGTGGTGGCCGACCTCGGCAGCCGGCACGCGAAAGAGATCTGGGTCGGCGACGTGGACGGCGACGGCCGGGACGAGCTGTACGTGGCGGTCGAAGCGCTGACCGAAGGGCGCGACCCCAACGTGATCATCCGGGAGCCCGTGGAGATCCGTCGCTACGAAGCGGACACGCCGGCCGATCAGGGCGCGGTGATCGCGACGATCCCGGACCGCCTGTGCCGCTTCTTGACGGTGGGCGACCTCGATGGAGACGGCCAGAACGAGATGGTCGCCGCGGCGTATTCGAGCGGCCTGTGGTTGCTGCGCCCGGGACGGGATGCCAACGGCGAGTGGTCCATCGAGCGCATCGACCGGGAGTCCGGCGGGTTCGAGCACGCGTCGATCTTCGC
Organism: Sandaracinaceae bacterium; assembly: GCA_045106715.1. Lineage (GTDB taxonomy): Bacteria > Myxococcota_A > Polyangia > Polyangiales > Sandaracinaceae. The sequence goes on from JBGCFC010000096.1 coordinate 9,348, forward strand.
CGACCTCGACGAAGACGGTCGCGATGAGCTCTACGTCGCCGCCGACAACCAAGGCGAGGTCCGGCGCTACGTCTGGGTCAATGGGCGGCCCCGCCGCGAGGTGATCCACTCGCGTGAGAACGCCCGCTCGCAGATGACCTGGAACCTCATGCCGGTCCCGGCGAGCCTGGTGACCGGGCAGTGAAGGACGGAACGGGAGGCGCACCCGTCGAGATCTGCGGAGAGTGCACTCGATTCGTGCGCCGAGGGACCGCGCGGTGCCCGTTCTGTCAGGCCAAGCGCGCCATGCGGTCGGCGCCCTCTCGCCCCCTCGGCCGGACGCGCCTCGCGCTGGCCGGAGGCGCCGCGCTCATGCTCGCGGCGTGTGGTGACCCGGAGCCTCCGCCGGATGAGACGGTTAGCAGCGGTGGGGAGACGGTGCAGTCCGACACGATGCAGTCCGATACGGTGCAGTCCGATACGGTGCAGTCCGATACGGTGCAGTCCGATACGGTGCAGTCCGATACGGTGCAGTCCGATACGGTGCAGTCCGATCCGGTGCAGTCCGATACGGGCGACGTGGCGAACGGTGAGGTTGGCGGGCCGGTCGAAGTTCACGAGGAAGAGGTGAGCTGCGCGGGCCGCTGTGGCAGCCACCACAGCCCGCCGTGCATGTCCGATCCGGACCCTTGCCCGGCACCACCGTACGGCGCGCCTCCGGCCGACGACACGTTCGTCTAGATCGCAACGACGTCCGCCTCGGCCATCTCGTCAGAACTGAAGGCCGAGCCGGACCTGGTGGTACGTCTCCACCGGATCGGTATCGAAGCCGAGTTCGAGCACGTAGCCAATCTCGAAGTTGCCGCCGGGCAAGAACGTGAGCCCGACCGCCGGCCGCACGAGCCACTGGTCGGTGCTGCTCTCGGTGAAGCCGATGCAGCTGTCGGTGTCCGACGGTGTGCACATCGGGGTGACCGCGGCGCTCCGTGAGGAGAGCGTCTCGTAGGTCACGCTCAGCCCGGCGGCGGGCACGATGTAGAGCGTGGTCAGGCCGAACAGATCGACGAAGAAGCGCCATCCGAGGAGGCTCTCGACGCGCACCATTTGCCGGTCGTTCGAGAGCTCGGCGCCCACCGGGTCGTCGATGCCGCCGAAGAAGAATCCGACGCGGTTCATCCAGCTCACGCGGTCGAAGAGAGTCGCGCCGAGGATGAGGTAGAAGCCGGCCGCGGTCTGGCCTTCTTCGTCGATGTGGAGCGCGCCGCCGACCCCGAGCCGAGGCCGAAGGTTGCCGAGGAAGTCCTCACCGTCCGGGCTGGCGAGCAGCTCGTCGGCGCGGCCGATGCGCGTGACGATCCCGAGGTCGGCGCTCAAGAGGCCCGAGCCGGCGAAGGTGCCGAGCACGCGTCCCCGGCAGTCGAGCAGCGGGCCGCCCGCGTTGCCGGCGGAGACGGCCATGTCCGCCTGGAGGGCGTAGCCGTTCTGCCCGCCGACGCGACCCTGCGTCACGGACCAGCGGAGCAGCCCCTCGGCGCGGTCGCCGAGCCGAAACGTGGCGTTGACGAAGTGATGCCCGATGGCCACGACATCGGCGCCGAGGCGCGCGCTCGTCTCCGGGGCCGGTTCGAGCGCGGTGCCCTCCATGGGCTCGTCGAGCCGTAGAATGGCGAGGTCCGCGGTCTCGTCCCGGGCGATCAGAGAGGCGTCGATCGAGGTGCCGCCCTGCGTGACCACCCGCGTCGGGCGCCCGAGCGCCAACAGGCTGAACGCGGTGATGACGGTGCGATTGTCACGGTAGAGGTAGCCCGCTCCCCACTGCCCTCCGCTCCGCACGCGAACGACCGCTTGCGCGGCGCGTCCGTGCGCGCTGGCGCCGCATGGAGTCGGCTCGGCCGGGGGTGGCGGCGCCAGCGTCTCGTTGGCCGCGGTGTCGGCGACGACCGCGGTCTCACCGGTCTCCCCCGTTTGGGTGTCTTCACTGGCGGCTTCAGCCGGCTCCGCCTCTGTCTCGGCGGGCTCGGCGGCCTCCTCCTCGGCTTCCGCCTCGGCGTCGACGTACGGGTTCACCGTCTGGACCCCCTCGGTTTGGGCGAACGCGCCGGCGGGCGACACGAGGGTGAGGGCGAGGGCGACAAAGCTCAGGCGGCGCATGCCCCTGACTTAGGCGTGACCGCGTCTGTCGGCAACGGCATCCGAGTTGTGGGTCTCAGAGGTGGGCTGAACGGGGCCGACGAGGTGCAGGTTTGAGGCAGCGCTATTGCGGGCGACGGAAACGCAGGGTCATGCGGTCGCTCTCACCGATGGCCTCGTAGGTCGCGCGGTCCGCGTCGCCGAGTCGGTAGACCGGGGGGAGCGTCCAAACCCCTTCGGGGTGGTCGTGCGTGTCGTTCGGGTTCGCGTTCAGCTCGGAGCTCTCCTCGAGCACAAAGCCGGCCGCCTGCGCGACCTCGATGACGTACGCCTCGGGCACATAACCCGTGCCCGCCTGCGGGTCGGCGCCTTCGGCCGCGCGGTGCTGGACGACCCCGAGCACGCCGCCCGGACGGAGCACGCGGAAGAACGCCTCGAACGCTTGACGCTCCCCCTCGTCGCCGACCCAGTTGTGGGTGTTGCGGAAGGTCAGGACCATGTCGGTCGAGCCGTCCTCGCCGAGCTCGATCGGGGCCGGAGGCTCAAACACGACCGTCTCGAGGCCGCCGAACACGTCGGGGCGGCTGGACTGGCGGTCGAGGAAGCGCTGGCGGTACTGCGCGCGACGTCCTTCGGCGCTCGGGATCGCGGCCACGAGCTCGCCCTGGTCCCTCAGGTACGGCGCAAGAATCTCCGTGTACCAGCCGCCCCCCGGGCGCACCTCGATCACATGCATGTTCGGCTGGATCCCGAAGAACGTGAGCGTCTCCAGCGGGTGTCGGTACGCGTCCCGTGTTCGGTTGTCGTCCGAGCGATGAGCGCCTGCGATCGCGGCTGCGAGGTCTCCGCTCGGGACATCGAGCGCCGAAGGCGGGGCGCTCTCGTCGCCGGTGGTGTCGGACACGGTGTCGTCGGAGGTCGTGTCCGCGGCGGTGCCCCCGCAGGCGCCGAGGGCGAGCACGAGGGAGAGCAGGAGGATGCGTGAAGCCGTCATGCCACCCTGCTAAAGGCGGACGGGGGCCGTGTCAACGGCCGAGGATCTCGCTCAGGTAGCTCGGGTGGTCGTAGCAGAACTGGGACGGCGCGGCGCCCGACAAGGCCATTCGCTCGTCGAGCGGGCGGTCACGGCCCGAGTCCATGACGCAGCCCGGCCCGTCGAAGTCGTTGTGGTAGGTCGTCGGCGATCCATACGGCTGCGCCATGCCGAGGCGGTGCCCGAGCTCGTGTGAGGTCGTCTCGCCGATGATGGAGCCGAGCGCGCGGACGGCGTCCTCCACCGCGCCCACCCGGTCGGGGTCTCCCTCGCCGCTCGCCTCCGCGCGGGTGGCCGCCTGGGCGCGCACCGGGTCGAAGATCTCCTCGAACAACGGGATGGGGTCGGGCGCGCCGCCCCGGGGCTCGCCGGGGAGCTCCGGGTGCGACGACCAGTACAGGAAGCTCTCCATGAACACGCCGCCGAAGCCGGGGTATCCGTCCGCCTGCGTCTCCGCGTTGGCGCCGCCGATGCGGTCGAAGAGCCGGACGTTGCCGATGTCCTTGCCGGGCGTGTTGTCGTAGCCGAACAGGCCGACCCCGTTTGGATCGGTGCCGCCGATCTCCACGGTGGCGTAGGCGTTGGGGGAGAAGTCGGTCGGCTCCTCGAAGCGCACGTCGACGTTCCACGCGATGTAGATCTCTTCCATGCGTTCGCGGACGCGATCCTCGATTTGAGGCGCGGCGCTGGCGAGCCCGAAGCGCGCCAAGCTGGCGTAGAAGCCGGGCAAGAACCGCACGTAGACGACCTGCACGACCGACCCGAGCGAGAAGCCGAAGGGGATGGTGGCGCCCGTCAGCTCTTCGGTGCCGACGACGGTGATCGGCGTCGCCTGTCCGGCGAAGGTGCCGCGCGCGTGGCCAAACAGCTGCGAGATGAGCTGGTCGTCCCGAATCTCCGGCTCGACCAAGAGCTCGACCGCCTGGCCTGAGACCCATCGAGGCACGATCTCTTCGCTGAAGGACTCCGGGCTGCCGCCGCCCGCGGGCGTGAACATGCCCTCGATGCGCAGCAGCGTGAGCTCGTCCTCCCGATCGTCCCCCCCCAGGAAGCCGGCGCCGCTGATCGTCAGGATCTGGCCCACCGACGCGTCCTGAGGTGTGAGCCCGAAGAGCTCCGGACCGTTGAAGTGGAGGTTCGTCGTGACGGGCATCGACTCCGAGCGCTCACCGCTCCGGAGCGTGGACTCGAGGGCCACCGTGCCCTCGAACGTGCCTGGCATCTGCCCGCCGATATCCGTCGTCAGCACGACCACGCCCCGCTCGCGGTCCCCACGCTCGAGCGGCGCGACCGGCAGCGTCGCGTCGACGTCCGTGCTGCCGCCTGCATCAAATGTGTAGGTGCCGGTGAACTGGGCGACGAGCGTGCCTTCGCTCATTCCGAGGATGCCGTTGCCGATGACCGTCGCCACCTCGTTGTTGAACACTTCGCCCCGCGGCGCGTCGAGCAGCTCCACCGGGATGTTCGAGACCACGCGTAGCTCGAACGGGAACGAGGACGACGTGGCACCGTCTCCTTCGATTTGGACCTCGACGTCGTGGCGACCCGGGCCGAGCTGCCCGATCGTGACCGCGTCGAGCTCGAACAGGTACTGGCCGTCTTCGTCGTCCGGCACGTTGCTCAGGTTGCCAAGCAGCTCGCCGCCGCGGCGCACCGCCATGCGTGGTGACTCACCCAGCTGGCGGAACCCCAACCCGCGCGCGAGCAGCACCGAACCTTCCACGGCCGGGTCGGGGGCCTCGACGGTGAGGATGCGCGGCGGCTCCAAGCCGGCGTCGGGGACGACGGGGGTATCACAGCCGACGACCACCAACAGCGCGAGCGCGCCGATGCAGGAAAACCAAGAAAGCTTCGTCACGACGCTGATTCTACGCCGAGATGAGAGCTTGCGCAGCGGCTCACGTCGCGCGGCCCCGAGAGGGGGAGTATCCTCCGTGGCGATGACCCGTGCTTCTGCTTTGATCACCTCTCTCCTGCTCGTGCTGCTCGCGTGCGACGGGGGCGATGGCCCCATGCTCTTGGACATCGGCCAGCAACAGTTGCGGGTGGACAGTGTCTTTCAGCTGACCATCGGCATCGACAACCCGGACGGGCGCGCGGTGACGGTGGTTGTCGAGGACCCAGGGCTGCCGGCCTTTGGGGACGTGACCATGACGGTCACTTCGCCCGGCCAGGCGATCTTCGAGTGGGCGCCCCTGGCGAGCCAGACCGGAACCCACGACATCACATTTGTCCTGACCGACGGCGGCGGCACCGAGTACGACCGCGCGACCGCGCTGTTCGAGGTGATGGCGAGCGAGGACGCCGCGCCGGTGTTTTTTCAGCCGGGCGCGGGTGGCACCTACGACCTCGAGCGTAGCCCGTGCGTGAACTTCGACATCGAAGTGCGCGACGACGACTCCCTCGATGTCGAAATCGGCGAGCGCAGCGAGCTGCCGGACGGAGCCGCGCTCATCAACGTGGGGCCGAAGCGTGCCCAGTTCGATTGGTGCCCGACGGCCGACCAGGCCGGCACGGCCGAGCGCTGGACGATTCAGCTCTACGCCGACGACGGAGAGCAGCCGCGGGTCGAGCACGACTACATCGTGGTGCTGCGCACGCCGCCCAAGGAGGGCTGCCCCGGCGAAGACCCCGTGATCGCGCTCGATGGTCCGGTCGAAGGCGAGCGAGTCGTCAGCGGCACGACCTTCAACGTCGAGGTCCAGGTGACCGACGACATGGGGCTGCGCGATGCGCCGCTGCTCTACTTCACCGCTACCGAGCCGGCCGACCTCGACAAGCCCGACGTGACCCAGTTCGAGCAGATCACGTTCGAGCCGGCCGACGCCACCACCTACGTCGCGCGCATCCCCGACCAAGGCCTCGCCGAGGGCGAGTCCCGGAGGCTCTGGTACTTGGTGAGCGCGACCGACAACGACGACCCGACCGGATCCATCTGCGACCATCGGGTGGACAGCGCGCTGGTCTCGTTCTTCGCCGAGGGCGGCATGCCTCCGGACGGCAGCCTCGCGACCTGCGGGTTCTGCAGCGAGTCCACCGAGTGCGAGTCGGGCATCTGCGCGGCGACGGCCAGCGGCGGGCGCTGCGTGCCCGGCTGCTCCGACGACCCTTGCACCGCGGGCACGTGCGGCGCCACGGTGACCACGGACGGCGCGACCCGGGCAGGCTGCGGCCCGACCCGGGACGTGTGCACCGACATTGGCGGCGGGGCGTGCACCGACGACGGGCGCGAGGAAGACGACACTGCCTCCGCCGCGAACACCTACTCCGCGGTCGTCAGCGACGGTCAGATCTGTGCGGACGACGCCGACTTCTTCCGCATCGCGGTGCCGATGGGCAACGCGGTCGACGTGACGGTGGACAACTTCGTGCACGTCGAGGGCGACCTCGATCTCGAGCTCCGGGCCTCGGACGGGACGACCATCTTGGGGACCAGCGCCTCGGTCCGGGACACGGAGACGGTCAGCTACTGCAACGCGGGCGCGGCCACCAACCTCGTGGCGCGCGTGTTTGGGTATGAGTCCGAGCAGAACAGCTACCGATTCACCGCAGACGTGCGCCCCGATCCGGGCGGCTGCTGCACGGACGACGCGGGCGAGGACGACGACACCCGCGAGACGGCGCGGAGCGTCACCTTCGAGTCCGACGGCTCGGGCGGCTCGGACGCGCTCTTCGACGGACAGATCTGCTCGGGCGACAGCGATTGGATCGAGATCCCGATCACGGGACCCAGCACCATCTCGGTCGAGGTTGAGTTCACGCACGCCAGCGGCGACATCGACGCCACGCTCCACAGCCCGACCGGGACGCAGATCGGTTCGGGCCGGACCGTCAACGACGACGAGTCGATCACCGAGGAGGTCGGCACGAGCGGCACCTACACGCTGCGCATCTTCGGCGCCAGCGGGGTGAACAACGCCTACACGACGCTCATTTCGGTGGCTGCAGCCAGCGGGTGCAGCAGTACGGCGAGCTGCCCCGGCGGCACGGTCTGCGATGGCAGCGAGTGCGTGAGCAACACCTGCACCGGCCCGACCTGCCCTTCCAATCACGCCTGCGTGATGACCGGGCCCATCCCCGCCGCCTCGCAGTGCTCCTTCGAGTGCACCACCAACTCCAACTGCCGCAGCACCGAGGCCTGCAAGTGGCTCGCGGACGGTCGCTACTGCGGCCGCACGGGGTCCGGAGCCAACGGCGCGAGCTGTGGGACCTTCGCCAGCTGCGGCGGGCAGCGCGCCTGCGTCTCCTGGCCGGGCGGGTACTGTGCGCGCCAGGGCTGCACGAGCGGCGCGGACTGCGAGGCCGGGACACGTTGCATCAACGAAGGCGGCATCAACGTCTGCGCGCTGTCGTGTTCCACGGGCTCCTGTCGGGAGGCCGAGGGCTACGAGTGCGCCATCCGAAGCACGCTCGGTGATGGCAACCGCCTCGTCTGCGTGCCCGGCTGAAGCGAGGGCCCGGGCGCGACTCAAAGACGGTCGAAACAATCGGAGACGGGGAGCTCGAGGGGCTTGCCCCTCGTCCGTGGCGCGCAGCGACACCCGCAAATGGTGAGTTCTCGCTCGTGCAATCATGTCGCGCGCAGCGCGGCCGCACGCGCGAGAACTCAGCCGCCGGCGCGCACCAGGCCGGCCACGTGTTTCCAGAGCGCCCGATGCTCCGGCTCGGGCATGCGCCAGAGCGGACCGTCGCGCAGGAACGCGTCGAAGCTCTGGGTCGCCTCACGGTAGATCCCGTCTTCGCCAGGCACGTGCGAGTGCGCGAAGAAGTGAAGCGCGCCGTCCTTGACCTCCACCGCTTCGTAGCGGTCGTAGTCTTCGTCGTAGCGCCATCGCCAGGCGCGCGGCGTCGCGCGGAGCCAGTCGTTCAGCCGGTCCCGGTCCATGACGTCGGTGTAGCCCCAGCGCTCCGCCGTCGCCAGGCTCCGTCACATCATCGGGTTGGAGAGCTCGATGGGCAGGCGGATGGAGATGCGTGACAGGTGCGGGGCCAGGTCGGCTGGCAACGGGGTGAACGGGGTCGCCTGATCGACCGCCTGCCGCGCCGCCGCGTCCAGGTCGTCGAACCCGCTCGACCGAACCAAGCGAGGCGAGCTGGCCAAAGTCCCGTCGCGTCGTACGACGACGGTGAAGATGGCGGTGCCCTGGTCCATGGCGAGGGCGCGCGCCCTCGGGAAGCGCAGTGCCTCGAACACACGCCGCCGGTTCTGGAGGAACCATCGTCGGTACCGTGCGTCGCTCGTGTCCAGCGCAGCGAAGCGTCCGTCTCCTGGTCCGTGGGTGCTTGCGCGGCCGCCCTCCTGACGACCGCCGCCGACCCCCGGGGTGCCGCCGCCCCCGACGCCTCCGCGCCCTTCGCCGGAACGCGGTGCGCTGCGTGTGCTCGACTGGACCCATGACGCGGTAAGCGAAGCGGCGAGCAACTCGGCGTCCCGGTTGTCGCGGATGCGAATCTCACGGCTCTCCGCCGGCGTCGCGGCGGGACCGAGGTCGACCGGGGGCCGGCCGTGCGCGACGTTCGCGGCCCGTCCGTGGCGCGCTCCCTGGCCTGCGAGGATCCCCGTGCCTGGGCTCGGGGCCCGGGTGCCCGCGCTGGACTGGCTGGCTTCGGACCGCTGCGGCTGAACGGGCATCGTCCCGTCGGGCTGAGGGCGTGCACCGACCGCGCCGGCCGCCTGAAGCGAGGGGAGGGCGCCTTCCACGCTGGCGACCGGGGCCTGGCGCGCTCCCTGCGTCGCGTCGCTCGCGCTGACAGGGCGCCTCTCTTGGTGGATGCCTCGTCCAGAGGCGAGGAAGGCCTGGTCGTCGGGGTTGGGGGTCGCGCGACGGTCTTCCTGCGTGGCTCGGCTCCGCGCCGTTCGGATGCGCTGCGCCTGCCGGGCGGCCAAATTGTTGAGCGGGGAGTCGAACAGCACGATGCCCGACGACGTGTCGACCATCAGGATGGCGTCCTGCGCGCCCTGGGAATCCCCACCCTCACCCCGGTGGCGCGCGTCGATGTTCTGCGCCGACTCGGCCCCTCCCGCCTCGACACGCTCGCGGTCCGAAGGCGCGTCTCCACGAGCGGGGGCTCCGGCCTGTCCGAGGGGATGCCCCACCGACTCGAGCGGCACTTCGTACGCGCGCGCGGCCGCCCTCAGGACCTGGTCCGCGCTTGGCAGCTGAAACAGGACGACGGCAAACAGCAGATGCGCGGCCACCGAGACGGCCGAGCCGAGCAGGAGCGAGCGCCCGGACCGCATACTCATCACTGTACGGCGTGGCGTCGCGGTTTCCACCCCCGTACTGACGCGTCGCCGGCAGGAACCGGCTCACTTCGCCTCAGAACGTGGTGGGTGGCTTGCCGGATCCTGCGTCCGCTGGCTCTTCGCCGTCGGGCTTCGGGAGCCGCATCGCCGCCGGGATGCGCGCCTCGCCCGCCGTCTTCACGTGATAGGCCATGGCGAGCCCGGCCAGGAACAGCCCGAGCGCACCGTAGTGGCCCGGCGTCAGCCCCGCGTACCGCGTGTCCGCGCTCGCGATGTCGGTCGCCCGCAGGAAGTCCAGCCCGAAGCGCACGGGGGCGTAGAGGAGCGGCAGGATCGCCAGATAGAAGCCGTGCGGGCGCTTGCTCCGGCTCAGCCAGAGGAAGAGCGCCATCATGGCCATGCACCAGAAGACCTCGTACAGGCCGAGGTCGTGGCGCGTCTGCCACGGAGGCACGCCGCCGTGAACCTGGTAGTCCGCGACGGCGAGCGGGAAGTCGGTGACGCTGCCGGGGTGGTCGTGAACCGAGAAGCAGCCGAGCCGCCCAAAGAACCACCCGAACGGGAACGAGAACGCAATGGGGTCCGCAAACACCCGGAACGACGCCTTGCGATGCCGGACCCAGAGCACGCTCCCCAGCGCCGCCCCGAGGAAGCCGCCAAACGACGACAGCCCGTTCCAGAGCTGCAGCACAAACAGCGGGTCCTGAACGACCACGTCCCAGTGGTAGAAGACGGCGTCGAAGATGTGCGCCAGCGTGAAGGCGACCACGAGCTGGTATCCGGCCAGCTCGCCGACCGCGCGGGGGTGGAGGCCGATCTTCTCGGCGCGCCACGTCGCGACCTTCACACCGCCGAGCGCGCCCATCGCGACCAGCATCCCGAACGGGTGCAGCACGATCTGCTCGAGAAACCCGCTCCCCTCGAAGAGGGGGATCACGATCGGCTCAGGTCTGTACCAAGGCAGCGCCATGCCCTCGCGGCATACCCTGAAAGCGCGTCAGCCGCAGCCACCATCGGGATCGAACTCGATCCGAATCGGCCGCTCGTCCGTCAGCTCGACGTCGTTTCGGTCCGTGATCGTCGCCCGCATGATGAGCGCTTCGCCGAGCGCCTCGTCCGGGTCTTCGACGATCAGCGTCAGGCCGGTGAGCTCGACGTAGCTGGCGCCCACGTCCCGAAAGCTGATGCGCACGCGAAAGGTCTGGCTGACCGAGGTCATGTCCCCGGCGCGCAGGAGCTCGAGCTCGATGATCGTCCCGGTCCGCTCGATCCCCTCCGCACGAAGGGCGACCCAGACGTGCTGCGAGCCTTGGCAGCCGCTGACGAGCGGGAGCGTGTCGTTGTCCGCGAACTCGGCGAAGCGGCCTTCGCCAGCGCCGAGCGTCAGCCGCGGCTCGACATTCGCGTCCACCATGCCCCCGTCCGGATCGGGGGGCATTGGGTCACATCCGAACGCGGCCGAGAGGGCCAGGAGGAGCAAAGGGAGAAGGCTGTGGCGCATGGGAGTCCTCGCGCGGACCGGGGCCAGTCTGTGTCGTCGTGTGCCGGTCAGCGAACGTCCCGCATGGTCTGCAGCATCTGTTCCGCTTCGACGAACGCCGTGATGCGCGCCGCCTCTTCGCCCTCCGCGTCGTGCAGCACCACGAGCGGCAGGCCTCGCTGGTTGTACTGGGCGAGCAGCCGCTGGCCGGCGGCGACGTCTTCTCCCGGGCTCAGGTCCACGCGGACAGGCACGAAGCGACCGCCCTCACGCACCACCCTCGGGTCGCTGAACGTGTGCCGCTCCATCTCCTCGCAGGCGCCGCACCACGACGCCCCGAAGTCCACGAGCAGCGGCCGGTTCTCCGCCTCGGCGAGCGCGCGCGCGGCCTCGTAGTCGTCCATCCAGTCGATGGTGGCGCCGAGCGGCGGCGCGTTGATCCAGAGTACGACCGCCACCCCGCCCAGGGCTGTCAGGAGCAGGCCCGTGACCTTGCGCGCCATCACGACCTTGCTCGTCCCGTGGAACGAGAGGTGGATGGCCCCCATGGCGATGCCCAGCACGACGCCGCCGATGGCGATGCCCAACATCAGCGGGGTCCGCTCCACGATGTCACCCACCGCGGGGAGCGCGTTGTTGAACAGGAAGAACAGCCCGGTGATGACCAGCGCGCTGCCGAGCACCGACTTCACGTGCTCCATCCACATGCCCGACTTGGGCAGCGACACCGCGAAGGTGCCGACGACCCAGGTGAGCGTGCCGAGCCCCATCGCGAAGGTGAACAGCGCCAGCGCGCCAAACGCGGGGTTCCCCGACGTGGAGATCCACGCCAGCAGACCGGTCAGCACCGGCCCGGTGCACGGCGTCGCGATCAATCCGCCTGCCAATCCGAGGGCGAATGCCCCCTTGGGGCCCAGGCCCCCCATCTGGGCGAGGCGGTTCTGAATCGAGTACGGCAGGCGGAGCTCGAAGACCCCGAACATACCGAGCGAGAGTCCGATGAGCAGCGCGGCCATGCCGCCCCAGAACCACGCGCTGCCGTAGAGCGCCGAGGTGTCCAGCTCCATCAGCGCCACGACCAGGCCGAGCGGGGCGAACAGGGCGCCGATGCCGAGCACGTACATCGTGGAGAGCCCGGCCGCGTGGAGCTTGGTTTTTGCCTCCGAAGCGCCGAACACGCTGACCGTGATCGCGATCATCGGATACACGCATGGCGTGAGCGAGGTGACCAAGCCGGCCACGTAGATGAACCCCAGCGCCACCAGCCAGGACCCGCTCGTCAGCGCCTCCTCGACGGGAGCCGACAGGTCCGACAGCCAATCGGCGCGCGCGGTGGCGGCGACCGAGAGGACCGACACGGTTGCGAGCAACGGAACAGCTCGCGCGAGGCCTCGCTTCAACATCGTTGCCCGCGAGTATAGCGCCGCCAGAGGAGGAATGGGGGCCCCAAGCGGTTGTGGGGGCCTGGACCCCCAACGCGTTCCGCCCTCGGGGGGCGTCGACCCCCGGGTCTCGGTCGTGATCCGCGGTGAAGGCCCCAACGTCGCCTGGCCCAAGTCTTGCGGGGTGTGAATGCGGAGTAACCAGGTGGAGGCTTTGAGAATGAATCTAGGGTTGGGGAAGAAGACAGCGACGATGCTCGCGGTCCTCCTCGCGATGACCGCGCCATTGGCCGGTTGTAGCGACGGTGGGGTCGGCGAGAGTGTCGTTCCAAACGTCGAGGCGGTGTTGTTCGTCACTCGTGCTTTCGAGCGCGAAGACGGCAGCCACAACGTCACCGGCGGAAACAACCAGACCATCGACTACCTCCGGTACACGCCGGGCGGTGGCCTCATGGTCCTCAGCCCGCCCACGCCGGACGGCACGCTCACCGACCTGACGGCGGACTTCGAGGGTGTGGACGTGAACGGCGTCGACCTCTCCTTCGACGGCAACCAGGTCGTCTTCTCGATGCGTCACGCGGGCGATGACCGGTACCACGTGTACCTCGCCAACGTGGACGGCACCGGCGACGTCCGGCAGCTGACCATGGGCGACTACCACGACGTGCGTCCGCTCTTCCTCGCGGGTGACCGCATCGCGTTCGTGACGAACCAGCCGTACACGGTCATGGGCACGCGCGCCGACGAGTACAACCACTCCCGCGTGGTGACGCAGATCGCGACCATCAGCATCGCCAACGGCGACGCCGACCGCCGCCTCTGCTCGCAGAACCTCTCGCACACGGCGACCCCGTTCGCGATGTCGGACGGCCGCATCGGCTTCAGCCGCTGGGAGCACCTCGGCCCCGTCAACGACGTGAAGCTGTTCGCGATGAACCCCGACTGCACGAACATGTCGGCCATCGCCGGCCAGTTCAACAAGGGCTTCAACTCCATCGTTCAGGCGCAGGAGATCGAGCCGGGCCGCTTCATCGCCATCGGCACCAGCCGCCGCGGCACCATCCAGGCGGGCGCGGTCATGGAGGTCGACGCCCGGTCGCGCACCTCCGAGAACCCGGACCTCTACATCGACGTGCAGCAGGCGCGCTTCGAGAACCTGACCCCGAACGTGCCCACCGGCGAAGAGTCCCCGGCGAGCGGCGTCGGCCGCTACCGCACCCCGCGTCCGCTGGGCGACGGCAACTACCTCGTCTCTTGGGCCAACGGCGACGTCAACGAGCGCAACGAGCTCGCGGGCACCGCGCCGAACTTCGGTATCTACCTCTGGAACCCGGACACCAACGAGCGCACGCTCGTCTATGATGACCCCGACATGTGGGACGTCTACGCGATGCCCATCCGCCCCCGCGACGAGCCACCGGTCATCACGCCGACCATCGACGCGAACCCGGACCCGAACGAGCCGGCCTTCATCGGCTCCATCGACGTCACGTCCACCTCGCTCAACGAGAACGTGCGCGGCGCGCAGTTCGCGGAGGCCACCCCGCTGGGTGAGGCGCTCGGCGACGCGGTCCGCATGCGCATCATCGAGGGCTTCTCCTCTGAGATCGGCTCGGTCGGCCAGTTCGGTCTGACCATGCACGAGGGTGCCGCCATCCTCGGTGAGACGCCGGTCCACGAGGACGGGTCCTGGCAGGCCGCGGTCCCCGCGTACCTTCCGTACCACCTCCAGCCGGTCGACCGCTTCGGCCTCGCCATCCGCAACCAGATGCTCTGGATTCAGGCGATGCCCGGCGAGACCCGCACCTGCGGCGGCTGCCACGCCTCGCGCTCCGACACCACGGAGCCGCGGAACGGTCCCACGACCATCGCGCAGCAGCTCGGCCCCGACATGGACACCTTCGTCGCCATCCCCGACCGCACCGAGCTTCCTTGGTACGGCGCGGCCAGCGTCGAGAACGTCCAGGCGGTGCTCGACCGCAACTGCGTGCAGTGCCACGACGGCGGCAGCAACGACCCGTACGCGGGCCGCTTCTACACCGTCAACGTGACCACGATGGAGGGCGAGGAGCTCGAGTACCAGATTCCGTACCTCGACCTCAGCGACCGTCCGCTCGAGGTGCTGTACGAGGACGAGGTCGTCACCTACCCCGCGTCGTACATCACGCTGCTCTACCCGTCGGCGATGATGGGCGACTCGATGGCCGTCGGCGACGTGCCTCCGATGTGGGTCGAGCCCGGCTCGGCGCGCAGCAGCCGCCTGGTCGAGGTCATGAACATGGTCAGCGAGATCGACTCGTCCGAGCTGGCATGGGCGGACCGACCGCTTCACCCGGAGGATGAGGGCGTCACGGTCAGCCGTGAGGACCGCCTTCGCCTCATCCAGTCCGCCGACCTCGGTGGGCAGTACTACTCGCGATGGAACGTCGAGGGTGGATACGACTGGGCGAGCGCCCGGGAGGACTACTGAGATGGAGCACCTGATGAACAACCGCATCCTTCTTGTCGCTGCGGCCCTCTTCGGAGGCTTCATGGTGTCGTTCACCGGAACGGCCTCCGCGCAGGACAACAACGACTCCGCCACGGTCTACTCGCCCGAGGGTGAGATCAGCCCAGGCACCGACGCTCCCAGCCGGGAGCGCCTGATGCAGGCCATCGAGAGCGCGTCCCCCGAGCGTCTGGCGACGCTGCTGGAGTACGGCGAGCGCGTGGAATGCCACGCGTGTGTGCCGCTGCTCGAGCGGCAGCTGCTGGAGAGTGACGACGCGCTCGTCCGCGAGATGTCGGCGTGGTGGCTTCGACGCCGTCCGTTCGGCTTCGGCGCGGTCATGCGTGACATCCGCGCGGTGCTCGCCGAAGACGCCAACCCGGTTCGCCGGGCGCGGGCAGCGGAGGCCATCGGGGAGTTCATGGACCCGCACGGCGTGGCCCACCTCCAGACGGCGCTCACGGACAGCGAGTCCATGGTCCGCCTCGCGGCGGTCCGCGGCCTCGGGCGCATCAACTCGCCGGCCGGCAACGCGGCCATCGTGGCGGCGTTCGAAGACTCCAGCGCGGAGGTCCGCGACGCGGCTGTCGGGCAGGTGCTCTACGTCAACTTCTTCCGGGACCACGACGCCCTCCTCGGCCGCCTCGCGGACGACTCGCCTCAGGTCCGCCGCCGCGCGGCCCTGGCGATCGCCGAGCTGAACGTCGCAGAGGCCGCGCCGGCGCTCACGGCGATGCTCACCGGAGAGACCGACCCGATGGTGCGCCAGGCTGCGGCCTACGCGCTCGGCCGGATCGGCAGTGGGGACGCGCGCTCCGCGCTGACCACGGCGCGCGAGACGGAAGAGAACTCGCTCGTTCGAGACGCGATCGACATCGCGCTTCGGATGTAGCGTGCACGTCGCCGACAGCTCAGCCATCCACCTGTGGATGAGCGGTCCGGCGGCGTCCTAATCAGCCAAAACGCCCGGGGGTCACCTCGGGCGTTTTGCGCGTTTGTGTAGGGGTGTTCCGCGATGGGCGAGACAGCCCTTCGAGCCTAGAATCCTCGTGGTATCGTGCGTGGTGAGGTGGATGGACCGATGGGTGTGAAAGCGACGAGACGATTCCTCCGGGCAGGACCGCTCAAGGCGTTGGCCGCGGTGGTGACACCGCTGGCGATGATGGCCGCGGTCCCCTCCCTGTTGGCGAGCTGCCAGCCGTCCGACGATCCCGCCTTCAGCTACTACGAAGAGCGCATCGGACCGGCGCTGGTGAACAGTTGCTCACGCGGGCCCGCGGGCAGCGGCTGCCACTTGCCTCAGTCGGAAGGCACCGCGCTCGGCAACCTCGACATCTCCAGCTACGACGCCCTCATGCGGCGGCGTGATGTCCTTTCGCCGTACGGGCCGTACCCGGTGGGACTGCTGCTGCTCAAGGCGGGCGACAACCGCGACATCCAGGTGGAGACCTGGAACCCGGACGCCGACAACCGCTACGTCACCATCACGACGGACATCCGCCACAACGCAGGCAGCACGGTCGACCTGGGCTCGAGCGCGTACGCGCAGCTCCAGCAGTGGATCAACGCGGGCCACACGCGCTCGGGGATCCAGGACGAGACGCTGGTGAGCAACTCGGCCGGCTGCGAGAGCCTGGCGGACCACCCCGACTCGGGACGGCACCCGCTCTACGACCCGTCGGCGAACTTCTCCGCGCAGTACGGTGCGTTCTACCAGCGCTTCAACGACGAGGTCGCGCCCGTCCTCCAGGAGACGTGCGCCGGGTCCAGCTGCCACGGCTCGACCATCGCCGACCTCTTCCTCACCTGCGGTGAGACGGATGCGGAGCGTCACTGGAACTTCTGGGTGTCCATCCAGCACATGACCGCGCCTGCCTCGACGAGCGGCTTCCTTCGGCGGCCGCTGTCCACGTTCCGCGGCGGCGTGTTCCACGAAGGGGGCAACGTCTTCGGCTCGGCCGACGACCCGGGCTACCAGACCCTTTTCCAGTGGACCACCGACTTCGTCGACGCCCATCCCGAAGGCGTCGCGCCTCCCACCGAGGGCATCTCGGCGGGCCTGCAGTACTTCGCCGATCGTGTGCAGCCGGTGCTCGTCCGCAAGGGCTGCATGTTCCTGAACTGCCACAGCCCGTCCATGTTCCACGACCTCCGCCTCAGCGGTGGCTCGGGCGGACACTTCTCGCGTGTCGCGACGTACCGCAACTACGAGTCCGCGCGGCTGCTGCTCGCGCTCGACGCGTCGGACCCGAACGAGAGCCGCTTGATCGCCAAGAACCTCTACCCGCCGGAGCAGGTCAGCGGCATGCCGGGGCTGTTCCACCGAGGTGGCTCGCTCTTCGAGGACTTTGGTGCGGCGGCCGACGGAAGCCCGAACGGCGCGACTCCGGACGATTGCGACGCGTTCGACGCGGACACCGGCGACCTCAACGACGTGCCCGCCTACTGCATCATGGCGCGCTGGTACGACATCGAGCGGGAGGAGGCCATCGCGTCCGGCGAGATCGCCAGCGGCGTCGATGCGGTGTTCTACGTCAGCGCCCCCACCGGTGTCGGTGAGCCGCGTGACTTCGACACCTACCGCGGTGGGATGGATCTGTTGCGCGCGACGTCGACCTTGGCGGCCGATGGCGCGATCACCGTGGACCCCGGCTCCAGCGTGCTCGGCGGATGCGGACTCGACGCGGGCACCGCCCAGATCCGCGGCGTCGCCGTGGCCTGGGACGCGTCTCGCGTGGCGTTCGGCGCGCGCTCCAGCGCGAGCGAGCCGCTGCGCCTCTACTGGATGAACCCGGACGGTTCGGGCTGCGAGCCGATCCCCGGGGTCGCGCCCTCGATGGACGAGCAGAACGGCGTGCTCACCCACGACTTCGACCCGGCGTTCGCGCCCGACAACACGCTCGTGTTCGCCTCGACCCGCGGCTACTCGGACGAGGCCATCCTCGGGGTCACCGGGCCCACGCGTACCCCGGCGGCCATGCAGCCCAACGCCAACATCTACGTGCTCGACAGCGACGGGGTTCGGCAGCTCACGTATCTCCTCAATCAGGAGATGATGCCCTCCTTCATGACCGACGGTCGCGCCATCTTCACCACCGAAAAGCGCGAACCGGACTTCCACCAGCTGGCCGGACGGCGCCAGAACGTGGACGGAGGCGACTACCATCCCCTGTTCGCGCAGCGCGACTCGGTCGGGTACCAGAGCGCGACCGAGATCCGCTCGATGCTCGACCAGAACCTCGTGTTTGTGGCGGCGCCCCTCGACGCGGCGGACGGCGGCGGTCAGATCGCGTTGATCAACCGCTCCATCGGTCCCGACCAGGATGACCGCGCCGCGGACGACCGCTTCTACATCTCGTCGCAGCGGTTCGTCAGCCCGGCGGGCGTGTACCGCTCGCCGTACCCGCTGCCGTCTGGGCGGCTGCTGGTGTCCTGCGACCGCGCTGCGACCGACGTCACGGCCGGCAACTTCGCCTACGCGCTGTGTGAGCTCGACCCGGACTCCCGGGCGGTTCGCGAGCTGGTGCCGAGCGGCGGGCGCGCGATCGTCACGGCGGCCGCCGTCTACTCTCGGGCCGGCCGGGAGGTGTTCGAGTCCCGGATCGATGAGGCCAACGGCCACACGGAGGTCATCGCGGGCGAGACCGACGCGCAGGTGCGCGTCGTGGACTTCCCCGTGCTCGCGAGCCTCCTGTTCGAGAACACGCGGGTGGGGCGTCAGCTGCGCCATGACGTGGGCGGCTTCGATGTCTTCGGCACGTATCCTCCGCCGACCTCAGCCACCTCGTTCGGCGATGTCTCCGGGGACACGCAAGACGACGCGTTCGGTACGATGTACGTGCGCCGCGAACTGCTCGGCCACGTCGACCTGAACGCCGACGGATCGGCCGCGTTCCGCTACCCAGGCGGGCTGCCGGTCATCCTGCGCGTCACGGGCATGGAGGGCGAGCCGCTGATGTTTGAAGAGGGCGCCCCCTTCACCGGGGAGATGATCCAGCGCGAGCAGATGCAGTTCTACCCGGGAGAGCGGGCCAACCAGTCCTTCCGGCGTGAGCTGTTCAACGGGATGTGCGGCGGCTGCCATGGCTCGATCTCGGGCCGTGAGCTCGACATCGCGGTGAACATCGACGTGCTCACGAGGGCGTCGATGTTCGCCGCCTCGGATGAGGACCCCATCAGCTTCGGTCTCTGACCGTCGTCTGAACTCTGCGCTCTGGCCCCCACGGCGGTCACCGCGTACATTCGGCCTCCGGTGCCTCTCCCTCCGCTGGTTTTGTTTTCTCTCGCCGCCGGGTTCGCGGCCACCCTTGCGGGTCGGCACGAGCTCCGGAAGAGCCCGCGTCCGCTCTTGATGACGGGGTCTTTCGCGGCGTTCTTTGGCTACGCGTCCTTGGTCGTGGTGCCCGCGTCGGTCTACTTCTACGTGTTCCACGGGGACTGGTCGCTCTTCTACTTCGTGGATGTGAGCAAGGTTCCCTCGGCCATCGCCCTGGTGGGCTTCGTCGCCCAAGCCGGCTTGGGCGCGCTCGGCTTCTTGCTTGGTGGCGTGCTGGTGCGAAACCAGCGAGAGGCCATCGTGGGCGTCCTGCTCGGGCTCGTGGTGATCGCCGCGGGTGTGATCAGCGGTCTGTACACGGACCGGCTGGCGGTCGTCGGCCGCTATCACCAGTTCCACATGGACTACGGCCTCAACCCGTATGCGTCGGGCCCGCTGATGACGGGTGGCATGGTCATGGCGGGCATTCTGCTCCTCGGGCTCGTGTTCCTCCTGGTTCGTCTCTGGATGGCCGGGCGCTCGCGCTAGCCAGCCCACCCAGCCTGGTGTGGACCGGATGGGGCCCGGTGTTGACCGGATGAGGCCACCTTGATAGCGTCGGCGGCAATTCCCTCCGGATACCGGGGGGATATCTTTGCCGCTGCGCAGTCCAGCTGCACGGCGGCAGCGCGTGGAAAGGGCTCGGACGTGGGGAGCACGGCGCTACAAAACACGGGGCTCCAAGCGACAGGCCAATCCAGCGGCCCCGAGGGACGCCATCCGGGGACGCGTCGCGGACGCCTCGTGGCGCTCGTTTCCCTCGTGGTTGTCGCGTCGGTGGGCCTGGTCGCCTGCGGGCCTTCGCTCTACACGTTCAACGCGATCCCCGCCGGGCAGGCCGTCGAGCAGGCCCAGCAGGCGGACGCTGCCGAGCACGCGCCCTACGAGTACTACTACTCGCGCTCCTATCTCGACAAAGCCAATGAAGAGGCGGCCGAGGCCAACTACCAGGACGCGATTCGCTTCGCCGAGACGGCGAACGAGTTCGGCACGAAGGCCCGCGACATGGCCCGTCGGCGCATGCGGGAGAGCGGCCGCTGATGTCTCGCTCCGCCCTCTCGACCGCGCTGGCGCGCGCCTGCCTGGCTTTGGCCACGCTCGTGATGCTCGCGGGCTGCAACCGCGCTTCCCTCTTGCAGGGGCGGATCGACGGGCTGCGCGACATCGTCGGGCAGGCCGAGCGCAACGGCGCCTACCGGTGTGCGCCGCGAGAGCTCGCGGTGGCCCAGGCGAACATCGATTTCGCCACCGTGGAGCTCGCGCAGGGTGACTTGGACCGCGCTGAGGAGCACTTCAATCTCGCTGAGCCCAACGGACGTGCGGCGTTTCAGCTGAGCCCGGCGGCGCGCTGCGCTCCGCGTGAGGTTCAGGTCGAGGCCCCGCCGCCGCGTCCCGGTGATCGGGACGGCGACGGCCTCATCGATCCCGAAGACCAGTGCCCCGACGACCCCGAGGACTTCGACGCCTACGAGGACGAGGACGGTTGCCCCGAGGATCAGGACCAGGACGGCGATGGCCTCCCCGATACGGTCGATGCGTGCCCGGTCGAGCCGGAGGACGCGGACGGCTACCAAGACCAGGACGGCTGCCCGGACCTCGACGACGACCTCGACACGATCCCGGACGCGCAGGACCGCTGCCCGCTCGAGCCCGAGGACTTGGACGGTTTCCAGGACACCGATGGCTGCCCCGACCTCGACAACGACTCGGACACGATCCCGGACGCGACGGACAACTGTCCGAACGAGCCCGGCCCGGCGGACGAGGGCGGCTGCCCGCGCGTCTACCAAGACGTCGAGGTCACCTCGACCGGCATCGTCATTCACCAGCGCGTCTACTTCGAGTTCAACCGGGCTGTCATCCGACCGCGGAGCTTCCCGATCCTGAACACGGTGGCGCAGGTGATGCGGGACTTCCCGGACATCAGCATCGAGATCCAGGGTCACACGGACAGCCGTGGCCGAGACGCGTACAACCTCCCCCTCTCGGGGGAGCGCGCCGAGGCCGTGCGCACCTACCTCACGGAGCAGGGCATCCCGGCAGGCCGGTTGACGGCGCGTGGGTACGGCGAGGCGCAGCCCATCGACTCGAACCGCACCGAAGCGGGCCGGGCCAACAACCGTCGCGTCGAGTTCCAGCGCACGGACGCGGCGGCGGCAGCGGCGCGCCAGCAACAAGCGGTGCCCTGATCGCATGACGATGAGCGCCAGTGAAGATGAGCGCCATGAACGGGTGCGAGTGAACAGAGGGTCGGGTGAGGCAGTCTCACCGCGGGCCCCGCGCGGGCTGGCTTGAGCCCAACCGCGACTTGAGGCAGGAAGAGCAAGTCCATGCAGCGAATCGTCCCCCGCCTCGCCGCGCCCTGCGCCGGCGGACTCCCAGACCTCCTCGCCGGAAGTCGCGAGTGCTTCGCCGGCCCTCGCCGCGCAGGTCCCACCCGTCTCTCGTCGACGATGCCCTGCATCGCCTCCTCGAGCCGAGCGAGACCTGCACGACGATGCCTCGCCGAATCCCTTCGCCACTTCCGCCTCGGAGGTCTGGCCCTGGCCCTCCTTCTGGGAGCGGGTCTTGGCGCGCCGCGCACCGCGCAGGCCCAAAGCCCGACGGCGCAGGTCCTCGACCTGAACCGGCAGGCGATGGAAGCGTTCATGATGCTCGAACTCGAGCAGGCGCAGGGGCTCCTCGAGCAGGCATTGCAGCTCGCGCAGAGCAGCAACGTCACGGGCAACGCGCTCGCGCGGACCTACCTCAACCTCGGCATGGTCGCGGTGGGCGGCTTCGCGGACAACGGTCGCGGGCTGACGTACTTCACGCAGGCGATCCAAGCCGACGCGAGCATCCAGCTCGACCCGCTGAGCTCGACGCCCGAGATCACCACCGTGTTCGCGTTGGCGCAGCGCCGGGCGGGCAGCGGGGGCCAGACGGGCGGGCAAACCGGAGGTCAGACCGGAGGCCAGACCGGCGGACAAACGGGCGGACAAACGGGCGGCCAGACGGGCGGATCCACGGGCGGCGCGAGCGGCAACCTCCCGCACATGCCGGTCCCCGAGCAGCTCGCGCAGACCGCGGTGCCGGTCTACATCGAGGTCCCGAACGATCCGGCGCACGTCTATCTGTTTTATCGGGCAGCCGGCATGCGTGAGTACAGCCGCGTCGAGATGCAGTCGGTGGCCGGAGGCTACGGCTTCGAGATCCCGTGCTCCGACGTCTTCCAGCCCAGCATCGACTACTACATCGTGGCCTTCGACCAGGAGGGCGGGCCGATGGGCTTCGCCGGCTCGCAGTCGGACCCGGTCAGTGTGCAGATCGTCGGCACGCGCACCCAGCCGGCGCCGGCCCTCCCGGGGCGCGCGCCCCCGGAGACGTGCAGCGACCGCGAGTGCCCTCCTGGCATGGACGGATGCGGGAGCAGCGGTGGCGGCGGCATGGGCGCGTCGTGCCGGAGCGACTCCGATTGCGGCGACGGGCTGTCCTGCGACGACGACCTCTGCACGGCGAGCGGCTTCGACAATCCGAGCGGCGACTCAGGAGACGGCGGCATGCCGCGCTTCTTCCTTCACGTCGGCGGCACGCTCGGGCTCGGCGTCGCCACGGCCGGCATGCAGGCGGACACGTGCCCTCCGAGCGTGGGCGCGGCGGAGCGAGATCCGAACAGCCCCACGTTCGATCCGGTGCTGGCCGCGGCGTGCGGTGGCCCTCCCTTCGGTGATGAGTCTGCGTACGTCCCGGGCGGCACCGGCGAGTGCGGCCTCGAGTCGGGCCAGTACTGCGTGCGCGTGGCGCAAGGCGGCGTCGTGCCGACGGGCGGCATTCGGGTGGCGGCGGGCGGCTACTTCCTGCCGTTCCTCGGTGTGGCGGCGTTCGCGCGCTTCCAGCCCGGCTCCGGGCACGGCGATCTCTCGTTCTTCATCATCGGCGCACGCCTCGAGCTTCAGCTGACGGAGCCCGCCGAGACGGGCGTGCACGCGCACGTGTTCGCGGGCTTCAGCGTCGGCCAGCTGCAGATCCAGCCGCCCGGCAACGGCGACAACGCGCCCTACATCATCAGCGGTCTCAACGGTGTGCCGGTGGGCGCCATCGTGGGCTACCGGTTCCTGAAGCACTTTGGGATCATCGCCCAGGTGGACCTGATGTTTCAGTTCCCCACGTTCATGTACAACACCGACATCACGGTGGGCATCGAGACCGGATTCTGAGCCACCTCTGTGGCCAGCGCACGCACCGTTGGTTCCGTCGCGGCCGCGGCCGGTGACACCCTGCTGACGCTCTTCGCCGACCAAGTCGGCGAGAGCGCACGTCGGCCTGCGCTGCGCTACCGCTCGGGCGGGCTCTGGCGTGCGGTGAGCTGGCGTGAGTGGAGCCAGACGAGCCGTGCGCTGTCGGCGGCGCTGGCTCAGCTCGGCGTCCAGGCTGGTGACCGGATCGCCATCCTCAGCCACACCCGTCGCGAGTGGGTCGAGGCGGACATGGCCATCCTGCTGGCGGGCGGGGCCACCGTGCCGATCTATCCGTCGCTGCGGCCCGACACGGTCGGGGAGATCCTCCGAGACAGCGGCGCGCGGGTCATCTTCGTGGAGGGCCCGACCCAGCTGAGCATGGTGCTCGACAGCGAGTCCGGAGCGCTGCCGGACCTCGCGCACGCGGTCGTCTTCGAGGAGGTGAGCCGCCTGCAGCGGCCCAACGAACAGGGCCGCCTCGACGTGCGCGTGGAGGATGTCGGCCACGGATCGCTCCGCGGGGTGCACACGCTCGCCTCGCTCCTGCACAGCGGCGCCGAGCGCCTCGCCGAGAACCCAGAGGCGCTCGCCGAGCGGGCCGCCGCCGTCCAGCCGGACACACTCGCCGCCGTCTACTACACGTCGGGCACGAGCGGGGAGCCCAAGGGCGTCCGACTCACCCACGACAACTTCGTCTCCGAGACGCGCGGGCTGTCCAAGTCGATGCCGGTCGACCACAAGGACGAACAACTCCTGTTCCTCCCGCTCGCCCACATCATGGCCAAGCTCACGATGGCGCTCCAGCTGCGCGTCGGATTCGTGACGAGCTTCGCGGAGGGCATCGAGCAAGCCGCCAGCGACTGCCAGGAGGTCCGGCCCACCTTCATGGTCGGCGTGCCGCGGGTGTTCGAGAAGATCCAGGAGGCCATCGAGGCGAGCTCGCGTGAGGGCGGCGACGTGCAGGAGCGCGTGTTCGAGTGGGCCCTCGAGGTGGGAAACCGCGTCGCCGCCATGCGTCGCCGCGGCGAGCGTCCGGGGCGTGTCCTCTCGGTCCAGCATCGAAGCGCGGCGCGCCTGGTGTACAGCCGCGTCCAGCATCGCCTCGGTGGCCGGATCCGCTTCATGCTCAGTGGCGCGGCGCCGCTGGCCCGGGAGACGGCCGAGTTCTTTCACGCGATGGATCTTCTGATCCTCGAGGGCTATGGGCTCTCCGAGTCCACCGGCGCGAGCACGGTCAACACCCCGACTGACTTTCGCTTCGGCACCGTCGGCCGCCCCATCCCGGGGCTAGAGCTGCGCCTGGCGGACGATGGAGAGGTTCTGCTGCGCGGCCCGAGCATCACGCGCGGTTACTTCGGTGACGCGGAGGCGACCGGCCGCATCCTGTCGGACGGATGGCTGCACACCGGGGACGTCGGCACCCTCGACGCGGACGGCTACCTCACGATCACCGATCGCAAGAAGGACCTCATCATCACCGCTGGGGGCAAGAACATCGCGCCCCAGCGCGTCGAGATGCGGCTGATGCGCAGCCCCTTCATCGCGCGCGCCGTGGTGCTCGGGGACCGGCGGAAGTTCGCCGTCGCGCTGATCGAGCTCGACGTCGAAGCCGTCGCGGGATGGGCACGGGCAGAGGGCATCGAGGGCGATCACGCCGCTCGGATCCGTCACCCCGCGGTGCGCGCGCTGCTCGACCACGAGGTCGAGAAGGTCAACGCGACCCTCGCGAGCTACGAGTCGGTGAAGCGCTTCGAGGTGCTGGCGACCGGCTTCGGCGACGTGCTGACGCCGACCGGGAAGATCAAGCGACGGCTAATCGCGGACCGGTTCGCCGACCGGGTCGACTCGCTCTACGAAGGCGTGAGCGCCGAGCTCGACGACCTGTCGTGATGCCCTGAGATCACGCGGCCCCTTTTGTGAGGATGACACGGGCCTTGGCGAAGCGAGCACCCACTCCCAAGAGTCCGGGATCTTCGCTCAGCGCCTCGAGGAGTTCGAGGGCCTGCTTGCTCGACAGCGAATGGGGGTCCAGCTGACGGGATCTCATGACCTCTTCAAGGCGAGACCTCGCGTGCGCGCGGTCGATTCCGGCGCTCAGGAGGTCGAGAATCGACTCGATTGAGAAGGCCACGTCAATCCGACGGGAAGAGGAGAACGTCGATCTGGGTTTGTGAGCCCACGCGATCGACCCGAAGGCTTGCCCCCTGGCTTCGTGCGACTCGCTCCGCGGCGGCGAACGCGATGTGGTCGTGGGAGGCCGAAGCGCGCTCGACCGCGCTCATGTCCACTGATGGATGCGTCAAGGAGATGATGGGCCGGCCGTGGTGCTCACCCACGCGAAGACGGACGACGTCTGGGGTGCTCGCCAACTGATGAAGCACGCGAATCAGGGTCGCGACCACGCTCCGCAAGGCGGCCGGCTCGACGCACGCAAGCACCGTCCGGTCGGCGTGGCACTCGGCTCTCGCGGTGCCGATCGCCTCGAGGACGAGAGGAAGGAGGTCGATGGGGGGCGCCGGGGCCTGGCTGATCGACCCGGCCATCGCGAGGAGCGCCCCAAGCGTTTCGTCGGCCGCTTCGGTGTCTTGCTCGGCGAGGCTGGCCCTCGCGCGCTCGACTTGCTCGAACGCATGGTGCCCGATGAGCGCCAATCCCTCCGTCGCGACCACGCCGGAGAGCACATCGCGCAGCTCTCGGTTGTGCGCGGCGCTCTCCTCGAGTTCTCGGTTGCTCGCCTTGAGACGCTCTTCGGCGCGGCGTCGCTCGGTGATGTCGAACGAAACCCCGAGCAAGTACCGAGGCACCCCCTCAGTGTCGTGAATCGGGATCTTGCGGCTTAGCAAGAACCGCGGTCCGTTGGGGCCCTCGATGGGCTCCTCCGTCGTGACGACGGACCCGGCGGCGAGCACTTCTCGGTCCTTGTCGACGAATCCCTGCGCTTGCGCCTCAGGGAAGAAGTCAAAGTCGTTCTTGCCGAGCATCTCCTGCTCCGACAGCCCCAGCAGGTCCTCGCCGGCGCGGTTGAAGAGCGCGAATGACAACTCCGTCGCCTCCTTCACAAACACCATGACTGGCAGGCGATCCACGATCGCGCGCAGCAGCCATTCGGGGGTGGCTTCGCGTTCCATTGAACTCCTTCGAGAGATGGCGAGTGGCTCAGCGCGACTCCCCCTCTTCTGCATCGACCGGACGGGCGGCGACTTGAGGTGCCGCTACGCGCGCACCCGGAGCACGCGTGAGGTCAGCATCTGAAAGAGCACCTTGCACCCGTCGAATCGGCTCAGCCGGCTCTCTTCGAGAATGGCCCGAACGGTGCGCGCGCCGTCCACGGCGTCCAGCACTCGGCGCTCCTCCTCGCGCAGCGAAAACTCGGACAAGGCCGTCAGTCCCTCGGGGTCGCGGTAGGGCACGAGATCAAACGAGCGGATCTGCTCTTCGATGAGCCGCCACTCATCGACGCGGCGAAGGCCTTCCATCAGGAGCCCCTGCAGGCCCAGCCCCAGGCGCGCGTCCTCGGCCTCCGGGCGACTGGCGAATCGCACGAAGCGATATGCGCCGCGCGACCAGCGGAGGGCTTCGTAGATCCGCTCGGAGGTCTGCGTCTTGAGCAAGCCGCGCAGCTCGCTCGGCGAGATGTAGCCGAGTTTGACGAGGCGCGCGCCGAGCAGCCCGCGCTCCGGTGTGGCGCGTGCCATCAGCCGCTCCAGGTCCTCGGGATCGACCAGCTCTTCCCGCAGCAAGTAGCGCCCCAGCCTCGATCCTTCGTCCACGCGCCCGAGCGCGAGGTCGACCTGTCCTTCTCGGAGGCAGATGCTCACCGTTCGCCCCGACTGGCTGGGTTGTTTGTCCACCTCGAGGACGCCGGTCTGTCGCTGCTGCGTGAGCAGCTGGAGCACATCGCCGAGGGGGATGTGCTCGAGGCGTCCGTTCAGGGCCAGCTGCCCTTCGTGACCCGGGAGCAGCGTGTGCAGGTCTTCCACGAGCGCCAGCACCTTCGCGGGCGGAGTTCCGGAGAGCAGCTCCCCGAGCTGCGTCGCCAACGCCGCGTCGCCGCGCGTCCGCGCGAACAGTGAGACCCGCTCGGCGATCCGAGCCGCGGCTTCGGAACGCATCGACGGTGTGCTCTCCGACAGGTCCGCGGCGTTGCCCCCGTCGACGAGCTCGGGAGGCAGGCTCACGCGTGACGGCTCGAGCCCGTGCGCGCCGGACTCGTCAAGCTGAGCGGCGGCGCGGGCGAGTGCGTGGCTTACGACCGTCAACAGGGCGTCCGGCGAGAACGGCTTGTGGATCGCGTCGAGCGCGCCGGTCTGTGCGAGGAAACCGTCTCCAATGCGGTCGGCTTTGGCGCTCATCAGAACGACGGGCGTCTCGACCAGGTTGTGGATGCCTCGCATGGCCTGGACGAACATCAGGCCGTTCATGCGCGGCATGACGAAGTCGACGAGCACGAGGTCGGGCGGAGTCGACTGCACCGCGTCCAGAGCGGCCTGCCCGTCCACGGCTTCTTGGATCTCGTAGCCGGCCGAGAGCAGCGTGCGCGCGACGACGCGACGCACCGTGGCGCTGTCGTCGACGACCAAGACCCGCTCCCCCATGCGGGGAAGCATACCTCAGGGGTCCGGTCCAACGTCGGAGCCGAGACCCTACTCGGTGGGCGCGGTCGCGGTCCGGGTGGGGTCGCGTCGCCCGATCCGCTCTCGCAGCGTGTCCGCGTCCGGAGAGATCCAGAACCGCAGCAGGCGGGCGAGCAGGGGGTGCGTGACCAGCGCCTTGCCGGACAGGTTCGCGAGGTCGCGCTCGGTGCGCTGAAGGATGGCCGCCGCCCCGATCAGGTCGTCGCTCATCAACACCGCGATGCAGTGCCCGCTCGTCTGCACGGCGGTGACCATGTGCGCGAAGTCGACCCGCGGCGCTTCGACATAGGCGCGTGCGAGGTCATCGACCTCTTTGCGCGCGCGGCGCGGCAGCGCCTTGTACAAGCGCTTGCCGACGTCCGCGAGCGTGTCCTCGGCCGTCAGCCCCGCGCCGTATCCGTCCTGAACCCGGCGCGCGATCGCCGCCAGCACGATCTCGAGCTCTCGCGGCGTGAGCTTGTCAAACGCGTAGAGCCCGACGGCGATGTCCGCGAGCGGGCGCGCGAGGGCGAAGACGAGCTGGCTCTCCGCGACGTCGAGGAGCTCGCGCGGGACCATGATCGCGGGCGGATCGGCCAGCTCGACGGCCACGCCGCGGCCCCGCACGCGGTGCACGTAGAGGTCGAATTCGCCGGTGCCAAACACGGACGCGATGCGCTCGGCCAACTTGCGAAGGGGGTCGCTCGATTTCTTGTCGATCCGGTCCCGGCTCGAGAGCCCATACGCGTCGAAGTCCGGCGGGTAGAGCTTGCCGATCGCCGGCATCAGGTGGCGGAGCAGGCGGGTGAGCGCGGCGGTCTTTCGGGTCGGGTAGAGCTGGGCGAGCACGGCCTCGTCGAGCGAACGCGCCCGCCCCCGTCCGGACGCCTTGAGCCC
This sequence comes from Sandaracinaceae bacterium, assembly GCA_045106715.1. Classification (GTDB taxonomy): domain Bacteria; phylum Myxococcota_A; class Polyangia; order Polyangiales; family Sandaracinaceae. The sequence goes on from JBGCFC010000096.1 coordinate 38,129, forward strand.
CCTGGCGATGGTGCGCCGCTCCTCACCGGTGGCCTGGTCGAGGAGCGCGATGGGCGCGAGCGCCCGCCGTTCGGACTCTCCGTCCCCGAGCTTGCGGAAGCTCGACGCCATCTCGCGCCAGAGCACCGCCTCGGTTGGGACGTCTTGCAACACGGCGCGAAGCTCGGCGACCGACTCCTCGGCCATGCCCGACCGGCGAAGTGCGATGGCGAGGCGACGGCGCAGGTCGAGGTCGCTTGGGAGCTCGTGGATCGCCCGTTCCAGCTCGTCGACGGATCGGGCGGGCCGCATGAGCTCGTCGGCCATGATGCGCGCGATCTCCACCCGCGCCGGGCGGCGACGCTTCGGGTCCTTCGCCGACTCGAGCCAAGCCCGCAGCGCGTCGACGTGCTCGCTCCAATCCGGCGGGGTCTCGATGAGCGCGTGATGCCGCTCCGCCGCCGTTCCCCCCGGGCCCTCGATGGCGAGCGCCTGCAGGGCCGCATGCCGCGCGCCTCCGATGTCGCCGCGCTCCCCCTCGACCCGCGACAGCTCGAGCAGCACCGCCGGACGCTCCGCGCGTGGGGAGGCCTCGACCAGGCGCCGGAGGGAGCGGGCGGCGCGGTCCGGATCGCCCGCGCGCGCGTCGAGTCGCGCCAGTCGGGCGAGCGCCGCGGCGTTGGTGGGCTCGAGCGACAGCACCGCCTGAAGGCTCGTGCGTGTGCGGGTCGCGTCTTCGAGGTGCTCGTCGTGGATGCGCGCCAGCTCCAGGTGCGCTTCCTTCAGAGTGAGCTGATCGGGGGCCAGCGACACGACCTCGGACAGCAGCTCCGCGGCCTCGCCGTAGCGCTTCTCACGGCCGTGCAGCTCCGCCATGCGGCGGAGGGTCGGTACGTGCCGAGGCGAGCCGGAAAGGACCCGGCGGAGCGAGGTGAGCGCGGCGCCCACATCGCCCGCCTGGTCGGCCTGCAGCGAGGAGACCTGCATCCAGAGCGACGCGACCCGCTCCGGCGAACGTGCGTTCGAGGCGGCGCGTCCCAGGCGGTCGATCGCCTTTTGGGCTTGGTCCTCCGCCTGAAGCAGCGCGCTCAAGCCCGCGGCGGCGTCCGCGTCGTCCGGCCAGAGCTCGAGCGCGCGCTCGTAGTCGGCCAGCGCCCCTCCGGTGTCTTCCATCGCGCTCTCGGCCGTGCGCGCGGCGTGCACATAGAGCCGCGCTGCGGACGCGGGGTTCGGCGTGATGTTCGCTTCCTTCCGGCATGCGTCCCGCACCGCGTCCGGGATCTGCCGTGCGCGTGCCGTGCGCCCGTACCCCTTGGCGGCGGCGATGTTCTCCGGGTCCGAGCCGAGCGCAGCCCGGAACGCGTCGAGCGCGGCGGGGTCGTACGCGACCTCGAGCGACTCGGCGAGGCGGGTCTGGTACGCCGACGCGATCTTCGCGTCGCCGGCCGTCGCCACCAAGCGTTGGTCCACCCGCGCGAGAAGGGCCCAGTCGCCCGTCTCGAGTGCGACCGCTTCCAGCCCCTCGAGCGCCATCGGGTCCTCGGGCGACAGCCCGGTGATGGCCTCGAAGATCTCGCGTCGGGTCTTGCGGTGCGCCTCGCCCGGCGAGAGCCGCGCCAGCTCCCGCAGCGCGGTGATGCGCGCCCCCGGATCCGTCAGGACGCGCGCCAGGCTCCCGCACACCGTGCGACGTTCGTCGTGGCGCGCGAGCTTGCGGTAGAGCCGCTCGAGCCCGAGCAGCGCGGCGACGTTCGTCGGTTCGCGCTCCAACGCGCGCTCGTAGCAGCTGACCGCGCGGCGCGGGTCGTCGAGCTCCACCGCCAAGAGCGAGCCCGCGCCGAGCAGACGTGCGACCGCCACGGCCGGGGCCTCGGCCTGCTCGGCTTCGTACTCCAGTTGCTCGACGAGCCGCCGCCACGCTTTGCGCTGGCCGCGAAGCCGCGTGATGGCCGCGCGCGCGGGCGGGTAGTCCGGGAATGCCGCCAGCGCGCTCTCGTAGGCCGCGGCGGCCCGGTCGGGCGCCTCCAGCTGTTCGTGCACCTCGCCGAGCCGGTACGCGGCGCGGGCCTTCTCCTCCGGGTTGGTCAGCCCGCCGATCTCCAGCTCGAGCACGGGCACCATGTCGCTCCACGCGCGCTGGGCGCCCAGACGCCGCCCGAGCGCACGAAGAGACGGTCGATGCCGCGCGTCGTGGTCGAGCGCGCGTCGATAGCACTCGATGGCGCGGTGCTCGTCGCCGATGTGCTCCTCCGCGATGGTGCCCATCTCGTGCAGCAGTCCGGACCGGGCCTCCGCGTCGTGCGAGGTCAGCGTGCGCTCGTAGAGGTCGAGCAGGTCGTCCCAGCGGCCCCGCCGCCGTAGCAAGCGACCCAACGCGGCGAGCGCAGGAGCGTGGTTCTCATCGAGCGAGAGCACCCGCTGGTAGCGCTCCGTGGCTGCGTCGACCCGGTCGAGGTCTTCGTCGAGCACGCCGGCCGCGCGGTGCAGGAGATCGACGACGCGCGCGTCCGTGGCTCCCTCTTCCCGTTGGGCTTGGCGGAGCGTCGCCTCGGCCTCGAGCGCCTCGACCAGATCCTCGTGCCGCGCCGCGCGCTCGCTCGCGCGCTGCAGTGCGTGCAGGGCCCGCAGCGCCCCCGTGTCCCGCGCACCGTCGGCCAGCCCCGCGATCTCCTGCTCGAGCGCCAGCGCGCGGCGGTACACATGCGCCGCCTGGGCCGGCTCGCCCAGCGCGTCCTCGTAGATCGCTCCGGTCTCGAACAACCACGCGACCTGCGACACGGGGTCTTCGCTGATCTCGATGGCCCGCTCGTACAGCTCGATTCGGGGGCGGTGTCGCCCGGCGTCCCGGTACAGACGCACCAAGGCCTTGAAGGACGGCGCATACCCGGGACGGAGCGCGAGCGCCCGCGCGTGGTGTTTCATCGCGCCAGCGTCGTCGTCGAGGTGGCTCTCCATCAGCTCGGCGACACGCGCGTGCACCGCCGCGCGTCGGTTGTCGTCCGTTGTCGCCGCGGCCTCTGCGAGGTGCATCTTGACCAGCGCGGGGTAGGCTTTGGCCACCTGGTAGAGGCGAGCCAGCGCGTAGAGGCTCGGGATGTGGGTCGGGTCGATGGCGAGCGCGCGCTCGTATGCTTCGCGCGCCTGAGCCGGCCTGCGAAGCCGCTCCCCGAGGAGCCCCCCGATGCGATGCCACTGGGCGAGGCGCTCCTGCGGGTCGGCGGTGAGCTCCGCCAATCGGGTCCACACTTCGACCACACGTTCCCAGGCCTCGCTGCGTTCGAGAAGCGCGCCGAGTTCCTGAAGGATGAGCGGCGCGTCCGGAAGTTCCGTCAGCGCCCGCTCGAGCGCTCGAATGGCCTCTTCTCGGTCGCCGAGCCGGGTCAGGTACAGCGCCCCGACTTGGTACAGCGCCAGCGCCCGCTCCCGGGGCTCGGCCGACTGTTCGGCGCGCCGATGCAATACATGGATCAGGTCTCGCCAGCGTCGCTGGCCGTGGCAGAGCTGCTCGAGCGCGTCGAGCGCACCCGCGGTCTCGGGGTCCAACGTCAGGGCGCTCTCGTACAGCTCGATGGCCGCGTCGACCCGTTCGAGCCGGTGTTCGAACAGGCGCGCTCGCTCCACGATCAGCGCGGCCCGATGACGGGGATCGCGATGCACCGCGTTGGCCTGCTTCTCGAGCACCCGCTCGAGTGCGTTCCAGTCTTCCTTGGCCTCCGCGCGCTGGCGGAGCGCCTCGAGCACCGAGAACTCCCCCCGGTCCAGCTCGCTGGCGGTCGCGTACGCCCGGACCGCACCGTCCGGATCGCTGAGGGCGTCTTCGAGCAGTCGGCCCTTGGCCAAGAGCAGCGCGGCCTTGCGCCTCGGATCAGCCGTGATGCGCGCCTCGGCGTCGAAAAGGGGAACCGCGGCGCGCGCGTTGTTCAACCCCAGTGCCACGCGCCGAGCGCCTCTCAGGGTCGGGATGTGTTCGGGGCGAAGCTCCCGCGCCGCTTCGTAGCGCGACCACGCGTCCTCCGGGTTGCGCAGGACCCCTTCGTAGATGCGTCCCAGCTCGTACTGGATGCGTGCCTTCCGTCCCGTGTCTTCGGTGGAGGCGAGCTCCGCTTTCCAGGCATGCGCGAGGTCGACGCTCGCTTTTCGTAGCGCGGCCACGGACGGCAGCTCGGCGTGGATCAGCGTGCTGGCTTCGCTCTCGTCATCCAGATCCGGGGCGGGAAGTCCGTGGTGCGTGGTCATCGAGCGGACCGGAATGTCCGTGCGCGGCCGTCCCATCCCGGGGGGCGGCGGGGGCACGGAGCGGCTGGTCGGAGGGCGCACGCTGGGGGCCCGGTGGCTCGCGGTGACCGGTCGCGTGGAAGGCAGCGGCGGCGCGGCGAGGGAGCCGGGGGAGGTGGGCGGCGGGGGCGGGCGACTCGGCGTGGGCGGGCGGCTCAGCGCTGGAGGCTTTTGGGCCGGGCGCGGCGCTGGGCTGACCGCGGTCCCCGTCGGGCGCGACACCGCGGCGTCGCCTCCCCGAGTCGGGGAGGGCGGGGCGGACGCCCTGGGTGGCGCGGCCGGCGCCGGAGCCCGCGGCGGCGCGCTGGCTCGCGGCGGCGTATTGGCCCGCGGAGGCGACGGGAGGGGAGGGGGAATGCTCGGTGTCGCTTGGCTCGGCGTCGACCTGCCGGAGGCGCCAGGCGGCGGGGGCATGTCCACCCCGGTGATCGTGGGGACGGCGACCTCCTCCTCCAGCTCCCCCAGCAGCATCTCCACGCTGTCGAGTGGGTTGGGACCCGTCGGCTGCGGACCGGTGGGCTCGGAGAGCTCCTCGATCTCCACGTCCATGGTCGAATCCGACCGCTTGTTTTGGGTGTCGTCCGCCATGCCGGTGGGCGACGATACGACACCGAAGGCCTGCCACGCGAGCGCCGCCGCGCGGCCGGCCAAACGAGCACGCCCCAGGCTTGGAGGAGCCTGGGGCGCACGCTGAACGAACGAACTCGAGAGCGCGCTACGCGACCTGCTCCAGGTTCACGTGGCTCAGGCGCTTCTTCATCTTGGTCTTGGCGCGTGCCTCCAGCTGCCGCGCACGCTCCCGGCTCACGCCGAGCTCACGACCGAGCGCCGCCAACGACACGCGCTCGTCGCCCATGTAGCGTTGCTCCATGATGTAGCGCTCCCGCTTGTCCAGTCCATCGAGCGCGTGCGACAGGTGCTCTTCCAAGAACTTCTGTCGCTCGGAGCCGAGGAACGCAGACTCCTGGTTCTGCCCCTCGTAGGGCAGGGCGTCCTGAAGCGTGGAACCGCTGTCGTCGAACAGCGGCGCGCTCAGGGAGACGTCCCTCGAATCCAGTCGCCGGAGCATCTTCTCCATCTTCTCGGGCGTCGTGTCGAAGCGCTGCGCCATCATCTCGAGGCGCGCTTCCGGATCCTGGGTGATGTTGGCCACCTTGGCGCGCTCCCGGCGCAATCGGAAGAACAGCTTGCTCCGGAGCGGACCCGAGCCGGCGCCCACCATCGTCGTGGACTTCACCACCAAGTCGAGCACGTACGCGCGGATCCAGTACCCCGCGTAGGTCACGAACCGCGTGCCGCGGTCCGGGTCGAACTTCCTGACCGCCATCATCAGCCCGAGGTTGCCCTCGGCCAGCAGGTCGCCCAGCGGGATCCCGTAGCGTCGGTACTGCAGCGCGACGGCCACGACAAACCGGAGATTCGACTCCACCAGCTTGTCGGTCGCGGCCTGGTCGCCGTCACGCGCCTGGACGGCCAGATCGTGCTCCGTCTCACGGTCGAGCGTGGGGATCTTGCGAACTCGGTCCAAGTAGTTACCGAGCGTTCCGTCCTGATTGCGCTTCGCCATCTTCATCTCCTTCGCGCCGCCTGTGGCCCCCGCGGGGCCGTCTCGTACCGGTTCGTACGATCGAGTTGCCCTGACGTTACGTTACGTAATGTTTTGGGCGAGGTTCGTCAACGTTGGGCCTACGCCCGCGGTCCACTGCACGTTACGGCTGGTTCGGCTCGATGACCGTGAAGAAACATGAAGAACCCGCCAAGAACCGTGTTCGAGGCGGGTTTCAGGCCAAAAAGGCCGGGTTTCGGGGAACCTGCCGCTGCGGGAGGTTCGAATGTGGAAAACACTGTTCCGCCGAGGCACTCAGCGAAAGGGATCGCTATGCGCTGAAGCTCGATCCGCAGCCGCAGGTCGACTTGGCCTTGGGGTTCAGGAACTTGAACCCAGCCCCGTGCAGGCCCTCGACATAGTCGATCTCCGTGCCCTCGAGGTACTGGAGCGACATCATGTCCACGTAGAGCGGGATGCCCTCGGACTCAAACTTGGAGTCGAACTCCGTGGTCTCGTCCTCGAAGAACAAGTCGTAGGTGAAGCCGGAGCAGCCGCCGCCGATGACCCTGACCCGCAGGCCTTGGTCTCCGAGGCTCTCGGCGTCGCGGATCTCTCGCACTTTGTCTCCGGCTTTGGCCGTCAGCTGCAACATGCCCCGACTATAGGTGCCGTCCGCCGCGATCGCCAGACCCTGCTCCGCACCCACCGCTCAGCCCCCGACCGCGCTCCGCACGACGACGGGGACGCCGCCGACATCCAGCACTGTGCCAGGTTGGCTCGCCTTCGCTTTCAGCAGGCCGAGCGCGCGGGCCTCGCCGTCTCGGAAGAGGGCCGAGGTCACCGTGCCCAGCGACTTGCCGTCGAGGTCGATGGACCCGCCCACCGTCAGCTCCGCCTCCGCTTCCAGATTCACGAGCCTACGCCGGAGCTTTCCGCGGTTTTCCAGCATGCAGACGACCTCCTGCCCGAGGTAGCAGCCCTTCACGAACGAGACCGCGCGATCCGCCAGGCCGGCTTCCTGGGGGAGGGTGGCATCCCCAAAATCCACGCCGAAACGCGGGACGCCGGCCAGGATCCGCGCCTCCTCCCAGCCCGCTTCGTCCACTTCGCCGCCGCCCAGCGCCTTCGCTTGCGCTACGAGCGCGCTCATCTGCGACACGACGTCGTTCGCGCTGACGAGCAGGTCGAACCCGCCCGAACTTAGGCGGTTGGCGAAGTGGCCCCCGTCGATGTCGAGGTCCCTGGCGCGAGGGCCTTGGGCGGTCAGCACGACGAGGCCGTCGAGCGGCTCGACCTCCACGTCTTCCATGACGATGTAGCGGTCGTAGTGCGCGAGCAGGGAGGCGCGGGCCGACTTGGGAACGACCAGCACCAACTCCTCGCCCCGGTCGAACACCCAGAGATCGGCCAGGATCTTCCCGCGGAGGTTGACGGTGAGCGCGTACACGCCGCCGCCCGGCTCGAGCTTTGAGATGTCGTTGGTGATCTGACCGTTGAGCCAGCTGCGGCGGTCTTCATCGTAGACCCGGATCAGCGCGAGGTCGTCGCGACGGCGGACGCCGACCGTCGTCGAGAGCCAAGCGGCGTGGGATTGCGCGTCGGACATGAATCCGGTCCTACGGCGTCACGTCACCCTGGGCAAGGGCGTGAACGCCCCGCGTTCCAAAGGGCACCGAAGGTGTGAACCTCGGTTCGCAGCCGCCAAACGGATCACGCTCGATGTTCGAAGGACGAACGTGGCTCACCCCTTGCTAACCTTCGGGTGCCTCCCCGACTCGCCTCCGCAGCCCGCGACAACCATGCCTCGACACACCCCCCTCCTCAGCCTCCTCTCGCTCGGCGTCCTCGTCGGCCTCCTCGTCCACGTGCCCAGCGCCGCCGCTCAGGATTTCGACCAGGGCGGCGAAGCGCAGATGCTGGCGCGCATCAACGAGATGCGGTCGTCTCAGAACCTTGGACCGCTCGTGCGGCACCCCGCCCTCGACGCGGCGAGCCGGGCCCACTGTTCGGACATGGCCACCCAGCAGGAGCTGACGCACGTCTCGCAGAGCTCCGGCGCGCCGGGCGACCGCGTGCAGGCGGCCGGGCTGACGGCCAGCAATGTGGCGGAGAACGTTGCGCATCACCGGACGACCGAAGAGGCGCACGCCGCGCTCGTGGCGAGCGACGCCCACCGCGGGAACATGCTCGCCGAGGGAGCGACCCACGTGGGCTTGGCGGCGCTCCGCACCCCGCGCGGCATCTACCTGACTCAGGTCTTCGCGACCGTCGGGTCGGCCGCCCCCGCGGCGCCCGCTCCCTCCAGCTCGGCCGTGACGATCATCCCCGCGCCGGCTCCCGAGCCCGCGCCTCTCATCGCCCCAGGGGCGTCGGCGCCCGTCGCAGCGCCAGGAGCGCCCCAGGCACCGGTCGCGCGCGTCGCACCCGCGGTGAACGCCCCGGCCAACCCCAACGTGCACCTCGAAGAGCAGCCGGGCAGCAATGGGACTGTCGTGTTCGAGCGCCCCGGTCCGGGCGGTCCGATCACCGCGTACTGGGTCTACGGGAACGGTCGCTGGTGGTACTACCCGCTTCCCCCCGGCGCCCAGCCCGGCATGCACCTCGAGCACGATCCGTCTGTTCAGGGGCCGCCGCCCGGCTACCCCGCCCACCCCGGCCAGCCCGGTGCGGTCGCGGGTCAAGGTCCGCAGGCCACCCGGATTGCGCCTCCCCGCGGACCGAGCCCAGGCCAGCCGCAAGCGCAGCCGCAGGGAGGCGTCCTTCAGCCGTTTGGGGCCCCGTTCTTCGGTACGCCTCCGCCGCCGCTGACGGGCACGCCCACCCGAGCCTATCGCCGCGCGTACCGTCGCTGGCAGCGCGAATACCAGCGCTGGCTTCGCTCCCAGGGTGCCCTCTGAGAGGCGCGCGGGATCACTCGGCGCGTGCCGCTTCGACGATCCCGTCCAGCTGAGTCACGACTTCCTCGGGAAGCAGTTGCCGTAGCAGCTGCGCCCCTCCGTCCACGCTCCTCATGTCGACTGGGTAGAGCTGATCGCGGAGTTCCTGGGCCGCACGGTGCACCAGGTACGTGTCGTCCATGAGCCCGAGCAGCGTCGTGCCCGCGCGCGACGGAATCAGGTCCTCTTCCAGGAAGAGGTAGCGCATCACCCCGAGGAAGATGTTCCGCGCGGAGGCCGGCACCTCTTTCCCACGCAGCGCTCCGTGGATCTGCTCGACCAGTCCGGGCAGTGCCTGCAGCGTCTGCAGCAGGTGTTCTTCGGCACCGGATTCGAGTCCAGCGCGCCTCGCCAAGCTCTCGAGCTCCGCGTCGCCGCCTTCGAGGATCGATCCGATGCCGCGGTCCAGAAGCGCGCGTAGGGCCATGACGAATCGTCCGAGATCCCGGCGGCGCGGTCAATCGGGCGAGGACTGAAGGGCTCGCCGGACCCTCAGCGAGCCCGCAAGTCCACGAGCACGAAGAGGTGTAGAGGGCCTGCGGAGCGCGTTACTCCACTCTACGCATCGACGCGTCGGAGGGTCCCGCTGCGCACATGCATCACCTCGTTGCCGCTCTGGATCAAGAGTGATCCGTCCGGCCCGAGCCCGGTCAGGACACCCTCTCGACCGCCCGCATCGACGTGTTCGCCACGCCACGCGAGTCGTGCTTCCACGCTCGGGACCACCGCCGCGGCTCCGTCCGAGACGAATCGGTCGACCCAGCGCTCGACGTGGGCGAGGAGGTCGGCGCAGACCTCGGTGCGGTCGTGGGTGTGGCTGGTGGCCTGGCGGAGCGAAGTCGCAATCGGGGCGAGCTCCGACTGAAACGCGGCCCTGTTCACGTCCAGGCCGATGCCGATCACCAAGCTCTCGACGCGGTCGCCAATCGAGAGCGACTCCACGAGCACGCCCGCGCACTTCTTTTCCCCGATGTGCACGTCGTTGGGCCACTTCACCTGGACCGGTTGAGCGACACGCGTGTCCACGGTGTCCACGACGCCAAGACCTACCGCCAGCGTGAGCGGGGCCAGCGCGGAGAGCGGCAGCGGCGCGCGGCAGACGATCGAGAGGTAGAGGTCGGACCCCGCCGGCGAGCTCCAAGTGGCGCCGCGTGCACCTCTGCCGGCTCGCTGGTGATCCGCGAGCACGACGTGTCCATCAGGGGCTCCGTCGAGCGCGGCCCGCCGCGCGTCGTCGTTGGTGGAGTCGGTTTCGGCAAGCACGCTGAGCGAGCGCCCGTACCGCTCTGTCCCGAGCGCCTCGGCCAGGCCCTCCGCACTCAGGTCGCTCACGACCAGTCGAGCCCGAGGTCCATGCCGCGGGCGGAGTGGGTCAGGCCGCCGATGCTGATCGCGTCCACGCCAGCGGCGGCGATCTTGGGGATGCGTGCCAACGTCACCCCGCCCGAGACCTCGATGAACGCGCGCCCCTCGATCACCGCGACCGCGCGCACAAGATCGTCGTCGTCGAAGTTGTCGAGCATGACGATGTCGGCGCCCGCCTCGAGCGCCTCGTCGAGCTGCTCGAAGGTGTCCACCTCGCACTCGATCTTGCTCGTGTGAGGGGCGAAGGCGCGCGCCCGCCGGATCGCGTTCGAGACACCACCGGCCGCGGCCACGTGGTTGTCCTTGATCAGCACCGCGCTGGAGAGATCGTCGCGATGGTTGTGTCCCCCGCCGCAGCGCACCGCGTAGCGCTCGAGGGCGCGCAAGCCCGGCGTGGTCTTGCGTGTGTCGGTGATGCGCGTCGTGGCGCCCGCGGGCAGCGCGTCGACGAAGCTGGCGGTCTTGGTAGCGACTCCGCACATGCGCTGAATCAAGTTCAGCGCGACCCGTTCGCCCTTGAGGATGGGGTTGGCGGCGCCTCGGATGACCGCGCCGACGTCGCCCGCGGCCATGCGCGCGCCGTCCTCGCGCTGGATCTCCACCTCGAGCTGGGGGTCGACGGCCTTGAAGACGGACGCGAAGACACCCACGCCCGCGAGGGTGAGGGGCTCGCGCGCCCGAAGCACGCACGACGCTTGCACGTCCAGCGGAACGGTGGCGTCGGTCGTGAGGTCGCCGCGCGCCAGGTCTTCTGACAGAGCACGGGTGATCACCTCCGAGACGACGACGCGGGGAAGGGGCGGGAGGTTGAGTGTGCTCATCGGGTGGTCTTCCAGGTCTGCACGGGCCACCCGCGCCGCGAGGCGACACGGCGGAGCCGAGGATCAGGGTTGATGACGCGCGCCTCGCCCACGCGCTCGAGCATGGGGAGGTCGCTGATGCTGTCGGTGTAGAAGACGCTCGCGGCGAGGTCGACCCGATGCGCAGCCGCCCACGCTTCGGCGCGCGTCACCTTGCCGGGGCCGTAACACAGCGGCTCGACGACATGCCCCGTGAAGCGGCCTTCTCGAACGGCGAGCTGGCTGGAGAGCACATGCGCGACCTCCAGCTCCTCCGCGATCGGATCGACGATGTACGGGGACGAGGTGGTGAGCAGAGCACAAACGTAGCCCTCGTCTCGTCGCCGGGCGACTTCGGCTCGACCTTCGTGGGTCACCTGATCGATCACCTCGCGGCGTACCCAGTCGGCGCATCGCGCGCGGTACGTCTCCTCGTCGATCCCCTCGATGGTCCGGGCCGCGTTTCGGCTCACGCGCGGCGCGTCCAGGACGCCGAGGGTGTACTGCATTGTCCAATAGGACATGCGCGCCATGTCCCGCAGCCCGAGCCGTCCTTCGCTCACCTGCCAGCGCACGTAGCGTCGCCCGCTGTTGATCGCGAGCAGCGTGCGGTCGACATCGAAGAACGCCGCGCGTTGGCTCATCGAAGTCCCCAACCGAGCTCCAGCATCTCGGAGAGCAGGTTGCTCATCGCGTGAAGCAAGAGCGCCGCGCCGATGCCGCCGCGCCAGGCCCGCAGCAGCCCAAAAAGCAAGCCGGGGAAGAAGACCGCGAGCCGCGCCGGATGCGGAATCGAGACGAAGTGCACCAGGGCGAAGAGAAGCGCGGTCAGGATCCACGCGCGCGGATCAATCGTGATCCGCAGCCGGCGCGCGGGTGGCCAGCGGTCGTGGAGGCGTGTCTGAAACGTGCCGCGGAACAGCGCCTCCTCGGGGAGCGCCACGACCAGCAGCTGGGTGAGCACGAACGAGCCCACGCTCTCGGGCCAAGTGAGTGAAAACGGCTGCGTCGGCGTGTTCCAGTACCAGAAGCCGAGCACGAACGGGGGGAACACGACCGCCGCCACGAGCAGCGCGACCCCCGTCTCACGGAGGGCCGGCAGCGCGGCTGCCTGGAGCGAGCGAGCCAGGTCGAGCACCCCCAAGGGACCGGCGGGCCGCGGGTCACTGGCGTCCGGCCGAACGAGCATGCCGGCCAGGTCGATGCCGTGCCGACGCATGCCGCCCGACTCCCGCTGCGCGAGCTTCATCGCGACGCCGAGGAACAGGCCACCCACCAGAATGGGCGCGTAGTCGAGCATGCCGGGGAGCACCCGCGGGGCCCACGTGATCGCGGCCGTCACCGCGGTCACGCCGGCGAAGACGAGCACCGTCTCGAGCAGCGGTCGGCCAGGCACGATGGGCTGGGTCGTCGGCTCGCCCGAGCTCACAACCTGACTGTCCGCGTTGAGCGGGGGTTCGTCCTCCATCGTGTCGTGTCCCGGATCGCCCATGAGACAGGAATTGGCCGCTCGAACAGCGATCAACGGTCTCCTTCGAGGTGATAGCAGCGGTGTGGAGTTCAGCCCGCCGAAAACGTGGAGCGAGCCGATATCAGGCGTTCCCTGACACTTGCAACCGAGCGATTGCGTTGTAGACCGTCCTCTTGCCGCTCCGGCGGCGCCGATCGAGGGGGACGACGAGAGTGCGCATCACGGCCGATCCGAGGAGCCGCCGGCGGTGATTCCGGAGGAGAAAGTCGCGGAGATCCGCGAGCGCACGGACATCAAGGCGCTGGTGGGGGAGTACGTCCAGCTCAAGCGCTCGGGCACGAGCTTCAAGGGGCTGTGCCCGTTTCACTCCGAGAAGTCCCCTTCGTTCTACGTCCACCCCGACCGGGGGTTCTTTCACTGCTTTGGCTGCCAGGCGAGCGGGGACGCGATCTCGTTCCTGATGCGCATCGACGGCACGGCGTTCCCCGACGCGCTCTCGCAACTGGCGGAGCGGGCCGGCGTGGAGATCGTGAACCTCGATTCGGCCGAGGAGCAAGTGGCCCGGCGAAGGCGCCAGGAGAAGGAGCGCTTGCTCTCGATCGTGGAGGCGGCCGCCGGTTTCTTCGTCAAAATGCTCGCGGAGCATAGGTTCGGGCCGATGGCCTGGGATGAGCTGCGGCGGCGTGAGCTGGGAGAGGACGCGGTTTCGCGTTACCGGCTCGGCTACGCGCCCCATGGCTGGGACGAGCTGGGCGGCTTCCTTCGCGACCGCGGGTTCAGCCCCAACGACTGTGAGCGGGTCGGCCTCGTCGTGCCGCGCCGTCAGCGCGAGGGGTACTACGACCGTTTTCGCCATCGGCTGATGTTCCCCGTGAGCGACGCGCACGGGCGGATCGTGGCGTTCAGCGGTCGTGCGCTGCCCGATGTCGAGGACCGTGGCGAGCACGACCCGCCCGCCAAGTACATCAACAGCCCGGAGACGCCGCTCTACACCAAGGGCCAGCTCCTCTTCGGTCTGCACGAGGCGCGTGTCGGCCTGCGGCGGAGCGAAGTGGCGTTGATGTGCGAGGGCAACTTCGACGTCGTCTCCCTGTCGCATCATGGGTTTGCCAATGTCGTGGCGCCGCTCGGGACCGCGCTGACGGCCACGCAGTGCAAGCTGCTGCGCCGGTTCGCCTCGACGTGCGTGCTCCTGTTCGATTCGGACAAGGCCGGGCGCAAGGCCGTGCGCGCCGCCCAACCTCTGCTCGCGCAGGCGGGCATCGCGGGCAAGGTCGTGACGCTTCCGCCCGGCGACGACCCCGATAGCTTCCTCCGAAGCCAGGGCGCTGACGGGATGCGTCAGCTGATCGAGGGCGCGCCGAGCCTCATCCAGTGGCTCATCGACCAGGCGGCGACGGAGGCGGGCGCGGATCCGCGCGCCAAGGCCGAGGGCATCGAAGCGCTCGGGCCCGTCCTGGCCTCGCTCGACAACCCCGTCGAGGCACGGCTCTACGTCGAGGTGGTCGCCCATGCCTTCGAGGTGCCGGACGTGGGCGTGGTTCGCCAGCAGCTGCGTCGCGGTGCGCTGGCCGCTCGAGGCAAGCGGCCCCGCCGCCGTCGTGGAGAGGCCCCCGCCGCGCCCGAGGCCGCACGCGAGGCGCCCGTTCGACGGCGCCCTCTGGTGGAGAATGAGGCCAAGCTGGTCGCCGCCTTTGTCGACCAGCCGGGCGTGCACGCATCCGTCGATGTAGAAAAAGTCCAGGAGCTTTTGACGAGTGATGGATTGCGCGCCATCTTGTCGGCCACCGCGCGCTGGGCTGGCGCGCGCAGTGTCGACGGATCCGCATTGCTGGAAGTGGTGGAGGACGGCAGCCCGGAGCGCGAGTGGCTCATCCGAAGGCTGGCTGTTCAGGAGTTCGAAGACGAAACGAGCGCACAAGTATTCGTGGAGCGATGTTCGGCGGTGCTAGCGAAGAAGCATGTCGAGCGCGAAACGAGACGGTTGGGGCGCGAAATCATCGCGGCGAGACGCGCCGGGGACAACGCACGGGCTGATGCGCTGTCCCGCCAAGTGACGGAGCTCCGAAAGAAGAGCCGTCCGGCGACGGATACACAAGGTGCTGGGTTGGGCACCAAGAGGTGAAGATGGTGGAGAAGAAGGCAACGCGGAACGGACGGGGGAGCGCTCGCAAGACGACCTCGCGGTCCAAGCGGGTGACCGCCGCAGACGCCAAGAAGGCGAACGGCGCGAAGACGAACGGCGCGGCCAAGAAGCGTGCGGCGTCGGGCAAGGCCAAGGACAAGGGCAAGGAGCTCCATGTCCTGGTCGAGCGCGGACGGGTGAAGGGCTACCTCACCTACGACGAGATCAACGACAGCCTCTCCTCGGATGTCACGTCGATGCAGATCGATGACCTGATGGTCACGCTCGGGCACGAGGACATCGAGGTCGTGGACCAGGCGTCGAACGCCAAGGTCAACAAGCAGCGCAAGGGCGAGCGGCGTGATCGTCGCTCCGGCCTGCCGGCGACCAGCGAGGACGGCCTCTACACGAAGAGCAACGACCCCGTGCGGATGTATCTCCGCAAGATGGGCTCTGTTTCGCTGCTCACCCGCGAGGGCGAAGTGGAGATCGCGCGGCGCATCGAGCGTGGCGAAGACCAGATCTTCCACGTCATCCTGAACAGCCGGGTGGGCATCCACGAGATCCTCGAGATCGGCGACAAGCTCAAGCGCAGCAAGCTTCGTCCCAAGGACCTCGTCAAGCCCATCGAAGAAGACGGCGACACGGAAGAGGAGCGCAAGTCGCGCATCCTTCGCCTGATCGACCGCGTCCGTCGGATCGAGAACGCCAACAACAAGCTCCGCGCCGAGCAAGCCACGCTCAAGCGCGTCGGCGAGCGCCGCGAGCTGCAGAAGGTCATCGACAAGGGACGCGACGAGTGCATCGACGCGCTCAAAGAAGTCCGGATGAACAAGAAGACGATCGACAAGGTCGTCAACGCCATCAAGAGCTACACCCGCCGCATCGAGCGTGCAGAGGCGGCCGTCCAGGAGTGCCTGCGCCGGGCCGCGGCCCGCGATGAGAAGGCCCTCAAGAAGCTCATCAAGGACATGCAGACGACTCCGGCCGTCGCGCGTCGGGTGCAGCGTCGGCTCGGGCTGAACGTCGACCAGGTCAAGAGCCTGCAGGAGGCGATCTACGAGGCCCACCGCAACGTGGTGCAGGTCGAAGAGGAGATGGGGCAGTCCACCGCGACGCTCCGCGAGACGCACAAGGCGCTGGCCACCGGCGAGCGCTTGGCGGACATCGCGAAGGCGGAGCTCGTCGAGGCGAACCTCCGGCTCGTGGTCTCGATCGCGAAGAAGTACACGAACCGCGGGCTGCAGTTCCTCGACCTCATTCAGGAGGGGAACATCGGCCTGATGAAGGCGGTCGACAAGTTCGAGTACCGCCGCGGCTACAAGTTCTCGACGTACGCGACGTGGTGGATCCGCCAGGCGATCACCCGCGCCATCGCCGACCAGGCGCGCACGATCCGCATCCCGGTCCACATGATCGAGACGATCAACAAGCTCATCCGCACCTCGCGCTACCTCGTCCAGGAGCTCGGCCGCGAGCCCACGCCGGAGGAGATCGCCGAGAAGATGGAGATGCCGCTCGAGAAGGTCCGCAAGGTCCTGAAGATCGCCAAGGAGCCCATCTCACTCGAGACGCCCATCGGCGAAGAAGAGGACTCGCACCTCGGGGACTTCATCGAGGACAAATCCGTGGTCAGCCCCATCGAGGCGGTCATCAACAACAACCTCGAAGAGCAGACCCGCCGCGTCCTCAAGACGCTCACGCCGCGTGAGGAGAAGGTGCTCCGCATGCGCTTCGGCATCGGCGAAAAGAGCGACCACACGCTCGAAGAGGTCGGTCAGGACTTCGAGGTCACGCGGGAGCGCATCCGGCAGATCGAGGCCAAGGCGCTTCGCAAGCTCCGGCACCCGAGCCGCAGCAAGCAGCTGCGTTCCTTCATCGACTCCTGAGCCCTCGTTCCCGGCTCACCCCACGACCCCCCGGCGCATTCCGCCTGGGGGTCGTCTCGTTGTCACCGGCTCGAACGACGGAGCCAGATTCAATCGTCGTCGAAGTCGGGTAGCGGGAGGTCGGCGGGGGCGGCGGGTGGCGGGGCTCGTCGCACGGTGGGCTGGTGCGGAGCGAGCGGGCGTGGCCTGAGGGACCCCGGCGATAGGGGGGGACCGAGGGACCCCGCGGGCGTGGTGCCGCGCTGTGCGGGCGGAGGCTGGCTCCCCATCGGCGGCCGGCTCATCGGTGGCCGGCTCGGTAGGGAGAGCGCCGCCGCCGTCGGTTGGGCCAGCGTCGGCTGTGCACTCTCGAGTGTCTCGGACTTGGCCGCCCGCATCGACGCGATCTCGCGACCCGCGTCGGTCGCTACCCAGCCCATCTTGCGGCTCACGAGGCCCACGGCCACGCCGCCGAAGAACCCGCCGACATGGGCCCAGTACGCCACACCGTCGTTGGCGCTGAACAGCGCGTGAACGAGCTCCGAGCCCGCCCAGAGCGGGATGACGATCCACGCCTTGATCCACCAGCTGCCGTAGTAGGGGCGGAAGAAGAAGAGAAAGAACCATCCGATCCGGATGCGGGTCTTCGGGTGGCAGACGACGAACGCGCCGATCAGCCCCGCGACCGCTCCCGACGCCCCGATGACGGGGGTCAGGCTGTCCGGGTCCGCCAAGTGGTGCGCGGCGGTGCCTGCGAACGCGGTCCCGAAGTACAGAAGGAGGTATGCCCACTTGCGCCAGAAGCACTCGAGCACACCGCCGGCGACGAAGAGGAAGAGCATGTTGCCCAGCAGGTGGAAGAGCCCGCCGTGCATGAATGTGTGGCCGACGACGCCCTGCACGGTCGGGTGACCGGGGCGGTATCCGAAGCGCAGCGTGGGCAGCTGGTTGATCGCCGCCACGAGTCGGCCGACCGCGGCCTCCAACTGTGCGTCTCCTGCGGCGGGGACCCGCTCAGGGGACAGGTCGACGTACGGCCGCATGAGGTCGTCGACCGCGGGCGGTGCGCCTTCGAGGGCGTAAGGAAGCCGAGCCTCCGGATACTGCAGGCTGACCGCTTCGACCTCCAGGAACGCGTACTCCAGGTCGCCGATCACCGCCTCCTCGACACCCCACGAGAGCAGGAAGACGAGCGTGCAGGTCGCCATCAACGAGAACGTCAGCCACGGCCGATCGTAGACGGGGTGATCGTGGCCGAGCGGGAGGAAGAAGAACACGCGATGCACCTTACACGAGGGCACATGGGAGCTGTGTGGCGTCGTTGGCGCCGCGCTCGGGATCCGGTGCTAGCAGTCCGTTGAAGAACCGTTCTGCCGCGCCTCGAGCCCGGGATGTGCCGCCCAGGCCGCCCGTCGTTCCTCCAAAATCCTCAAGGATGCACGTCGTCACGCCATGCGACCTGCACAGCACATCGCGAACCCGATCCATCAACGTCGATTCTTCAACGGTCTGCTAGGGTGGTCCGGCGGGCCTATAGCTCAATTGGTTAGAGTCCCCGGCTCATAACCGGGTCGTTGCTGGTTCGAGTCCAGCTGGGCCTATCCGCGTGGTTCTCGGCGCACTTCTCCGCCTTCGGGCACGAGGCCGCTTCCCATGTTCGCTCACCGGTTGCTTGCAACCGAGCAAGAAGCGCGTTAGCTACCGCTCGTCCGTGAGGATCGCGCGGGGGCCGACAGGAGGACCGAGAGCGTGCAGGAGAAGCTGAGGGCACTGGTTCGACTCGCGGAGATCGACGCATCCGCGCGCCACATCGAAGAACAACTTCGCGGGATCCCCGAGGAGCTGGAAGAGCGCCGCTCCGCCGTCGCCTCGCTCGAGGGGCTGCTGGGTGGGCAGAAGCAGCAGATGGACGACGCCGAGGCGTTGCTGGTGCAGCAGGAGGAGGAGCTGCGGTTGCGCTCCAACCTCCTCGCACAGTCCAAAGCCAAGAGCGCCAAGGCGCGGAACATGCGTGAGGTCGAGGCGTCCCAGCGGGAGCTCTCGGCGGTCCGCGATTCCATCAAGGACGCGGAGGCCGAGCGGGAGCGCCTGCAGGCCATCATCACCAAGTCACGCGAGGTGCTCGACGGGCCGCTCGCCGAGCTCGCCGAGCAGAAGGCTGCGCTGGCGCTCGCCGCCGAGGGGTCGGACGAGAAGCTCGCGGATCTCGAGACGGAGCGGGCCAAGACGGTGGTCGGCCGTGACGAGTACGCCGCGCTGGTCCCCAAGCGGGTCTACCGGCGCTACGAGCGCATCCGGCACAAGATCTTCCCGGCGGTCGTCGAGGTCATCGGCGGTGTGTGCCAGGGCTGTCGGATGCACATCCCGCCGCAGCTCTACAACCAGATCTTCCGCTGTGAGGAGATCTACCAGTGCCAGACCTGCCAGCGCTTCCTGTTCCACGCTGACCTCATCGACGAAGGTGATGGGGCGCCCGCAGACGCGGCGTTGAGTGTCGAGTCGGGAGACGCGGCCGAGGCTGGTTCTGATGCGACGGCCTCGGACACCGCCACCGACGGCGCCTGAAGCCGCTCGTCGTCCGCTCGTGCCGGTCCGTTTCTGAAGCCGCTCCTCTGGGGGCGGCTTCGTTCGTCGTACGCAGCGGCACGTCGTACGCAGCGGCCGGCACGACGACGCAGCGGCACGACCGCAGCGGCACGACAACAGCCGCACGACGACGCAGCGGCACGACGACGCAGCGGCACGACAACAGCGGCACGACGACGCAGCGGCACGACGACGCAGCGGCACGGCACAGCGGCACAACGACGTCGGGCCGCACCCGCGAGGCGGAGGCGGCCCTGAGCGTGCGCGCTTTCGGGGGTCAGAGGTAGGTGAGCCAGGTTGGGTCCGGGACCTCGACGCCACGCACGATCTGGAAGTACCGGTCCTGTACGCGCTTGCTGATGGGACCGCGCGAGCCCGTTCCAATCTTCCGTCCGTCGACCTCCGCGACCGGAGTCACCTCGGCGGCGGTGCCGACCATGAAGACCTCGTCCGCGATGTAGAGCTCGTCACGAGAGATGAGCCGCTCGTCGACGGTCAGTCCCATGTCGCGCATGAGCCGCAGCGTCGTGTCCCGCGTGATCCCGCCCAAGATGCTCGAGCCCAGCGGCGGGGTCGCGATGCGCCCGTCTCGGATGACGAAGATGTTCTCTCCGCTCGCCTCGCTGACGTAGCCCTGCGCGTCCAACAGGATGGCCTCGTCGAATCCGGCCGTGATGGCCTCGCGCTTGGCCAGGATGGAGTTCACGTAGTGGCCGACGATCTTGCCCTTCGACATCGCCATGTTGATGCCCGGACGCGTGAAGCTGCTGATGCGGGCGCGAATGCCCTTCTCGAGCCCTTCATCGCCGAGGTACGCGCCCCATTTCCACACGACGATGGAGAGGTGGGTTTGGTTGGACATGGCGCCCAGGCCCATCTGGCCCGAGCCGAGGAACGCGAGCGGGCGGAGATAGCAGCTCTTCAGTCCGCTCGCGCGCACCGTGTCGAGACAGCCCTGAACCACCTCTTCACGCGAAAATGGGATCTCCATCGTCGCGATGTGGCAGGAGTCGAACAGCCGCCGGACATGCTCGTCGAGCCGGAACACGGCGCTCCGGCCATCCTCGCACTCGTAGCAGCGGATGCCCTCGAAGGCTCCGAGCCCGTAGTGAAGGGTGTGCGTGAGCACGTGCACCTTCGCCTCGTCCCAAGGGATCAACTCCCCGTCCATCCAGATCTTCTCGACCTTGTCGACCATCTACGCCTCCGCGCCCTCCCTTAGCACAACAACGAATCGTCGTGCCCGCCGCGGTGCGTCATGACCGAACACAGTCTCGAGTCTAGCCGGTGGGCAGCGCCCGATGGGCCTCGTCGTGACCGGGATCCAGCTCCAGCACGCGGCGGTACGAATCGGCCGCTTCGTCTGTTCGGCCGGCGGCGGTGAGCAGGCGGGCACGCGTCAGCTGCACCGAGACCCGCTTGGGCGCGAGCTCACAGGCGGTGCCGGACTGGGTGAGCGCCTCGTCGAGAGTGGATGGGTTCTCCGGATGAGCCAGGTGCCGCGCCCACGCCGCGACAGCCACGAACTCGCCCTCCTCGGGGCACAACGCGAGCGCGCGCTCGATGGCGGTCAGGGCGTCCTCGGGCTGGTCCTTGGCGAGCGCGCGTTGAGCGCGCCGCGCGTGCCGCTCCGCGCGCAGCAGCTTCTGAACGCGGTCGTCCAACACCTCCTTCGAGGGCGGCGGTGGCGTCTTTGACACGGGGGCCGACTCTTCTGAGGGGGGCGGCTCCACGTCCGCGTCCCCGGAAGCCGATGGCCCCGGGGAGCTAGAAAGGGGCGTCCCGCTGCGTGGCGCGACGGCACCACCAGAAACGGGTTGGGAGGACAGAGGAGGCGCGTCCAAGGCGGACATCGGGTGAGGTGGGCCGGCGTTCAACGGAGCTGCGTTCGATGGTGCTGCGCCCAGCGGTACTGCGTTCGAGGGCACGGGCGCGGCGCGCGGGGCCGGATCCGGCGCTGCGGAGCTCCGGCGCGGGGGACGGTCCGTGGGCCGTGTGCGTCGCGAGGGCGGCGGCCGGGTCGAATGGCGGAGGTCCTCGTCCTCCAGAGGACGCTCCACCGTCTCCGGTAGCGCATCGCGCGCCTGTCCGCCCCGCGGCGCCTCTTCTTCGGGCGGCCCTTGCTCCTCGAGACGCATCGCATCGTCCGATACGAGCCCGTCCCGCACCCTCGCTACAGACACCACCGCGTCCGGGACCGGGGGCAGCGCACGAGGTTGTGGCTGACGTTGCACCACGACCGCGCGGGATGGCGCGGCCTCGAACCGGACCGCGTCGAGGCACTCCATCGCGCGCAGGAGCTGCGCAGCCGCCCCAGGGTCCGGGGCCTCGTCCAGCAGCGCCCCCACCGTGCGGCTTCCGTCTGCCTGGTGCACGAGCGCGCGCAGGCTGGGCTCCAGCTTGAGCTGGACGAACCGAACCAGCGCGCGGGCATGCGGGATCGCGTAGGTGTGTCGACGGGGCTCGAGCAGCGCCAGCGCGCGGCTCGCCGGCACCGAAACCCGGGTCCCCGAGAGCACGATCTCCGCCAAGCCCATCTCAAGCTCGATCAGCTCGGGCGGAGGGGCCAGCTCCGTGGAGAAGCGGAACGTGCCGTCGTTCCACCCAAACAGCTCGAAGAGCTTGATGCGCATCTGCGTCACCAGCGCCTCGGAGAGCTCCGCCGGCTGGATGGCACCCATCGACACCAGCAGCTCGCCTTGCCGGCCTTCACCGCGCCGCATCGCCTCGAGGGATTCGCGGAGCGCGTCCGGGCCAATCTTGCGCTGCTGTGAGAGCACGTGGCCGAGGCACTCGACGACGAGGTTGCTGCGCACGTGCACGGGCACGCCCGCCCGATAGTAGACGACCTTCGTCGGCCGCTCGGAGCCCACCGTCGGCCGCCCGTCCGCTGGATGCACACAGACCAACGCTCCATGTGCGCGTCGCTCGGCCAAGCGGTGGAGCACCTGGGCGAAGCTCATCTTCTCGAACGTGCCGAATACATCGCTGTGCGTGGTGCTGGCGGCCCGCGCGGCATCGCGCACCGCCTGCCCTTCTTCTTCGCCGTCCGCATCGACCAGCTCGAGCGACGGCATCGGCTGATCGAGTGTCGCCGGCTCGTCGTCGACCGGGCTCGCAGCGAGGCCGCTCAGAGGAACGACCAGGTCCGCCGGCAGCTCCAGCTCCCGCGTGGGCGCCGTCCGGTCGTCGAAGGCGCGTACCGCCCGGGCCATCTCCGGCGAGAGCACCCGGGTCTCGCCCTCCGCCGTGCGCACCAGCGCCGCGGCCTCCGTCATCGCCCGCACCCGCCCGATGTCCAGCGGCCCTACCAGCGCCGCGAAGGCGTCGACGCGCGCACCCAGCTCAGCGAGCGTGGAGTCCTCGGGCTCGCGGTCCGAGGTCAGGATGATGCGCGCCCGGCGGCCGCCCGGCATCCAGCGGATGGCCTCCGCGGTCGCGATGCCGTCCCGACCCGACAGCGCGTAGTCGACGACGACGACGTCGGCCGGTTCCTGGATGAACTGGTCCATCGCGCCTTCGCCGCTGCCCACGCGATGTGTTTGCATGCCGGCGGTGTCCAGCGCCTCGCCGACCGCGTGGGCCGTGGCGGGATCCGCATGCACGACGAGGACCCGGGTCACGGCGCCTCCAGGCGGGCCCATGGGGCGTCGACACCAACCGGCAAAAGGTGCGCCTCGAACCGCGCTCGCACGGCCTCCGCGTGGTGTCGATACGTGGCGTCGAGCACCGCATTGGGGCTCTGCCCGTCTCGCGCGCGCAAGCCCAACGCCCTCGCGACGTGGGTCCCCGTCCGGCCGTGGGGCTCGAGCAGGGGAGGGCGGTGCTCTTCGAAGAGCTTCAGGCTCTGTTCGACCGCGCGAAAGAAGGTGTAGGCCGCCTCGAGCGTCGCGCCTTCGACCCCGGCGAGCACTCCCTTGGCTACCAGCGCACGGAGCGCGCGTCCGGTGCTCGGCGAGCGCACCAGAGGGTCTTCTCCGTGGCGCATCTGTTGCCACTGCACGAGCAGCTCCACGTCCCAGAGACCTCCAAATCCGAGCTTCGGATGGTATCGATCGGGTGTCTCCGCGGCAAGCTCGGTCTGGAAGCGCGCCCGCAGCGCCACCATCTCGTCGACCGGCGGCGGGCCGGCCCCGTAGGCGAGCTGTGCGAAGCGCGTCGCGGCCGCCTCCCGGACGTCCTCTGGGCCTGCGATCGGTCGGGCGCGGATGAGGGCTTGCCGCTCCCACGGGGCCGCGCGCTTCGCGTGATAGGCGTCGAACGCCGACAGCGAAACGACCAGCGTGCCCTTGCTCCCGCTCGGCCGAAGACGCGTGTCCATCTCGAAGCCGGGGCCCTCGCGATCCGGCTCGCGCAGGAGCTTCATGGTCCTTGCGGCCACGCGCGCGAAGAGCTCGCCATGCGTGACGGACGTGCCCTTCGAAGTCGGCTCGGTCTCGCCGTCTCGACCGTAGAGGAACACCAGGTCGAGGTCCGCACCGAAGCCGAGCTCCCTTCCGCCGAGCTTTCCCAGCGCGGCGACGATCATCCCGGAGCACGCCCGCCCCCAGCGACGTTCGCCCCAGCGGCGCGCCGCCTCCAACGCGACCTCCACCTGACCCTCCGCCAGCGCGCTGAGATGGCTCGCGGCGGCCACGAAGGTGATCTCGCGCGCCACATGGGCCAGGCCGATACGCAGCGTGAACTCGCGTTTGAGCCGGCGAAGATCACCGACGAGCGCCTCGGGGTCCGGATCCTCGTCCAGTCCCTCGAGCAGCGCCGCGTGCGCCGCCGCGACCTCATCGTCGACGGGCGGGTGAAGCCCCATCAGCAGATCGAGATCTTCGGGGTGCCCGATCAGCGCCGCGGCCAAGGTCCCGCTCGCACCGAACAGGCCCACGAGGCGCCGAGTGAGCCGCGCGTCCGCCAGGAGCCGCCGCTCGTAGGGCCCGTTCGCCCCCAATCGGCCGAAGAAGTCGGCCAAGAACCGGAGCGCGTTCTGAGGATCATGTGCGTCCGCGACCTCCCGAAGAAGCAGTCGGCCGAGCTCGGGCCGTCGCTCCCAAGCCACCGGCCCGATGGGGCTGTTCGCGCGCCGTCCCAGCCGCGCCAAGTGAGAGGCGGCCTCAAACGCGTCCCGAACGGGCAGGCGCGCATCGAGCTCCGCCGAGAGCGACTCGAGGTCCGCCCCGGCCGCCACCTGATCACACAGTCCATCCCATGCGCGGTCCTTTTCGCTCGCCTCGGGCAGCAGACTGCCGAACAGCGCCGCCACCTCCTCCCGAGCTGCGTAGAGGGTCCGGGTAAGCGTCTGGGCGTCGTCGAACCCAAGCGATGCCGCGAACGCTTCGCGCTCCTCGCCCTCGGGCGGCAGCGCGTGTGTCTGGTAGCCCGTCCAGACGTGGATGCGGTGCTCGACCCGTCGCAGCAACGCCCAGGCCGACTCCAGCTGAGCCGCCTCTCGATCCGACACCAGCGCGGCCGCGCGCAGTCGCTCCAGCGCCTCGAGCGTCGACGGGATCTGCAGGCTCGGGTCGCGGCCGCCCCAGATCAGCTGCAGCGACTGCACGAAGAACTCCGCCTCGCGGATCCCCCCGCGTCCGAGCTTCACGTCCCGCGCCTCGTCGACCTTCAGCTCACGCCGGGAGCGCAGCAGCATTTCGTGCATGGCCACGGCCACGCCGGGGTCGACGGCACGGCGATAGACGAAAGGGCGAAGCGCGGAGAGCACCTCGCGGCCAAACATCAGGTCTCCCGCGATCGGGCTCGCTCTCAGCAGAGCGGCGCGCTCCCAGCTTCGGCCCCAGGACTCGTAGTACCGCTCGGCGCTGGCGAGTGAGTTCACCAGCGGACCCCGGCTGCCCTCCGGGCGCAGGCGCAGGTCCACACGGAAGCAGAATCCGTCCTCGGTGACCTCACCCAGCAGCCGCGACGTCCGGCGCACCACGCGGCTGAAGAGGTCGTGCACGCTGGTCTCGCGGGTCTCCCCTTCCTCCGCGTAGAAGAAGAGCAGATCCACGTCGCTCCCGAGGTTCAGCTCCCGTCCGCCCAGCTTTCCCATGCCCAGCACCGTCAGGGGCACGTCGGTCCCCCCGTAGCGGGCCTCTTCGACCCGCCGCGCCGACGCGAGCGCCGCGTCGACGGTCACCGCCGCGAGCTGCGCCATCTCCCGCGAGGTCTCCTGGACGTCTGCCCATCGGCCGATCTCCCGCAGAGCGATCCGCACGACCGCGCGATGTCGGAAGCGCCGGAGCGCCCGTTGCACCGCTGGCTCGTCGTCCCCGTCCAGCGTGGCTGCGAGCATCGCGGCCATCGCGTCCCGATCGAGCATGTGGGACAGCGGTCGGCGCAGTACGTCTTCCAGGAGCGAGGGCTCGGCGTAGACCAGCTGGAGCAACGAAGGAGCGTGTTCAGCCAGGGTCGCAACCGCCCGTGTGCTCGCGTCTGCGAGCGAGCCGCCGCGCTCCGTGAACGTCTCGAGGGCCACCCGGACGGCCTCACTGCGTCTGAAATCGGCTTGGGCCATGGGTCTAACTGCCTGAAAATACGAAGGTTCGGCCGGGGTGAGGCTAGGCGGTGGGGGCGTGGTTGACGGGGTGGAGGGCGTAGAGTACAACCCCGCGGCCCTGACGGGCGGCTCCGGGTTCGGCCGGAATGAAACCTTGCCGTCAGCGGTCCGGGGCGGGCACTTCTGCTCATCCCCTGTTTCCCAACATCGCGTCGAGGAATCGACTGTGCCCTCCATCCTGCTCGACTTTTTGATCTGGCTTCAGGCCGCCGGCACCGCGCCGGGCGCCGGAGGCGGCGGCGGTGGCGGGGGCGGTAGCCCGCTTTCGGGCGACGGGGGGATGGGCTGCGCCATGCAGGCCGGCCTGTTCGGCGTGATGATGGTCGTCTTCTACTTCTTCCTGCTTCGCCCCGAGCGCAAGCGCCGTGAAGAGCACGAAGAGCTGATCAACTCGCTCCGCAAGGGCACCAAGGTCCGCACCTCCGGGGGCATCCTCGGCGAAGTGGTCACGGTGAACGACGACGAACTCGTCCTGCAGATCGCGGACCGTGTGCGGATCAACGTGCTGCGGTCGAACGTGTCGACGGTCGAGTCGGTTCGTAAGGAAGCGAAGGCGGCTGAATCCTCCGAGAAGAAGGCGGATTCGAAGGCCGACAAGAAGAAGTCGTCCAAGAAGGACGACGCCGAGGCGCAGGACGGGGCCTGAGGCCCCTCCTAGAGGACTGACATGGACAGAGCTTGGTATTTCCGGCTGAGTCTGGTGGTGCTGGCCCTCGCGGGCGGGTGGACACTGCTGTGGCCGACATTGAACCGTCTCGAGTGGGTCTCCGCCCCTGACTTCGTGCTGGAGAACGTCCAGCGCGAGATCACGCCCGGACTCGACATTCAGGGCGGACTCCGCCTGATGTACACGGTGGACATGGAGGCGGCGATCGAAGACCGCCTCAACGCACGCGGCCAGCAGCTGCTCCGTCGGCTCGGCGCGCGCATGGACATCGTCGAGGAGGGCGAGGCGCCCGACGAAGACGAGATCGAAGAGATCCGCAGCCGAGCCAGCGCGACCGTGGTCCGCGAGGACGGAGTGGCGCGGATCATCCGCGTGTACTTCAACGACCCGAGCGACGCAGCCTTCCTCGACCACGACATGATCACCGGCTTCGGTGACCTCGCCGAGGAAGACCGGGGCAACAAGCCCGACCGCGACGGAGAAAGCCGTATGGCGGTCGACCTGCTCATCGACGACACGAGCATCGAAGAGCTCCGTGACGTGGCCGTCGCGCAGGCGCAGGAGACGATCAAGAACCGCATCTCAGAGCTCGGCATCTCCGAGGCGAACGTTCGCGCCCGCGACATCGACATCATCGTCGAGGTGCCCGGCGCCGACGAAGAGCAGTTCGAGCGCATCCGCGAGATCATCGCGCAGACCGCGCGGCTCGAGTTCAAGATCGCCGACGACGGCAACACCTGGCTGACCACGGTCACCGACCTGCCCGAGGGCATCACGCGGCAGACGGAAACCGTCAGCGCTGGCGAGACGCGCCAGTCGGTGACCAACCCGTTCCTCTACGCGAGCGGCCCGGGCGCCTGCCCCGAGGGGGTCGAGCCGGACGCGGTCGACGACACGCAGTGCAGCGCGCGGTCCCGCCTTTTGCACTTCATCCGGTCGCTCGAAGGCACCACGGGCTTCCCTACGGGGCGGTCGTTGGCTCTCGGACGGTCCAACAGCGCCGCGCCTGATGACGAGGCGGAGGAAGGTGAGGAAGAGGCCGACGAGTGGCGCTCCTACCTGCTCTACGAGCAGCCCCCGAACGGGTCCGACCCGGTCGGCGGTGAGCATCTCGAGGACGCGTCGGTGTCCACGGACCCGACGTCCAACCAGCCCGTCGTCGCCTTCAGCATGAAGACGGACGGCGCCCGGCTGATGCAGGAGATGACCGCCGGCAACCTCAAGCGCCGCATGGCGGTCGTGCTCGATGACGAGGTGGCGAGCGCGCCGACGATTCAGGGTCAGATCAGCTCACGCGGTCAGATCACGCTCGGCGGCTACCGCGACTACAACAGCCTGCTCAACGAGGCGAACGACCTCGTGATCGTGCTGCGCGCCGGTGCGCTTCCCGCTCCCATCATCCCGCAGAACGAGTCGCTCATCGGACCGACGCTCGGCCGAGACTCCGTTCGCGCCGGGGCACTCGGTGCGGTCATCGGCATCGGGTTCGTTCTCGTCTTCATGGCGCTCTACTACCAGGCCGCCGGTCTGGTGGCGGACCTCATGGTGCTCATGAACATCATGTTCATGTTCTCCATCATGGCGTTCTGGAACAGCGACCTGACGCTGCCGGGGATCGCGGGCATCGCGCTCACGGTGGGGATGGCGGTGGACGCCAACGTGCTCATCACCGAGCGCATGCGTGAAGAGATCCGCGTGGGCAAGAGCGCCCGGGCCGCCGTCGACCAAGGGTTCAGACGGGCCTTCTGGAGCATCTTCGACAGCCAGCTGACGACCTTCATCGCCGGCGTGGTTCTCTACCAATACGGCAGCCCCGAGATTCAGGGCTTCGCCAAGACGCTGATGATCGGCATCGTGACCTCGCTCTTCACGGGCTACTTCTGCTCGAAGGTCATGTTCGACTGGCTGGTTCGAGGCCTGAAGATTCAGCGCCTCAGGGTTGGGTGACGTCATGGAGTTTTTCAAGCCAGGGTTGCTGATCGACTTCATGCGCCATCGGCGCATCTACATGGGCGTCAGCATGACGCTCGTCGCCCTCAGCATCGGTTCCATCTTCTTCCCCGGGCCGAACTACGGCACCGACTTCCTCGGCGGGACCGAGATTCAGGTCGGTTTCGATGGCGCCGAGGTCACGAGCGGACAGCTCCGCGGCGCGCTCGCGGACATGGGCTACGCCGGCGCGGACGTCATCAAGGTCGTCGAGCGCGACAACGAGTACATCCTGCGTACGCGGGCGTTCAGCGCCATCTCTGAGGAGCAGCGCGGCAGCATCGAGACGGCCATCCAAGCGGCGGTCGACGGGCTCGAAGACGGACCCTCGGTTCGTTCCATCCGGGTGCCGGAGGGCGGCGACAAGGTCCGCGTCGAGCTGACGGGCGAGATCGAGCCGTCGGTCATCGAGCAGGCCATCGCCACGCAGGACATCGAAGTGGTCCGCGTCGGCATGGTCGGCGCAGCGGGCAGCAACACCTACGAGGCGCAGCTGGCCGGGGTGGCCGAGGAGCTGCTCAACGGCTTGGGCGAGCGCCTGGGGGGGGCCACGCCTCGGACTCCGGAGCGCATCGAGCGGGTGGGCCCACGAGCGGGCGCGCAGCTGCGCAACGCGGCCATCAAGAGCCTCCTCTACGCCATTGCGTTCATCATGCTCTACGTGGCGTTCCGCTTCGACCTCCGGTTCGCGCCGGGTGGGGTCGTGGCGATGCTGCACGACGCGATCATCACGGTCGGGGTGTTTATCCTTCTCCAGAAGGAGTTCAATCTCACGATCATCGCCGCGTTGCTAACAATCGTCGGCTACTCGATCAACGACACCATCGTCGTGTACGACCGCATCCGAGAGAACCTCGGCCGCTACCGCGACAAGAGCCTCTACGACGTCATCAACATCAGCACCTCGCAGATGCTGTCGCGCACGATCGTGACCTCGGGCACGACGCTCCTCTCGGTCAGCGCGTTCTTCATCTGGGGCACGTCGGTCATCCGCGACATCAGTTTCGCGCTGTTCATCGGCATCCTCATCGGGACGTACTCCTCGATCTACGTCGCGGCCCCGTTCACCGAGTGGATGGACCGCCGCTTCTTCAGCAAGGCCAAGGCGCGAGGTGCCAAGGCGCGTAAGAAGCAGCGCAAGCAAGCCTGAGCGGGTCACCGCTCTCGCCGACTGGACGCCCTCTTTTGCATTGCGAAGGAGGGCGTCACTGCGTTGGGGGGCATAAAGTTGAGCTTGCCCGGCGATCGCCGTCAGTTCGGGTGCCCGGCGGGCGTCTGCCTGTCTGACGATGGTTTTGCCCCCTCCAGCCGCCGCCCCGCCAGAAACCGCTTTTCCCCGGCTGCCGGATTGGTCATGTTCGGCCGCCATGACCACCGCCGCCGTCGAGACCCCGCCCGTCGTGAGCGCTGCTGACCCGGTGGTGGCCGACCCGGTTGGCAGTGCCACCGAAAGCGCCGTGGGCTATCGGCGCAAGGTCCGCATGCGCCCCAGCGATCTGTCGGCCTCGAGGTCGCTCGCCGCTGCGTGCGGAGTGAGCGCGAGCCTCGGCCAGGTGTTGCTGCATCGGGGCGTGAACCAGCCAGGCCAGGCGAAGGACTGGCTCGAGCCGCGCCTGCAGGGCCTGACGCAGCCCGAAGCCATGGCGGATCGCGAGGCGGCGGCCGATCGGCTTGCGCACGCGGTTCGAACCCGGGAGACGGTGGCGCTCTTCGGTGACTACGACGTGGACGGGACCACCAGCGCGACCATCCTCGGCGGCATCCTCGAGCAGCTCGGCGCCACCGTGCACCTGCTCGTCGCGAACCGCTTCGAGGGGGGCTACGGCTTCTCCTGGCCTGCGCTCGACAAGGTGCTGGCGACGGGGGCCACGCTCTTGGTGACGACGGACTGCGGCTCGAGTGACCATGAGCGCATCGCCGCCGCGCAGGCGAAAGGGGTGGACGTCATCGTCGTCGACCACCACCTCGTTCCGGACGAACCGCTCCCGGCGCTGGCGTTCCTGAACCCGCACCGGCCTGACTGTGGGTTCCCGTACAAGGGCCTCTGCAGCGCAGGCTTGGCGCTGAGTGTCGGCGCCGCAGTGCGCGCGTCCGTGAAGAGCCGCCTCGACCTGCGAAGCTGGTTGGACCTCGTCGCCCTCGGCACAGTCGCCGACGTCGCACCACTCGACGGTGACAATCGGCGGCTGACCCGGGCGGGGCTGGCCATGCTCTCCCACCCCAACGCGCGACCCGGCGTGGTGGCGCTCAGGGAGGTGGCCAACATCCGGCCGGGCACGCCGCTCGGTGGGGTCGATATCGCCTTTCGGCTCGCGCCCCGTCTGAACGCGGCCGGTCGACTCGGTGATCCGCAGCTGACCGTGGATCTGCTGAGCGCGCGCACGCTGCCGGAAGCCCGAGCGACCGCGGCCCGCATCGAGCAGATCAACCAAGAGCGGAAGTCGATTCAAGAGCGGATCACGGAAGAAGCGGTCCAGCAGGTGATCGACGTCTACGGGGAGATGGTGGACGGCGGGATCGTCGTCGCGGCGGAGGGCTGGCACCGCGGGGTTGTCGGCATCGTGGCGGCCCGGCTGGTGGACCGTTTCGACGCGCCGTCGGTGGTCATCGCGGTGGACGACGGCGTGGGGCACGGGAGCTGCCGCACGCCGGATGGCTTCTCCATCTACGATGCGGTTGCAGCCTGTCGGTCCCACCTGGACAAGTTCGGGGGCCACGCGGCGGCGGCCGGCTTGAGTCTCGCCGCCTCCAAGCTGGATTCGTTCCGGGCCCAGTTCGACGACCAGTGCCGCGCGATGCGGGCCGCGCTGCCTCCCCTGGACGCCTCCCCCTGGGTGGACGTCTGCATCGGAGGCGACTTCCCGCTTCCGTCGGCGCGCGAGCTCGCGATGC
Organism: Sandaracinaceae bacterium; assembly: GCA_045106715.1. GTDB lineage: Bacteria > Myxococcota_A > Polyangia > Polyangiales > Sandaracinaceae. Next base: position 69,217 of record JBGCFC010000096.1, read on the forward strand.
TCGAGCCGGTGGGGGAGGCCAACCCCGAACCCTGTTTCCTGCTCCAGGACGCGACGGTCGAGAGCCTCAAGGTGGTCGGGCAGGGCCACCTGAAGCTCGGCCTCAGGGCGGGCGGCGCGCGCCTGAGCGCGTTCGGGTGGGACCTCGGCGGACTCGCCGAGCACATCGGCGATCGCGTCAGCCTGTTCGGAAGCCTGCGCCCCGACACCTGGCGTGGCGGGGACGCCATCGAGATGCGCATCCGTGGACTGGCGTAGTCCGCGGAGCGACGAAAGGAGGGGCCGCTACTTCTTCATGCTGGACGACAGGATCTCCTGCCAGACCTGGTTGAGGATCCCGCGGCCCGACGTGCTTGAGGCCGCTTGGCCGAGCACCGACAGGCCCTGACCGGCGAGGCCCATCATCTGCTGCTGCTTCTGGGCTGCGTCACGCCCCGCCTTTCGTTCCCTCGCGCCGTCGAAAGCCTCACCGCACCGACCGCATGCGGCGACGGCCAACGAGGAGGCCGCCCCGCAAAACAGGCAGCCCTGGAGGAGCGTCTCGCCGCACGACGCGCAGGCCATGCGATGAGGGCGGTTGTCGTCGCCGCAGGTGGGGCAGTCCACCCCAGGGGGCGCGCCTGGGTAGGCCACGTCGCAGTACGAGCAGGCCACCAGGCCGGGGTCTTCGGGGGCCCCGCAGTTGTCGCAGCTCGACACGCTCGTGGACGCGCCCTCCGATGCCGTCTCGCGTGAGTTGTCGCCGCCCCAGCCCATCGAACCCATCATACCGCCGGCGCGTACGGCGATGCCATCCGGAATGCCCAAAGCCGGCCGGTCACCTCCCAAAGGTGGCTGATACCCTCGTGGCGTGCTCGACGACGAACCCGCCACCCTCGTCACGCCGGGGCGACTGCGCGCAACGCAGTTCGGCGACTACCTCGTCGTAGAGCGTCTGGGCACGGGCGGGATGGGCTCAGTAGACCTCGCGGTGCACGTGCCTGAGGGAGGCGTGGGGCGGCCGGTGGCGTTGAAGCGACTGAGGGCGGACCTCTGCCGAGACGAGCGGTTCACCTCGATGTTCCAGGACGAGGTGCGGATCGCAGCGCGGCTGAGCCACCCCCACGTGGCGCGGCTGCTGGACGCCGGCGTCCATCGCGGTGAGCTCTACTTCACGATGGACCTCCTGATCGGGGTCCCGCTGTCGCAGCTCATCAAGCACTTGAACGCCAGCTCCAACGAAGCGCTGCACGCGCGCTGGCCGGCGATCTTGACGCGCCTGATCATCGACGCCTGCGAAGGTCTGCATGCGGCCCATGAGCTGTGCGACGAGACGGGGCAGCCGCTCGGCGTCATCCACCGCGATGTGTCCCCGGACAATCTCTTCGTGGGGTTCGATGGCGGCGTGAGGGTGATCGATTTTGGCATCGCGAGCGCGCACGACCGGCTGACGCGGACGGCGACGGGGAACGTGCGTGGGAAGATCGGCTATCTCGCTCCGGAGAGATTTCAGGTCCCCACGACCATCGATCGTCGGGTGGACGTGTGGGCGCTCGGGGTGGTGCTCTGGGAGGGCCTGGCGCTGGGGTCGCTCTTCGACCAGAAGAACGCGCTCGACATGCTGACCGCCATCCGAGCGGGGGACATCCCGCCGGTGACGGAGCGACGACCGGGGGTGCCGCCGGAGGTCATCGCGGTCTTGGAGCAGGCGCTCCAGACCGATGCCGCCGAGCGCTATCCGACGGCGCGTTCGATGGCGGTGGAGCTCACGCGCGCGGCGATCGAGGTGGGATGGGTCGCCGGGCTGCATGATGTGGCGGAGTGGACGAACCAACTCCTCCCCGACGCGGCGCGGCGCCAGGAGCGACTGGCGCAAATGGCGGCGCGGGCGCGACGCGACACCATCGACCTCGAACTGCCCGAAGCGGAGGACGAGGGGGCGACCCTCGTGCATCCGCCCGATCGCATCCGTCCGGAGGCAGACTCCTTCCAGCCGCCGGCATCCTCGTGGAGCGACACCGACGAGGTGGCGACGCGCCAGCAACCTCCCGATCGGCTCGCCATGCCCACGCTCTACCTCGTGCTTCTCCTCGTGGCTTCGACCGGGCTGGGACTCTTGCTCGGCGGGCTCATGTGGCTGGTACTCGGATGAACTCCGAGGTTTCCCGTGGTGAATCGAGCCGCCGGATGAACGAACGCGGCGCCCCAGGCCACCATCGGTGGAGGCCCCCGAGCCGGCCGTGCGTTCGGCTCTTGCTGGTCTCCCCCCGGGCGGCTAAGGTCCGGGGTCTCCCGAGGGGAGGGTGGCTTGCGACTGAATACACTCAGCTTGGTAGCGGCTCTGATTGCCGCACTTTTGATCGGAGAGTCGAGCACCGCGCAGGCGCAGTGCACGACTCCCAGCGAGACGTGCGTCAACGTCGGCGCAGACGGCAAGGGGATCCTCGGCGGGGGCATCATCGGAGCCGAGATCGGCTTTATGATCCCGGCGCTGATCGTCTACGCCGGCGCGCGGGAACTCGACGAATGGTGGTCCTGGGTGTTGTTCCCCGCGCTCGGCGCGGCGGGCGGCGCGGTCCTGGGCTACTTCGCGCTTGAAGATCCCGTTGACGCGACGACAGGGCAGCGAGGCTTCCCTGAGGCCGCGGTCGCGGTCCTGGCCGTGGGCATCGCCCTGATCGTCCCGACCTTCGTAGGGGTACTCTCGCTCACGAGCTACTCCCCGAGCGGAGACGGTGGGGGTCAAGGCGCATCGGGTGACGACGACGCCGAAGAGGACACGTCGGAGTCTCCCAGCCAGGAAAACTCAGCCGAACAAGCCCGCCGTGACGCCATGGAGCGCACGATGGCGGGCGGCCCCGGCTTCGTTCGTTTCAACGACGGACAGCTCCTGCTCGGTGTTCCCATGGCGTACGCCACGGACAGCTTCACGGCCGAGGAGCGCGCTCACATGCGCCTCACTGGCATGGTGGACTACCGCATCCCGGTGGTGAGCGGCGCGTTCTGAGACGGTCCTGATTCTGGCCTCCCTGGCCAACCCATGGACGAGCCACGGCCCTTGGTCGTGGCTCGTTTGCGTGTGGGCTTCTGCCGGTCGGTTGGGCCACGGCTCGGTTGGCCAGGTCCGCAGACGGAAAGGGGGGCCGGAGCTGCTATGCTCGGCTCGTGCGTCGCTCCCCGCTTCGATGGATGGTGCCCGTGGTGGGGCTGGCTGCGTTGAGCCTGGGCGCGGACTACCGTGGGTGCGCGGCCTCGCCCGGGGCGTCGGACGCCGACGAAGGGGCGGCTCTGCCGATGGGAACCGGCTGCGTCCTCGACGACGACTGCGTTGCCGTCGACATGTGCAGTGAAATGCGCTGCCTCGCCGGCACGTGCTCGGCTGTGGGCCTGACGATGGATCTGGACGGAGATGGCTTCGCGGCTGCGCCCTGCGGGATGGACTGCGAGGACTCGTCTCCCGATCGCTATCCCGGCGCTCCCGAACTCTGCGACGGGGTCGACCAGGATTGCGATGGCACGATCGACGAGGGCGCGATCGGGGCGACCGCACATGCGCTGACCGACGCGCTCGCCCGCACCACCTTGCTGGCGGTCGGCGATGTGCATTGGGTGCTGGGTGAGACTGGGGTCGAGGGCGAGCTCGGCCTCTACCCTCTGGAAGGCACCGCGCCAGGGACGCTCCGGACGGTCGAGGTCGAGGTCGGGCGTCCGCGCGGCGTGATCGGCTTTCCGGACGGCCGCATCGTGGTCGCCGGCGCGTCGGAGACCGCCTCGCTCACGATCGTCGAGCTCGCGCCCAGTGGCGATGGGTACGCGGTCGCGAGCCAGCAGGACATCGGCGATCCCGCCGTCCTGGAGGCATTGCGCATCCGTCGCATCGGCGTCGAGTTCTTCGTGACGTACGACACCACGGCGACCACCGGTGCGCGGCGCGCGCTGCTGCATCCGGTGGTAGGGCCGATCGAGCTCTCGCCCGACCCCGAGGGCACGCCTCCCAGCCTTGCCTTCGACGGGAGTCGCCTCGTCGTGACGACCGGTCGTCAGACGCTCCAGTTCTTCTCCGCCGCTGGGGAGCTCACACAAGCGCGCGAGCTGCCGGGGCCCTTCGCGCGCGGTGCGCTCGCGGACGGGGAAGGTCACGTGGTGGTGATGTACCGAGACGCCTTCGATCATGCCCTGACCCGCATGGCATCCGAGGGACGCAACCCGTCGGTCCTGGCGCCCAGCGGCACGGCCGCGGACCGGGTGTCCGTGCACCGCGTCGAAGAGGGAGTGCTGGTGCTCCGGAGCCAGCCTTCGCTCCTCGGTGGCTGGCTGCTTGCGGACGACCTCTCCTCCTACCGCGCGCGGTTCTTGCCCCCCCAGCTGTCCTTTGGTGATGAGTCGATCGCCGAGACGTCGGTGGCCGTACGAAACGACGGGCTGGCCGCGATCCTCTCGCACCGGCCCGGCGAACCCGACACCGTTGCATTCCTGACTTGTGAGACCCGATGAGCGTACCCACCGATCGCCTCGTTTGGATGGATCTCGAGATGACCGGCCTCGATGTGGGCCGCGAACGCATCCTCGAGATCGCCACCATCGTCACCGACGGTCAACTCGAGGTCCTCGCCGAGGGCCCCGAGCTCGTCGTGCACCAGAGCGACGAGCTGCTCGCGGGCATGGACGAATGGAACACCGAGCATCACGGCGCCTCGGGCCTCACCGACCGTGTGCGGTCCTCGACGGTCACTGAGCAGGAGGCCGAAGCCCAGACGCTCGCGTTCATCGAAGCGCACGTCGGCCCACGCACCGCGCCGTTGGCGGGCAACTCCGTGCACCAGGACCGGCTGTTCATCGCCAAATACCTGCCTGCACTCAACGCGCACCTCCACTACCGGAACGTCGACGTCTCCACGGTCAAGGAGCTCGTCCAGCGCTGGTACCCGGACGTCTTCCAGAAGCGCCCGTCCAAGAAGGGCAGCCACCGCGCCCTGGACGACATCCGCGAGTCCATCGAGGAGCTGCAGTTCTACCGACGAGCGGTCTTCATCACTCCCATGCCGTTCCAGCCGAAGCCGACGCTCGCCCCCCCGAAGGGCTGACGCACGACCCCCGCGTCGAGTGGCGGCAGCACTTCGCTGAGACGTGCCGGATCGCATCTCTGCCTCCCGGATGGTCGGGGTTCACAAACCTCCCGAACGGCCGTGTACCCTCCGACAGGAGATCCGGTGAATCGTTTCGAAGCACTCGACGGCACACCGCAGATGAAGTTCGCTGCGAGTGGGCCTCTGCTCATGGCGTGCTCGCACGCGCGCGAAGACGACCTCACCTACCGACGGCTCCACGCCCACCTGCGGGACCTCGCCAGCGACCACGCGAACATCGGGCTCGTGTTCATCGTCGGGCACGAAACCGGGCCTCCAGACGACTTCGCGCGGCAAACGGCGGCGATCCTCGATGACCTCGGATCGGGAATCTGCACGGTCACCGGGGCGATTCTGACGCAGGGATTCATGGGGGCGGTCTACCGGTCGGTGGGCACCGTGCTGCTCTCGATGACGCGTCGCCGCGGGCTGGTGAGCGTTCACCAGGACATCCACCAGGCGAGTGAGGAGGCCCTCGAGCGGCTGACAGCAACCGGAGCCATCGCCTTGCCCGCGCTCTTGGACGCCGTGGCGGCGGGCGTCTCGCTGGTTCCCGCGGGGCGCTTCGACCTCTCCGCGGCGCCATGAGACGACCCGTGTACGTGTCCCCGTGGGAACTGGGCCTCGGTCGCGCCTCCAACGATGCGCTGGCAACGCGCTGCCGTGCCGAGAGCCGATCTCGCGCCGCATCCCCGGCGGGAGGGGTGCCCGTCGGCGATGTGCCGGTCATGCTTGGGTCGTGATCGCCGCCCGTGTACAGAGGACGATCGACGCGCGCGGCTTGGTGCCGGAGGGCGCGACGGTTCTCGTGGGGTGCTCCGGCGGACCCGACTCGGCTGCTCTGTTGCACGTGCTCTCGGTGATCGGGCCGCCCCGGGGGTGGTCGCTGCATGCGGCCTCGGTGGACCACGGCCTCCGGGACGACGCCGCCGAGGATGTCGAGGTGGCGCGCCGTCAGGCGACTCGAGCGGGGGTGCCGTTCAACGCGCTGAGGGTCTCGGTCGTGGGGGGCGGCTCCGTTCAAGCGAAGGCGCGCGACGCCAGGTATGCGGCGCTCTCGGCGGAGGCGGTTCGTGTTGGGGCCAGCAGGGTCGCGGTGGGCCACACGCGGGACGACCAGGCAGAGACGGTGCTCGCCCGCATGCTTCGGGGGAGCGGCCTCCGCGGCATGTCGGGGGTGGCGCCAGGGAGGGAGGACGGAGTGATTCGGCCGCTGATCGACTGCCGGCGTCTCGAGGTCCATGCGTACGCCCGTGCGCAGGGGCTCGAAACATGCCGAGATCCGTCGAACAAGGACCCGCGCTTCGAGCGCGTGCGTCTGCGCGCGCTGCTGCCCCTCCTGGAGGTGGAGTCCCCACGCCTGGTCGACCACCTGGCCGATCTCGCGGACGAGTGTCGTGAGACCGCCGGTTGGATCGCGCAGCGCGCCGATGAGGTCGGGCTCGGCGCGGCCCGCGAGCTGGAACGATCGCGCCTCGAGGGAATTGCGGGACCCGTTCGGAAGGCCGCACTTGCCGGCTGGGTCCTCGCGCTGACCGGTGTCCCGGCGCGCCGCGCCCACATCGAGTCGCTGGAGCACGCGCTTCGAGTCGAGCGCGGGCACGTGCTGCTCGGCGGAGGCTGGGAGGTCACCTGCGGCCCTCGCTGGCGGGCGCGACGGTCCTCTTCCCCCGCGGGTCGCAGCGCCTCCACCGACGCGAGTGCGATTCCCGAAAATGGCGGCGGAGCGCTCCTGGTGGATGAAACGCGCCGTCCGGACGTTGATGAATGAATCCGGCCATCCAGGCGCCGGAACATCGAGATGGCGAGAGTGTCCGGCCCCACACATGCGAATGCGACGACCCACGGAGGGTTCGTTGGGGTCCCGAGTGGCATTGGGGGTTTGCGTTCCGCGCCAAAGGCCTCAGATCATTGATGTACTGCAATGCGTATGCTAGCTAACCCAACCAGCGTATCCGCACTCCGGGAGCCTCCCGGCGCACGGTTGCGCGCCCCCGGTTTCGCCGATTTCCCGGTGAAAACGGGCTCTTCCGGCGGCCTCTCGGGGTCGCTCCGTTCGGCCCAGCCCCATCGGGCTCCGCGCAATTCGGCCCAGCGCAGTTCGAGGTCCTCGTGAAGCAAAGCCACAAGACCGTATTGCTCTGGCTGCTCCTGATCGTGATGTTCGTCGTCATCTACCATGTGGTGACGAACCAAGATCCGCCGCGGCAGGTGCCCTTCAGCGACTTCATCGAAGATGTCCGCGCGGGCAACGTGGAGAGCGTGACCGCCGAGCCGCACGACGGCGCGACCGACATCACCTTCATGGTGAACGAGTCGGAGCACCGCGAGCCGCGCACCACGGTGGGGCCTCCCTTCAGCCAGACGCTGTCGGATGAGCTCCAGGAGCACAACGTCCGCACGGAGATCACACCGAGCGACGAGAACGGCCTCTTGACCACGCTGTTGGTGCAGTGGCTGCCCATGCTCCTGTTGCTGGCGATCTTCTTCTTCTTCATGCGGCAGCTGCAGGCGTCCGGCGGCAAGGCGATGAGCTTCGGCAAGTCTCGCGCGCGACTTCTCAACGAGTCGCAGAACAAGGTGACCTTCGCCGACGTCGCGGGCATCGATGAAGCCAAGGACGACTGCGAAGAGATCATCGCGTTCCTCAAGGACCCCAAGAAGTTCCAGCGCCTCGGGGGCCGGATCCCGAAGGGCGTCCTGCTGATGGGACCGCCCGGCACGGGCAAGACGTTGCTCGCGCGCGCTATCGCGGGTGAGGCCGGGGTGCCGTTCTTCAGCATCTCGGGTTCCGACTTCGTCGAGATGTTCGTCGGTGTCGGCGCCAGTCGCGTGCGCGACCTCTTCGAGCAGGGCAAGAAGCACGCCCCGTGCATCATCTTCATCGATGAGATCGACGCGGTCGGCCGTCACCGCGGCAGCGGAATGGGCGGTGGCCACGACGAGCGCGAGCAGACGCTCAACCAGCTCCTGGTGGAGATGGACGGTTTCGAGGCCTCGGAGGGCGTGATCATCATCGCGGCGACCAACCGGCCGGACGTGCTCGACCCGGCGATTCTTCGCCCCGGGCGTTTCGACCGTCGGATCACCGTACCGCGGCCCGACCTCAAGGGCCGCGAGGGCATCCTCGCCGTGCACACCAAGAAGGTCCCGCTGGCGGAGGACGTCGAGCTCGAGATCCTCGCGCGAGGCACCCCCGGCTTCAGCGGCGCGGACCTCGAGAACCTCGTCAACGAGGCGGCGCTGCTCGCGGCGCGCCAAGACAAGGACTTCGTCGCGATGCTCGACTTCGAGATGGCGAAGGACAAGGTCCTGATGGGCTCCGAGCGTCGCTCGATGGTCATCAGCGAGCACCAGAAGCAGGTCACCGCGTGGCACGAGGCAGGTCACACGCTCCTCGGACAGTCGCTGCCGAACCACGACCCGGTGCACAAGGTCAGCATCATCCCGCGTGGCCCGGCGCTCGGCGTGACGATGGCGTTGCCCGAAGAGGACAAGCTGAACTACTCCAAGGACGGCGTGCTGGATCGCATTTGCATGTGCCTGGGCGGGCGCATCGCAGAGGAGATCAAGTTCGAGCAGCTCACGACCGGCGCTTCCGATGATTTCCGCAAGGCCACCTCGCTGGCGCGCTCCATGGTCACCGAGTGGGGCATGAGCGAAGCGCTCGGCACGCTGACCTACGGGGAAAAAGAAGAGGCCGGGTTCATGATGGGCCCGAGCAAGAACGACTACTCCGAGCGCACGGCGCAGGACATCGACGCCGAGGTCCGCCGGATCGTGCGTGAGCAGTACGACCGCGCGATGCAGATCCTCACCGACAACCGTCATCAGCTCGACGGCATCGCGGAGGCGCTGCTCGACCGCGAGACCCTCGGCCGCCCCGAGATCGAGGCGCTGATGCGCGGCGAGGAGCTTCCGGAGCGCAAGGCCGTGCGGATTCCGAGCTACTCGGAAAAGAGCAAGGCGCAGAAGGAGCGCCGCAAGAGCTCCATCTTCCAGCCCCGACCTCGCGAGGTCCCCTCCGGGGGGTGAACGAGACCGCGTGGGGGGGGAGCGCGATTCGATTCGCGATGACGCGAGGCGCGGGCAGGATGCTGCTCGCGCCACGCGCGTTTGGGGGGTCCTGAACGTCACCCCCGACTCCTTCAGCGACGGCGGGCAGTTCGTCGACGTGCAGGCTGCGACCCGCCGCGCGCTCGAGATGCGGTCCGAGGGGGCATCGGTGATCGACGTCGGGGGCGCCAGCTCGCGGCCGCCCGGGGCGACCTACGGCGCTGGGGCCAGCGAGGTCTCCGTCGCCGAAGAGATCGACCGCGTGGTGCCCGTCATCGAGGCGATCACGGTCGCAGGGATGGACGTCAGCGTCGACACCACCCGCGCCGAGGTGGCGCAAGCCGCCCTCGATGCCGGGGCCTCGATCGTGAACGACGTCAGCGGTGGGGCGTGTGGTCTGCTGCTCGAGTTGGTGGCAGCGCGTGGGGTGCAGCTCGTCCTGATGCACACCCGTGACGGCGGGCGCGTCGACGCCCAGACGACCGACTACCCGGACCTCGTCGGGGACGTGCTGAGGGAGACCGAATCGATGGCGGAGCGCGCCGTTGCACATGGGGTCGACCGCGATCAGCTCTGGATCGACCCCGGGATCGGGTTCGCCAAGACCGCCGCGCAGAACGCCCAGCTTCTCGGCAATCTGGACGCGTTCGTAGAGACCGGGTACCCGGTCTTGGTGGGTGCGTCGCGCAAATCGTTCATCGCTCGTCTCGGGGCCGCGCTCCCCGACGGTGAACTGGCGCCCCCCTCCCGTCGTCTCGGCGGCAGCCTGGCGGCGGTCAGCGCGGCGGCGTGGGCGCGATGCGCAGCGGTGCGTGTGCACGATGTGTTCGAGTCCGCCCAGGCGGTGTCCGTCACCCTCGCGATGCGGGGGCGCGCGTGACCGACATTCTCGACGCGTTCTCGCACTTCTTCATGCGGGACGGGCTCAAGGTCGTCGTCGACGTTCTCGACATCCTGCTCGTCGCGTACCTGTTCTACCGCGTGCTGCTGCTCATCCGCGGCACCCGCGCCATGCAGATGGGCATCGGCATCGTGCTGGTGTTCCTGGTCTACACGGTGGCGCGCAACGTCGGGCTGATCACGCTGTTCACGATCCTCGACGGCCTGCTGACCTACGTCGTCCTGATCATCATCGTGCTCTTCCAGAACGACATCCGACGCGCGCTCATGCGGGTCGGCAGCCGTCCGTTCTTCCGTCGCGGCCAGAGCGCGCGTGAGTCGCAGGTCATCGAAGAGGTGGTCAAGGCCTCCCAAGCGCTGGCGCAGAAGCGGATCGGCGCGCTCATGGTGTTCGAGCGGGACGCGTCCCTCGACGAGTTTATCGAGCACGGCACCAAGCTCGACGCGCAGGTGAGCAAGGAGCTGCTCTACTCCATCTTCGTGCCCAGCTACGAGAACCCGATGCACGACGGAGCGGTGTTGATCCGAGATGGCCGGCTGCACGAGGCGGGCGTCTTCCTCCCGCTCACCGAGAGCCAGAAGGTCGACCGCTCGCTCGGCACGCGTCACCGCGCGGCCATCGGGATCAGCGAAGAGACGGACTGTGTGGTGCTGGTCGTGAGTGAGGAGCGGGGCTCGGCGAGTCTCTGCTTCAACGGCAACATCATCCGGGACCTCGACACCAACATGCTTCGCCAGGCGCTCGTCGGCTTGTTCGAGAAGCGGGCGAAGAAGCCCAAGCGCGCGCGTCGACCTTCGCTCGTCCCGGGCGACGCGGACGCTTCCAAGAGCCTGCGGACCTCGTCTGCCTCCATCCCCGCGCCGGCGCAGGAGCGTCCGACGTCCGAAGCGAGCGAGGAGTCGTCCCCGTGACCGCCGCCACCGGCTTCCGCGGTTGGTTGCGCGGCGCCTTCACCGAGCACCTCGCCATCAAGTTCATGGCGCTGGTCGCGTCCATCGGGCTGTTTGTGATCGTGCGCGGCACCGAGGACGGGCAGATCAGCATGAGCGTGGACGTCGTGGCGCTGCTCCCGCCGCCCGCGAGCGCCCGCCTGCTCACGAGCGAGATCCCGGACGAGGTCCGCGTCACCCTGCGCGGGAGCCGGTCGGTGCTCAACGCCGTCCGGCGCGAGGGGATGCCGCCGCTCCAGATGGACCTGAGCGACGCCTCGGCGCACTTCTATTACTTCGAACAAGAGGCGCTGGAGTTGCCGGCGGGGGCCAGCATCGTGCAGATCGCGCCCGCAGCCATCCCGCTCACGTGGGTGGACCGCGCGGACGGCCGCCGGGGGATCGAGCCCACCGTCGAAGGGGACTTGGCGCCCGGACATGTGGTCACCGGGCTCTCTGTCGAGCCACAGTCGGTGCTCATCCGAGGCGCCGCGACGGAGGTGAACCGCCTCGAGCAGGTGCGCTCGCAAGCCGTCGACCTGACCGGCCTCGAGGCCGGCACCCACGAGCGTCGCGTGCCGCTGTCGGCGCTCCCGGATCACGTCAGCTACGTCGACACGGTCTCGGTCGTCGTCACGGTGGTGGTCGAGGAGGAGACGGGCAGCCGCGATTTCGACGACCTGGAGGTCGCGGTACTCGGCAACGCGGATGTCACCGTGCGCCCCACGCAGGTCCGGGTGCAGGTGTCCGGTGCCCGCCGCCGCCTCGATGAGCTTCGGTCGGAGCGCGTCGTCCCGTTTGTTGATGTGAGCGAGATCGATCCGGCGCTCGGCGCCCAGCCTGTGGCCGTTCAGATCCGTCCGCTCCCCGAGGGCTTGAACGCCGTGTCGGAGCCCGCCGAGGTGCTGGTCGTCCCGCCGCGCGCCCCGCCTGCCGCGCGGCCGTAGCGCTCTCGCCTCGTGATGGACGAGGACGGGCTGGCTCGCGAGGGCCGGCCGGGGCGTTTGTCGCCGAGATCACGACACAGAGTGTGGTCTTTCACTGCCACTCACTTCGTGACGTTGAGATGAACGCGATCATCGATGTCATGAGCGAGTTCGGCTGCGCGCTCTACGATCCGCAGGTCTCCGAGCGATTCGAGTCCGCGCCGATCTGAAAGAGGACCGGGTGGGGCTCTGAGCCGCGAGCCCAGGCGGCGGGCCGACCGGCTCAGGCCAGCTCGGCTCAGGCCAGCTCGGCCCGGGCCTCGTCGGCGATGCCTTCGGCCATCGAACGGATGCTCGCGTCGTCTTCGCCTTCGATCATCACGCGGAGCTTCGGCTCGGTGCCGCTCCAGCGGATGACGACGCGGCCGGTCTTGCCCAGGCTGGCTTCGGCCGCCCGCACGGCGTCCATCGTCTTGGGCATCTCGTCGAGCGGCCGGCGCTCCTTGAGCTTGGCGTTGACGAGTACCTGGGGGACGCGCGTCATCGCGTTTTGAGCCAGCTCGCTCAGCGGGCGCTCCTCGCCGCGCACGTTGGCGATCAGCTGGAGCGCCGCCACGAGGCCGTCGCCCGTCGACGCGTGGTCGAGGAAGATCATGTGCCCGGACTGCTCGCCGCCGAGGTTGTATCCCTCGCGCCGCATCGCTTCGACCACGTAGCGGTCACCCACGGCGGTGCGGACCATCGTGCCGCCGATGCTCTCCATGGCGCGCTCGAGGCCAAGGTTGCTCATGACCGTCGAGACGAGCGTGTTCTTGCGCAGCTTGCCGTCACGCAACATGCGCCGCGCGCAGAGCGCCATGACGGCGTCCCCATCGATCCGCTGGCCCTTTTCGTCCACCACGATCACCCGGTCGGCGTCCCCATCGAGCGCGATCCCCATGTCCGCGCCGGTCCGGAGGACTTCGGCCGCGCACGCCTCGGGATGCACGGCCCCGACCCCGTCGTTGATGTTCTTGCCGTCGGGTGAAACGCCGATGACCGAGACGTCCGCGCCGAGTTCGAAGAACACCGTGGGCGCGACCTTGTAGGCGGCGCCGTGCGCGGCGTCGATGACGATGCGGAGGCCCTCGAGCGTCATCTCCTTCGGGAAGCTCTGCTTCACGAATGCAACGTAGCGCCCGGGGGCGTCGTCGAGCCGCTTGGTCCGGCCCACGTCGGCGCCCGTCGGGCGGTCGTGGTCGAGGGCGTCGCCTCCGATGAGGGCTTCGAGCTCTTCTTCTTTTTCGTCGGGGAGCTTGAAGCCGTCGCCGCCGAAGATCTTGATGCCGTTGTCCTGATAGCCGTTGTGGCTGGCGCTGATCACGACGCCGGCGTCGGCCCGCATGGAGGTGGTGAGGTGCGCGATGGCGGGCGTCGGGAGCGGCCCGCTCAAGAGGCCTCGGCCTCCTTGGCTGCACACGCCGGCGCTCAGCGCCTGCTCGAACAGGTAGCCGCTGAGGCGCGTGTCCTTGCCGATGACCACCCGCGGCGCGTGTTCGACGCGCTGGCGTACCTGGTAGGTGACCGCCGCGCCGATGCGAAAGGCGATCTCGGGGGTCATGTTGCCCGCGTTCGCGAGCCCACGGATTCCGTCGGTGCCGAAGAGCTTCCTAGCCATGCGCAGATGGAAGTATCAGGGCTCGAACAGCACGTCGAGGCTGCCGTTGTCGACGGGGACGTAGGTACCGCGCATGAGGAGGTTGTACGGGAAGGTGAACTCGACGGAGACACCGCCGCCGACGCCGCCTGTGCCGGCCGAGCCGCCGGCCGCGTTGGAGGCCTGCGAAGCGGTCAGGAAGCCCTCGATGTACGCGCCCGTGATGATGCCCCGGAGGATCTCGGGGATGATCTCGTTGGCGTTGAAACCGACGCGGACGCGGGTTCCGCTGGCCTCGGGCTCGATGGCCAAGAGCGGGATGATGTCGCCGAACTCCTGCCGAAGGCCGAGGGTCAGGATGCCCGCGGTCATGCCGGAGATGAAGCTCGCCGCTTGTTGCGAGGCCTCTTGTTCGGCGGTGCCCACCTCGCGGCGGCCGCCCGCGATCAGGAGCGAGATGATCTCGGCCCGGTCGGTGATGTCGGAGTCGTTTGTGGTGAACTCGATCACGGGGTGCGCGAGCGTGCCGCGGACCTGCACGGTGACGACGGTTGAGCTGGTGCCCACCTCGTAGTTCGCGTCGATGTTGATCTGGGGGTTGAGCTCGGGCCGGCCACGGAACGTCAGCGTGCCGCCACGCACCAGCTCGAAGCGCTTGCCGAGGATCTCGAAGATGCCGCGCTGGATGATCGCTTCGCCGCGGATCCGGAGGTCGGGGTCCTGGTAGGTGGCGGTGAGGTCGGCGGTGAGTCGCGCGTTGAAGTCGGTGCGCCGCACCTGGAACGGGCGGTTCGCGTTGATGCGAATCTCGATGGGGTAGCTCTCGTCTTGGACTTCGCCGCCGCCGGTGCGCCGCGTGCCCACGACGAGCACGTCGCGGTGGTCCCCGAGCGCCTGCAGCGTGCCCGCCGTCTGCTCGGGAAGCTGCACGTCGAACACCTCGCCGGCCGAGCGCGGGCTGATGGTGATGGTGCTGTTGAGGTGGTCGTCGAAGATGCTCCCCCCAACGGTCGCGCCGCCGCTGAGGCTGGCGAGGATCATGCCCTCCCGGCGGATGGGGAAGGAGTCGGCGGAGAGCACGAGGTCGAGGCGGCGAGGCACGATGCCCTCGAAGCCCACACTGCCGTGGAGCTGCGCGCGTCCGCCGGAGTCGACGACCGTCAGCGGCTGGCTCGGCGGGAACAGAACCTCGTCGCCGTGCAGCTCGACGCGCCCCTGGATGTCGTGCAGGTGCTGGCCCAGGCCTTCGAGTTGCACTTCGCCCTCGCGCATGTCGAGCTCCCCGTTGAGCTGGATGCGCTCGAGCGGACCGCGCACCTCGATGTTGCCATCCATCGTCGCGCGCCCGGTCACGATCCCCGGGATGAAGGTGAGCACGGGCTCGACTTGCGCGTCCGACAGGTCAGTCCAGCTCGAGATGGTCGCCCCGGCGGTGTACGCGGGCAGCACCTCGCCCTCGGTCCACGTCACTGGCAGGCGGGCGCGGCTGAGGAGCTCGCGGGGCGCCGCTTCCGCCGCGTCCTCGCACTCGGCGACGGCGGTGCCGGGCTCCGAGGCGATCCCGATCACCAGGCAGGCGCTGACGCTGTCCGGGGCGCCGGCCGTCGTCACGTGCACGCGGTAGTCGTCGCTCAGGTGCGCTTCGCCCTGCTCGCCGGAGCGCTCCCAGAGGCGCAGGTGCGGGGCGTCGAGCTCGGCGTGCAGGGTGGGCGCGGCCGTCAGCACGTCGCTCGCGCGGACCTCGAGGTCCAGCTCGCCCCGCCCGTACTCGCAGAGGTAGGGCACGTCGGCGAGGTCGGCGTTGCGCACGTGCGCGGTGAGCGACGTCTCCGGGTAGGTCCGGACGCCAGAAGCGATCCATTCGTCGAAGGGGAGCGTCGCCTCGGCCTGCGCGCCGATCTCCGCGCTGGCGTCGCCCACGAAGCCGCGCAGGTTGGCCACGACGTGTTGGTCGTCGAGGCTGGCGTCGACGGTCACGACCGGCCGCACCTCTCGCCCGCAGTCGGAGTCCGTGGCCGCCTCGACGAACTGCGCCACGGTCGCGAGGCGCGCGCTGGGGCCGTCTTCGGTGCCCTCGGCCGTGAGGCTCGCCGACAGGCGCACGCCGTCGATCGGGATCATGTCGCGCACGGGCCGGGGCCAACGGTCGAGCCGGCGGCCTTCGAGCCGGGCCGAAGCGCTCCACACACTCTCGCGCAGCTGCGCGTAAAAGGCGATGGCGCTCTCCGGCGGGTCGTCGAGCGACAGCGGGAGGTCGGCCTGCGCTTGCGCGAGCGGGCCCACCTCGTCGGCGACCCAGGCACTCCGTACGATCAGCCGGCCGTCGCCGAGGCTGAGGTGCAGCTTCGCCCGCAGAGGATCCCAGTCGGGCAGCCCCACATGGTCGAGCACGAGGAACACGTCGCGGAAGCCAAGGTCCGCGCCCGTACCCGAGAACGCGATCTGTGTGCTTACGCGCCCCTGCACGGGGAGCTCGTCGACCAGGCCGAGACGGCTGAGCAGTCCGAGGTCGAGGTTGTCTGCCTGCGCGGTCAGCGCGTCCAGGGCGACGGCTTCGGCGATGCGTTCCGGTGACCGGAGGAGGACCTGAGGGTCGAGCGCGACGGGGCCGCGCACGGCGAGCTGGCCAGATTCCCCGATGTCGAGGTCGATGTCGGAGGTGAGCCCGTCGTCTTCCAGTGCGAGCCGAACCGTTCCGTCGATGCCGCGGAGGGAGCGGATGCCGCCATCGCGCAGGCGGAGTGACGCGGTGCCGCGGGGCGAGCGGTCGAGGTCCCCGCCGAGCCTCACCTGTCCGTCCAGCGTGCCGCTCAACCCTTCGAGCGAGGTCGGCGCGAGCGGACGGAGGGCAGTCAGATCGACCCCCGTGAGGCGCACGCTGGCGTCGTCGTTGCCGTTGAACCGGTAGGTGGCCTCGGCTTCGATGCCCTCGTTCTGGCGGGTGAGCGCAAACTCGTCCACCGTGACGGAGTGGCCCGGCCGGAGCGTGAGGTCGACTTCGCCGCGCCACGGCTCGCCGTCGCCCAGGTCGGCCAGCAGCGTCGGGGCGTCGAGGCGCAGCGCGCCGGCGCTTGAGTGGGCGCGCCCGTCGACGAGGAAATGCGTGCCCGTGGCGCTGTTTCGGGTCTCTGCGCGCAGAGCGTAGCCTCCCGGTCCGCCATCGATGGAGACGGTCGCGTGGCCGAGCGCCAGCTCTCCCACCACGAGCCCGTCCGCGTCGCCGGTGGCGTGCAGCTCCGGCGCGGGGCCCAGCCCAGCGACCCGTCCACGCAGGTTCACGGAGCTCGCCCGCACGCTCCCATACCGCGCCCCGCGCAGCCCGACCCGGCCATCGATGCGCAGGTTCTCCGCTGCCTCATCGGACTGCACATCGAGCTCGGCGGTCACCGCGCCGCGTGCACCGGGGGCCAGGCGCCGGACGTTCGGGTCGCGGCTGATCTCGGGGATGCGCGCCGAGACGTGCACATCCAGCGTTCCGTCGTAGCCGACCGTGCCCCGCCCCTCGACCTGACCCCCGAGGTGGGGGGCTTCGAGTTCCGTGATGCGGAGCCGGTCGTCCTCGATCATCGCGTCGATGCGGAACGCCGGCAACGCGATGTCGGCCACGACGAGCGGCTCGATCTCGGCGATCAGGTGACGCTCCTCCGCGTCGAGATCGAGCGTCAGCTGAGCGTCGCCCTCGACGTGGATCGGTGGGGCGGCGGGCACCAGCTCGGCCAACCGGAGGGGCCCATCGGTCCGCGCGCCGATCTCGATGGCGCCGTCGGTGGGGAAGCGTCCTCGCACATGCACCCGGCCCGCCTCCGACGTGAGGTCGCCGCGAAGCTCCAGCTCGTCGACCGGGCCATGCATACGCGCGTAGCCGCGGAACGTCCCGTCGAGCACGTCCAGGCCCGGGGCGACCTCCATGTCGGCGAGCGTGGCCATCTGCCAGGGCTCCACCCAGACGCGAAGGTCCATCTCCGGGGTCGCGTCTTCCTCGGGGATGGTGATCCGCAGCCGCGCGCGAAGCCGGTCGTCGCCCCGGTGGGCGCGCGCGTAGAACTCGAGCCCCTCACGCATGTCGCCGTTGACGTGCCCCACGATGCGCTCGACGTGCGTCGTCCCCGCGTACGGCCCCGTCATCTCACCGCGCCCGCCGTAGACCTGCACCAAGGTCGAGGCGTCTTCCTGGACCTCGACGCGGCCCTCAACGCGCACGTCTTCGACGCGCAGCCCCTCGTACCCGGGGACGTCGCCCACCACGAGGACCTCATCCAGCACGATGCCCTCGATCAGGATGCGGGGGATGCTTGTCTCCTCTTCTTCGCCGCTGCCGTCGCCGTCGTCCTCCTCGCTCTCGACAGGGAGGAACGTGTCGGCGATGGAGACGGCGCTCTGGCTCTCGTCGTCCTCGTCCCCGGGGATCAACGTCACCCGGCCGCCGCGCACGCGCACCCGTGACACGCGGATGGTGCCGGCGAGCAGCGACTCGAAGTCGGGCCATGCGGCGAGCCGATCCACCCGCACCACCTCGCGACCCTGCGGATCCCGGATGACGATGTTCTCGGCGACCACCTTCTCCCAGGTCACGTTGTGCATGCGGCCGATCTCGAACGAGCCGGCCAAGGTGTCGTTCAGCAGCTCGGTGACGCTCTCCAGCGCGACCACGCCCGCGAACGGAAGCTGGAGGTGGTAGGCGAGGCTGAAGACGAGCGACGCGGACACCACCAGCATCCAGACGAGCGAGACGCCCAGCCGCCGGCCCCATCGCTGGATCGCGCCGGGTGCGGGCGTGTCGTCGATGCCGTCGGTGAGACCCTCCTTGACGCCCTCGACGAGCCCCTCGACGAGCTCCTCGACGCGTGGGTCCCGCTCCTCGTTCTCGTCCTCGGCCGGCTCCGCCATCGCTCAGAAGCTCTCGCCGATGGTGAGGTGGTACGTGCCGGGAATGCGCGCGAAGCCCAGGTCGAGGTTGTTGCGTGGGTTGCAGCCGCTGGCGCGCGCATTTTGGCAGGTCGGGGGCAGGCGCCCCTCTTGGCCGAGCACTTGGAGCTCGTCGGGGCGGAACGCGATGTCCAGGCGGAGCGGACCGATGATGGTGAGGTAGCGAAGGCCCAGACCGAACGCGAACTGTGGGTGGTCGAACCGCCAATCGGCCTCTTCGTCGGAGCCGACCGCCGGGCGCGCGACGTCGCCCGCATCCGCGAACACCACCGCGCCGAAGTTGGTCGTGATGCGTACGCGGACCTCGAGCGACGCCTCCCAAAGACGGGTGCCACCGCTGATCCGAACGGGACGCTGCCGTGGCGGTGCTCCGCGCGCGATCTCCTCATCGCTGCGCGGCTCGTCGACGTAGATTTGGGTCGCGTCGCCGAGCAGACCCGGCAGGAACCCCCGGTTTCCGGACGCGCCACCCCCGGTGAGGTGGAGCGCGTTGGGGCCCAGATCGGTCAGCTGGTAGACGTTGTCGTCGCTGAGGTTCTCGCTGAAGCCGAGGACGTGCATGCCCGCCATCGCGAAGCGACCCGCGACGACCAGGCCGGGGAAGGGCGACACGTAGCCGCGCACCTCGGCGTTCCAGCGAATCATGTCCCACGAGCTGAGCGGCTGGACGCTCTGTTGCGACGAGGCGGCGATGTAGATCCCCTCGGTCGGGCGCTGGCGGTTGTCACGGAAGTCGAGCCGAATGGCCTCCTGGAGCCAGAGCGCGCCGGTCTCCGGAAGCTGCTGATTGCGGTCACTCGGCTGCCGATCGGTGGGCAGGAACCAGTTGCCCCAGACGAACGCGCCCACGTAGATCTGGTTGCTCTCGAAGACCTCGAACGTCCGGTCGATCCCCAGGCTTCCGCCGAGCTCCGACCGGAAGAAGTTGGTGAACGGCATCGGCCCGAGGTCGTGGCGCACGCTCAGCGTGAGGTTGGTGCGACCCTCGATGAACGCGGGCCACTGGAGCTGGCCGGTCGTCTGGATGCCGAGCGGCGGGTCCTGCGCAGGCGTGAAGTTCAAGAACGGCATCTGGAAGATGGCGCGCGGGCGCACCTCCAGCCGGCCGCGGATCAGGTTGTCGAACAGGTTGCGGTGCTCGTAGGAGGCGCTCAGGTGCAGGTCCCACTGCGCCGCGTCCTGGTTGCCCGAGTCGAAGTTCTGCGCCCCGCCGATCGTCACGACCTGGCCCGCCTGAAAGCCGCCGCCGATCCCGGCGCGCTCGACGCGCCCAGGGGAGACGGTGATGTCGATCGGGACCGCCTGCGTGCCTTCGGCGACGGAGATGGGACCGGGCTGGCAGACCGCTTCGGCCTCGCCACCGGTGACCTCGGCCGCTTCCCGCGCGAGGCGCCGCGTTTCGACCTCGGGCGGGGCGTCGCTGTCCTGGTCGATCTCGTCGTCCGGCTCGTCTTCTTCGTCGTCGTCCGATTGGCGGGAGGCCACCTCCACGGCGCTGAACACGCCCAGCGCATAGAGCGCACGCTGCGCGTCGCGAAGCTCTTCGAAGCTGAACTCCTCGCCCGCGTCGAGGCCCGCGACGTGGAAGAGCGAGTCCGCGGGGAGCTCCCCGTGGCCGCGCACGCAGACCGGACCGACCACGCTGCGTGGGCCGCTGCGAATGACGAAGATGATGAAGGCTTCGCGGCGCTCGCGGTTGACCTTGACCTCGCCGGTCACGCGGGCGCGTGCATACCCCGCGTTGGCGAGCACACGAAGCATCCGCCCCTTGGTGTTCTCGTAGAGCGTCTCGTCGAAGCGGTCTCCTCTGGAGAACGGAAGCACGCCGCGGAGTGCGCTGCGCATGCCGTCGGGCAGGTCCCCGATGCCGCGCAACGACATGCGTGCGATCTCCACGGGCTGGCCCTCGAGGACTTCGAAAGTGACGTCCACCGTGCAGTCGGCGCCCACTTCGCAACGTCGGGCCGTGTCGTCGACGCGGGTGGCGGCGGGCGGATCAACCTCGGTGGAGACGACGCGGGCGTCGTAGAAGCCGCGCGCGCGGTACCAGCGCTCGATGCGCTCCACGTCTCGCTCCATCACCGATTCGTCGAACAGCGGCCACTCGCTCCACGGCCAGTGCCAGAGGTCGACCATCAGGTGGTCGCCATCGAACGGAGGCTCCTGGCACTCGGGGGTGCCCCGGATGCCGATGTCGATGCTGGACCGCGACCGCTCTCGCGTGCCGAGGCAGGCGGTGATCGATTGCGCGTCGACTTGGTCGGCGCCTCGGATGTCGACATGTTCGACGCCGAACCGGCCGGGCGGAATCTGGCGTCCCCCGGCGGAGGCGCCGATGGCGAAGAACAGGCCCCAGCGTGGGCCCGCCGCCGAGCCGAAGCCGAGATCCGGGTCGAGGTTGAGCTCGAAGCGCGCCTCGCCGAACAGCTCCAACGTGCCGTCGTCGATGCGGCCGGTGCCCCGCGCGAACAGCTGTCCAGAGGTCTGCAGGATGTCGCCCTGAAGGGTCGGCACGAGCAGGCCGCGCCCCCGCACCCCGCCGAGGAAGTTCTCGTGACGCCAGCCGATCCCGAGCGCGGCTTCGAGGGCGAAGTCGACGTCGCTCCGCGTGCCCTCGGAGTCCAGCGGGAACAGCGGGGTGTCGTCGTCGAACGGGATGATCAGCGCGGGGCGGAGCGTCGCGTCGAGATAGAACCCGTCTACGGGCACGGCTTGGAACTCGAGCATCGGCACCACGCTCACGCGTTCCGGGACCCAGAGCCAGAGCTCGCTCAGCCCACGGGTCGACGCCGACAGATACGCGGCCTGCCGCGCGCTCGGGGTGGCCGGCGCGGTTGGGAAGGCGATGCCCGCGCCCACCCGCAAGCGCCATCTCTCCTCACCGACGACCGCGAGGCCCGCCAGGAACGGGTTGGCGGCCGAGCCGGCGTCGTTGTCGTTGGCCGCGCCCCAGCCCCAGCCGAGCGTGAGGCGCAGATCGAACACCTCGTTGAGGCTGATGCCGAGACGTCCAAACCCGCTCAGGGAGCCCCTCGCGGCGTCGGTGTCGCCCGCGAAAAAGCCCATCTCGTACTCACCGCCGCTCCGCGCTGGCTCCCGGAAGCCCGCCGGCGAGGGGGTGTCCCAACTGGGCTGCGCCTGCGCGGGCGTCGCCACGCACAGAGCGACCGCGAGAAAGGGCACCCAGTTGCGCACGCCGCACCACGCCCGCCGGATGACCGGGAGGCGAATGCGCGTTCGCAGCCGAAGGGGAGGGCCCACAGGTCGAGCGTGAACCCTGGACTGAGGCAGAGCCAGCCCGCAAAGGCACACCTTGGTGGAAAATTCCCGAGCCAGTAAGGCTCAAAGACTGTCGATCCATCGGAGACGGGGAGCTCGAGGGGCTTGCCCCTCGTCCGTGGCGCGGAAGCGCCCCCGTAAATGGTGAGTTCTCGCTCGTGCAATCATGTCGCGCGCAGCGCGACCGCACGCGCGAGTACTCAAAGACTGTCGATCCATCGGAGACGGGGAGCTCGAGGGGCTTGCCCCTCGTCCGCGGCGCGGAAGCGCCACCCGTAAATGGTGAGTTCTCGCTCGTGCAATCATGTCGCGCGCAGCGCGACCGCACGCGCGAGTACTCAAAGACTGTCGATCCATTGGAGACGGGGAGCTCGAGGGGCTTGCCCCTCGTCCGTGGCGCGGAAGCGCCACCCGTAAATGGTGAGTTTTCGAATGTGCAAAAAATGCGCGAAGCGCGCACATTCGAAAACTCAGTTCAGCGGAGCTCGGACCGTGAGAACGGGGCACGGCGCGATGCGCACCACGCGCTCTGCGACCGAGCCGATCAAGAGGTGCGCGAGCCCCGAACGCCCGTGGGTCGAGAGCACGATGAGGTCCGTGTCCTCCTTCTCGGCGTAGTGGCAGATCCCCTCGGCCGGCGTCGGGGAAATGATCAAGGCCGTCTTGGTCTCCTCGACCTCGGAGAAGTGAGTCTCGATGACCTTGGTCAGCGCTGCGTGCAGCGACTTCTCGAGGTCCTCCTCCGCACCCCGTGGTGCGAGTGGCGATGGGTCGACGACGTGGCAGACGGTGACCTTGGCGCCCGTGTCGGCGGCGACGGCGCGCGCCTTGTGGAGTCCGTGCTCCGCGGCGTCGGAGAAGTCCGTGGCGACGAGAATACTTCGGGAGAGCGGCATGCCCGCTAGGTACTCCCGGCGCGGGGCGCGGCAACAAGGTTACCCCTTGACGGGGGTTACGGCTCGAGCGGGGTGGCGGCCGGGTCTTCGAGCGAGAGCGCGCCGCGCGGCGCGTTGTGCAAGCGCAGATGTCCGTTGACGTCGGTGTGGGTGATCCAGACGGAACCGTCGGCCAGCCGAAGCGCGACGAGACGGGCGGCGAGCGCCGCGTCCCCGCTGGCGTCGAAGGCGTACACGTCGGCGTGGTCTTCGAGGGGGGGGAGGGTCGGCGAGGCGCAGGTGGATGCGATCCCGCTGGCGAGCGCGTCTGCCGCGCACGCGTCGAGGGCTTGCTGGAGCGCCGCTGCGTTCGGGTCACCGCGTTCGATGGAGCGGCCGGCCCAGCGCGCTGTCGCACTTCGGACGACCTCCGCGTGCTCGGGGCTCAGCCACGCGAGCTGGCGTGCGCCGGTGTCGCAGTCCGGCAACGACAGGGCGGCGAGCGACGTGGCGATGTTGGCCCGCACAAACGGGTCGTGGCTGGTCGACAACGTGCACAGGGCGGCGTGCGTGCCTTCGGCTTCGATGTCGAGGGCCCCGCGCCGCGCCATGCGCGCAAAGGAGAAGGCGGCCGCAGCCGACGCGGGCCAGGGGAGCGCGGCGGCGACCTCGACCAGCGCCGCGGCGTCTTCGGGGCCACCGTGCTCGCCGAGAACCGAGGCGGCTTGCGTTCGCACGGGCACCGAGGTGCGGGAGAGCGCCTGCCTGAGAACACGGCGCGCGTCCGGGTGGTCGAGCGCGCCGAGCGTGGCCAAGAGCGGGAGCGCGCGACGATCGTCAGCGCGCTCGAACGCGTCTGCGAGACCGGGGGCGGCCTCGGGCGGGCGCCACGCCGTGAGTGCATCGAGGGCCCGCGCCGCGAGGGTTTCGTCCTCGCCGACGGCCCAGCGGAGCAGCGACCGCCGCGCCCGCTCGGCGAGCGGTTCGGGGAGCGTCCCCTGTTCCGAGAGCCGCGGGAGCGCGACCGCCAGCGCCATCAGCAGGGCGTGTCGGTCGACGGGCCGGTTTGTGTGCAAGCGGTCCAGCAATCGGCCCACCATCTGAGGTGACGCCGCGCGTCCGACGGCCTGCGCCGCCTCGAAACGGAGCCGGCCGTCGCGGTCGTCGAGAAGCTCGAACAGCGCAGGGCCGCCCTCCGCGTCGCCGATCGCGCCGATCGCTCGGATGGCCGCGAGGCGCAGCTCCGCGTCCGGGTGGACCAGCAGCGTGCGCAGGACGGGCAGCGCGCGGGTTGCGCGAACCTGGCCGAGCAGCTGAACGACGGGCACGCGCTCGGCTTCCGTGACCGACCCGATCACGGCGAGCAGCGGATCGGCTGCACGCCCGTCGGGCCCACTCTCCTCGAAGTAGCGCGACAGTCCCTCCAGCGCAGCCAACCGGAGGACCACGTCGTCGGAAGAGAGTCGACTCAGCAGCGGGACGATGGCCGCGTCCGCACCCGTGGCCCCGAGCGCGCGCACCAGCGGTGGCGCGTCGCCGTGCCCTCGCTGCATTGCGGCGAGAAGCGAGGGGGCTGCGCGCTGGGTGCCCGTCACGCGAGCGAGCGCCATCAGCGTCTCCGCCAGGCGGTTGACGTGGTCGCGCTCCTCGGTCCGCTCGAGCGCGACCGACAGCGCGTCGATGATCGCGGCGCCTTCCCCCGCGGGATCCCCGTTGCGCGCGCTTCGTTCCGCCCGCTCGACGAGGCTCTCCGAGGCGGCGACACGCGTCGCTGGGTCCGCCATGCCGAGCACGAGCGCGTCGCGGGCCAGGTCGCCCTCGATCTGCCCGAGCGCCGCCGTGACTGCGCGTGCGGTGCGCAGCTCGTCGGAGGAGAGCAGTGCGGCCAGCGGCTGGACCGAGTCGACCGAGCCGATCCGACCGAGCGCCGCGACGGCCGCGAGCTGCGGGTCGGTCGACTCGTCGCGGAGCGCCTGGACGAGGGCGGCCATCGCGCGCGCGTCGCCCAAGTCCCCGAGCGCGCCCAGGACCGCCGCGCGGACCGGCGGGCTGGGGTCACGCGCGCGGCCCACCAGCGGCACCGTGGCGCGCGTGTCGCCGAGCTGTCCCAGCAGAGTGGCGGTCTGAGCGCGGACCGAGTCGTCGTCGTCGTCCAACCGGACCAGGAGCGGGACCACGACGTCGTCCCCTCCGATTTCCGCCAGCGCGGCCACCGCCGCTCGCCGAACCGTGGCCTGGTTGTCACCCAGCACACGGACGAGAGGGGGGATCGCGCTCCGCTCGCCCACATCACCCAAGGCGCGCGCGGCGGCGGCCCGCACATCGGCATCCGGGTCGTCCAGCCAGTCCAAGAGACGCGGCACGGCCTCAGCCAGGCGCACGCGGCCGACCGCCTCAGCGGCCTCCGCGCGCACTCCGGCATCGCGGTCTTCGAGCGCACGCAGCAGCGGCGCCCGTACCTCGACCGCCGGGTAGCTGGCCAGCAGCTCGACCACCTCGCGGCGGCGCGCGGCGTCCGGGTGGGTCAGCTCTCGCTGCAAACGCGTCAGTCGGCCCTCCCACTCGAACCCGAGGCTCGTGAGGGCGAGGGCGATCAGAACCGCGCGGACCATCCAGCGACGCACCGCTCTCTATGTAGCAGGTCGCCGCGTCATGTCGCAGCGTCGGCAGCGACGTCGAGCTGAGGTGCGAGCGCGCCGCGCCTCGACTCAACCGCCGATCTGCAGGAGCGCGAGCAATCCGATGACGCGCTGGAGCTCTTCCTCGGTGAACGATGCGCCGAGCTGCACCTGGGTGCCCTCGGCTCCGATCTCGGCTTCCCGGAGGACCCGGTCGAGGCCGACGGCGCGCACCATCATGTGTCCCGCGTACTGGTCCCGCTGCCCGGCGACCCAGCTGCGCGCGGCCTCCGCCGCGGCGGCGTCCGCGTAGTCGGCCTGTGCGTCGAGCTGCATGCGCCCCTCTTCCGCCTGGTCGTCGGTGACCTCGAGCGCAAACGCCTGAGGCGGATGCGGAAGCCGGCTCGCGACGGAGCTGCTCACCTCGGTTGCGCTCACGGTGACGATGGTGCCTGTCGGCAGCTGAAGCTGGGGCTCGATGATCGCGTCGGCGTTGGCGCCGCGACGCAGACGGTGGTCGGCCGCAACCTCGAGGATCCGGGCCAGCTCGCCCGGCGTGGCCACGATGAGCTCGTGCTCCGCGCTGATCACGACGACCCGCGGGACCTCGGTCTGCGCGGGCCAGTCGACGACGTCGAAGCCATCCTCCTGACGCCACGCCGGGGGCGCCGCGCCTTCGACGGCCATCGAGAGCACCGCCTCACGCACCCGCGCCTCCGTCATGTTGTGCCGGAGCACCATCACAGACTCGCCGGCCATGCCGCCGGGGGCGGAGACCAGCACGCGCTCGAAGTCGCGGACCGGCTCGATGCCCGAGTTGCCCAAGAGCTCCTGCCATGTGGGGTAGGAGCGCACGAGCCCCGCGATGTCGTCCGAGATGGCCGATGCGCGCACGCGCGTCATGTCCAGACGCATCACCACCGTGTGGTTCGCGCCCATGAAGCTCGGCGCGGGCCCCGTCGGGACGGGATCGGGCTCTGGCGGGGTCTCTCCGCCGACCGTCGCGGTGGCGTCGTCACCTCGGACGATGGTCGGACCCTGCGGCTCGGCGCTGCCGCAGCCCATCAGGAGAATGGAGAGGAGAAGGGAAGTAAGGAAACGTGCGTGATTCATGTCGTCTCGACGGGTGGGACGCCGGCTTCGGCGGGGGCATTCTCTTCGGAATCGAACACTTGCAGCTCAACCAGCCTTCGGTAGAGGCCATCGCGCGCCATCAGCGCCTCGTGTGTACCCTCGTCCACGACGCGTCCGCGGTCCAGCACGACGATCCGGTCGGCCCGGCGGACGGTGCTGAGGCGGTGGGCGATCACCAGCGAGGTGCGGTCTTCCAAGAGCACGTCGAGCGCCCCCTGGATGGCCGCCTCGTTCTCGGCGTCGAGGTGGCTGGTGGCTTCGTCCAAGATGAGCACGCGCGGGTTGGCCAAGATGGCCCGCGCGAGGGCGATCCGCTGGCGCTGACCCCCCGACAGCTGCACGCCGCGCTCGCCGACCTCGGTGTCCCATCCGTCCGGCAGCGCGTCGACCACGTCCAGGATCGAGGCTTGCCGGGCCGCGCGCTCGACTTCGTGGTCGAGGGCTTCGGGGCGTGCGTAGGCGACGTTGTCTCGCAGCGTGCCGCTAAACAGCACGGGCTCCTGGGCGACCGTGGCCACCGCGCCGCGGAGGTCTTCGAGGTGGAGGTCGCGCACGTCCACACCGTCAAGGCTCACCGAGCCGCCCTGCACGTCGAAGAAGCGGGGCAGCAGCTTGGCGAGCGTGCTCTTGCCCGCGCCCGAGCGGCCCACGAGGGCGACCGTCTCGCCGGGGGCCACCTCGAGCGTCACGCCGTCGATGACCTGCGTGTTCGGCCGGCTGGGGTAGGCCATCTGGACGTTCTCGAACGTCACCGCGCCCCGTCCCGCGGGCAGCGGAGTGGGTCGGTCGGGCGACCTCACGGACGGGGTGAGGTCGATGATCTCGAAGAGCCGGTCCGTTGCGCCCGCGGCGCTCATCAACGCGCTGTAGAGCCCCGCGAGGCTGCCCAGCGCGATGGCGACGATCGTCGTGTAGAGCATGAACGCGGCGAGGTCCCCGCCCGTCATTTCGCCCTCGAGCACCGCGTGACCACCGACCCAGACGATCAGCGCGATGGCGCTGAACCCGGCGAAGCTGGCCACGGACATGAACGCACCCCGCCAGATCGCGAGGCGCCGCGACGCTTCGAAGGCCGCCTCGACCCCGACGGTGTACTGCGCGGCTTCGTCCTCTTCGCGCACGAAGGCCTGCACCGTCTCGATGGCGCCGACAGCCTCCTGGACGCGCGCGCTGGCCTCGGCCAAGCGATCTTGGACCGCACGGCTGCGTTTGCGGATCAGCCGCCCAAGCACGACGACGCCGACCGACAGCGGGGGCACCACGAGCAGCATCAGGAGGGTGAGCTTGGTGTTCTCGATGAAGAGGAGGACGAGCCCGCCGATCAGCTGGAGCCCGTTGCGCAGCGACATGCTGATCTGCGTGCCAACGACGCTCTCGACCACGGTCACGTCGCTGGCGAGCCGACTGACCAGCTCTCCGGTGGAGCGGGCGTGGAACCAGCTGGGTTCGAGAGACAGGACCCGTTCGAAGACCCGGCGCCGAAGCTCGGCGACCGCGCGCTGACCGAGCCAGCTCATCAGGTAGTGGCGTCCCCAGGTCAGGCCTGCCTGCAAGAAGAACAGTCCCACGAGGCCGGCGCCGATGAGGTTCAGGGTCTGCCCCGAGGTGTCCTCCACGCCTCGGTCGATCGCGTAGCGGACCGCCTGCGGATACACGAGGCCGATCCCGGAGCCCAGGAACAGCGCCAGCGTGGCCAGCAGGAAGCGGACCCAGTGCGGCTTCAGGACCTCGGTCAGGCGCGCGAGCCGGCCGAGCTTCGCGCGCTTTTTCGGAGCAGCGGCCGTGTCGGGGCGAGCGACGGCCACGGTGTGAGGCGTGGAGGACAACGAGACGGACCATGTGGCCGGGGCTCCTCGACGTCGAGCGCAGAGGCTGGTGCGAAGACGGGTCGCCGCGGTGCATGCGTGCGCCGAGATCGCACCGGGAGGCGCCGACGGCTTCTCGAGAGCATCAGCCTTCAAACTCCCACACCCGCACGAGGAAGTGGGGCTCGCCGTCCACGTCGGAGACGTGCATCTTGACCGGCGGGTCGCCCGGTCGCGCGGCGTTGGTGCAGCCGCTTCCCGCGTAGAGGTCCTCGATGTGCTCGGCGGAGGGGATGGGGCCCTCCTGGTCGGTCCATCCACCGACGGCGACGCCGACCGCGTCGGTCACGCGCTGCATGAGCGGAGCCAGATCGGGGTCCGCGCAGTCGTCGCTTGCGTCACGGGCTTGCCGAAGGAGCGCCGTGGGGACCGCGTCGGCGGGCGTCGGGGCCTGGCCGAGCTCCTGTTGCGCGGAGAGGCACGCCGGACCCAGCGGCTGGGCGCACCACAACACCACATGCGGTTGCGAGACCCCGGCGCGCTCCCCCGGCGGCGGCGCGTTTCGGTTGAGCTCCGTCGGGAGCGGGTCCTCCGGGCCGCGCGCGACGGTGTTGGTCCGGCGCCCCGGGGCGCCACCGCCGCACCCCATCAACATGCTGGCGAGCGCCGCGCACAGGAGGCCTCTGCAGACCTGACCGCGGAGCTGACTGCGGAACCCAACCACCCGTCGAACCTGAGGCGGCCCGCGCGCGGCGTCGAGCGAAACCCACCCGACATTGCCAAGCCCGGCCTGCGGCTCGTACGCTGAGTGCATGCGGGAGCGCCGAGCCAACGCGAGATACCGGGTGTGGTTTCCGGTCACGCTCATCGTGGACGGCGAGGAGACGACCGCGATCACGTACGACGTCAGCGCTTCCGGCGTCCTGATGGCGTGCCCCAGCGACGTCGCGCCGGGGACGGGGCTCCGCCTCTGCTTTCAGCTCAAACTCGATGCGCCGCCGCGCGACATCGACGCGGTCGTGCTGCGCTGCGAGCCGACCGACGACCTGCTGGGACCCTGGCAGCGTCGCCTTGCCGTGCAGTTCGAGGAGCCACAGCCCGACCTCGAGGCGATCCTGGTTGCGGCCTCGGAGGATGGCGCCGAAGGTGGCTGACGAGCGACCCAAGCTCCCGGTCATCGGGGGCGTGTTCGCCAAGCTCTCTCGACCGTCCGGTCCTCCGACGCTCGAGCAAGCGCGCGAGACCCTCGGGGGGCCCTGGGTGGGAGACGGTACGGGAACCTGTCCGGTGGGGAGCACCGTCGCGGTTCAGCCGGTGGGCACCCACGGGGTGGTCGTGCACGCCGAGCCCGACCGCCGGGATGTGTGGATCGGAGGAGGCCGAATCCAGCGTGTCAGTCTGGACCGCATCGAGCCGAAGGACGCCCCCGAGTGGGCCCAGCTGGCGGACGAGGCGCGCGTGTTCTTGCACCTCCGTCCGTCGGCGCCGGTCGCCTACGAGACCCGCACGGGGGAGGTCGGGGAGGGCGTTCTGATCGAGAAGCTGCGTTACGGGGGCCTCGTGGGGCTCGAGGACGGCCGGGTGGTGGCCGTCAGCTTTCGCAAGCTCACGCCCCTGGAGCCGCCATCCGTTTGACGCGGCGGACGGGCGAGCGAGCCGCAGGGTGGTACCTTGCGAGGGTGTTGCGCTCCCGCCTGCCGTCGACCGCGCTCGTGTTTCGTGTGGCCGCCATCGCGGCGTCGCTGGCGTTGCTGACGCTGGCGGCCTGGCCCGCCAAGGCCGCGCCGAACCGCCCCCTGCCGCGTCGGGTTGGCGGACTCGAGGTGGGCCAGCCGCCGCCGCCCCTCACGCTCGAGCGCATCGCGGGCAACGACCCCGTGACCCTGGAGGGCCTGGCCGGCCGGGTCGTCTTGCTCGACTTCTGGGCCACCTGGTGCCGGCCGTGCCGAGCGCTGATGCCGGTGCTGGACGGCATGCACAGCCAGTATCACCCGCAGGGCCTCAGCGTGGTGGGGCTGAGCCGGGAGTCCGAGGGCGCGATTCGGTCTCACGTGCGCGCGCTCCCAGTGGGCTACACGATCGCGCGCGACATCGGAGGCACCAGCCGGAGCTACGGGGTGCGGAGCATCCCCACGATCGTCGTACTGGGACGGGCGGGCAAGGTTCGAGATGTGCTGATCGGCGTCGACCGGGCGGCGGTCACCCGGCTTCAAACGGTCGTGCAGCAGCTCCTCGCCGAGCCAGCTCCCTAGCCCCCTCGCCCCTGCGGACACCCGTGGATCAGGTCCTCATCGAGTTCGTGCACGCGGGACGCCGGGCGGGCCTTCGGATATCGACCAGCGAGTCGATGGACGCCCAGCGGGCCGCCGGGCTGGTGGGGTTCTCCGAGCGGGCCGCGCTGCGGGGCGCGCTTGCTGCCACGTTGTGCAAACGGATTCAGGATCAGGCCACTTTCGATCGCGTGTTCGAGCGCTTCTTCCGCATCGACGAGCCCGAAGACACGGAGGCCGTCTCCAAGGACGCGTCGGAGTCCGAGTCGCCCGGTCAACTCGCTTCGGCGGGGGCGGGTGGAGGCGGGCTTGCCGCTGCCATGGAAGGCGGGGCGGAGCTCGCCGAGCGGATCGAAGGAGCGCTTCGCGAGGCCGGGGTGACGCGAATCCAGAGCCCGATGCAGGTGGGGCTGTTTGCGCTGCGCACGCTCGAGGCGCTCGGGATGCCCGAGATGGAGCGGGAGCTCGCCGAGACGCCGCTCGAGCCGGAGGTCCGCCGACAGGCCAGCGGCCGTCTCGAGGCGCTCCGACGTCGGGTGCGCGGCCGCGTCCGGCAGGAACTCGAGCGGCGCAACCCGGATCGGTTGGCGCGGGGTCGGGCGGAGAGACTGGAGGATGCGCCGCTCCGACAGCTCGACCCCTCGGAGCGCAAACAGGTTCGGCGCGAGGTCGAGCGGCTCGCGGAGGCCTTGAGGGACCGAATGGAGCGTCGCCGACGTCGAAGCCGTCGCGGCGTGCTGGACGTCCGGGCCACCGTGCGGTCGTCCCTCCGCACAGGGGGGGTGCCGTTTGCGCCCGTCTACCGAAGGCGTCGTCGGGATCGGCCGAAGCTGGTCGTCCTGTGTGACATCTCCGACTCGGTGCGGACCGCTGCGCAGTTCCTGCTCGTCCTGGTGCACACGATGCAGTCGGCGTTCTCTCGCACGCGGTCGTTCGTATTCGTGCAGGACGTCGCGGAGGTCACCCAGATGTTCGAGCAGAACGACCTGGATGCATCGCTGGCGATCGTGGGTCGGCCGGGCGCGATGGAGATCGGCGCGAGCAGCGACTACGGCCGTACGCTCGGAACGCTCTTCGACGCCCACCTCGATGCGTTCGACCGCCGGACGACGCTGCTCGTGCTCGGCGACGCGCGCTCCAATCGTCTCGACCCCAACGTCCGTGCCCTTCGTGCGATCCACCGCCGGGCGGCGAGGGTGGTGTGGCTGAATCCAGAGCCGCGAAACGCATGGGGTTTTGGGGACTCCGAGATGCGGGCGTACACGCCCTACTGTTCGCTCCTCGCGCCCGTCCGCACCCTCGCGGAGCTGAGGGAGGCCACGCGGCGGCTCGTGCGTGTCGTCTCGCGAGGGTGAGCCGGAACCTCACCGTGTGGGGACGGCGGCGTCCGAGGCCGGGGAGGGGAAGCTTCGTCTCCGCCTCGCGTAGGCTTCGAGGCTTCCCCCGCACAGGGTGAAGAAACCACTGACAAGACCGCTGGGATGGGGCAGTATCCGCCCGATTCATCACCGGACTGGGAGATCTGATGTCGAACCTTCGAAGGCTCCGAACGGGGCTGCGCATCGTGGCCGCATGGAGTGTGCTGGCCGCCATTCTTGCTTGTGGGGGCGGCGACGACTCCGACGGCGACGACAACTCGGGAGGGGGCGGCGCCAACTCCTTCATGGTGCGCCCGGGCTTCACGCCCGACCCGCGGACCGCGACGGGTGAGGCGGGCGGACCGTTCAGCGCGTCCACCCGGAACTCGGCGTGCAACGGCCACATCGGCGCCGTGTCGGACCACACCCTGCACGTGACTTCTGCGTTCACAAACCTCCGGGTCATCGTGAGCTCGGCGCAGGACACCACGCTCGTCATCCAGCTGAGCAACGGCACGTACCTCTGCAACGACGACAGCGAGGGCTTCAACCCGATCGTCCAGGGCGCGTTCCCCGCGGGCATCCACCGCATCTACGTGGGCACGTACTCCGCCAACACCACGGCGCCGTACACCATCGGCATCACGGAGTCGCCGACCGTCACGGCGGCGCAGATCGGTGGCGGCCCGGCCGCGCCGCCCGGCGTGGTGCCTCCGCCCACGACCCCGACCCCGGCCGTCGCGGTCCCCAACACGACCACAGCGATCAGCCTGACGCCGGGCTTCATGCCCGACCCCAACATCCAGACGGCCGTCGCCGGTGGCACCGTGCAGGCGATGACCTTCACGTCCAACGGCGCGGGCTGCCGCGGCAACCTGCCGAGCAACCCGCAGTTTGCGTTCACGGCGGCGGGGAACTTCCCGAACCTCCGTGTTATGGCCAACTCCGCGACCGACACGACGCTGGTCATCCGCACCCCAGATGGCCAGTTCCGCTGCAACGACGACTCGGCCGGGTTCAACCCCATGGTCGACGGACCGTTCCCTGCGGGGACGTACCAGGTCTTCATCGGCACGTACGGATCGCGTCCGCCGGCGCCGGTCACCGTGGGCTTCTCGGAGTTGCCCAGCGTGACCGCGGCCACCATCGGTCAGTAAGAGGCAAGCCTCCTTGCACCGGGTCTTGCGCCCGGACACAGAAACGGCGAGTCGCGCATGCGGCTCGCCGTTTCGCGTTCCATACTTCGCGTGATGCGTCTCTTCTTTCTCGTGCTCCTGACTCTCAGTGTTCTCACCGCGTGTGGCAGCGCCGAACCGGAGGCGGAGGCCACCTGGGAGACGCACACCACCGCCGAAGGCAGCAGTGGCGGTGAGGTTCCCGACGCGGATTGACGAGGTCGGCGGATTGCCGGCACGCAGCCGGTCCCCTACCGTTCGGGCCTCATGAGCAAGCGCTACATCGTCCAGACGATGGGCTGCCAGATGAACGTCCACGATTCACGCCGGATCGAGGAGGTGCTGCGCGGCTCCGGGTGGGAACCGACCGACGACTCGGCGCTCGCTGAGCTCGTCGTGTTCAACACGTGCTCGGTCCGCGAGAAGGCGGAGCACAAGCTCATGAGTGCGCTCGGCACGGTGCGCCCGCTCAAGGACCAGCGGCGCGGGGTCGTGCTCGCCGTCGCCGGGTGCGTAGCCCAGCAGGAGGGTGAGCGCCTGCTCAAGAAGGCGCCGTTTGTCGACATCGTCATCGGGCCCGACAACATCCCCGAGCTCGGCGCCCTCGTAGAGAATGCCCTCGGCGGCGCGCCCCCGGTCGCGCGGACGGTCTTCGACGTTGACGACCCCGCGTTTCTGGAAGCGACCCCCTTGCCGACGCGCCTGGAGACGGGGGCCTTCGTCACCGTCATGAAAGGGTGCGACGAGCGCTGCACCTATTGCATCGTGCCGCACACCCGTGGTCCGGAGCGGTACCGGTCAGCCAATGCCATCGTGCAGGAGATCCGCGGCATGGTGGCGGGCGGCGTGCGCGAGGTGACGTTGCTCGGACAGACGGTCAACTCCTGGTTCGAGCCCGACGCGGCCACCGGGCCGTCCAGCGAGCCCCCCACGTGGTCGAGTCGCCTCGCGCGGACGAGCGCGTTCGCCGCGCTGCTGCGCCGGATCGCGGATGAGGTCCCCGAGCTGGATCGCCTCCGCTACACCTCACCGCACCCGCGTCACCTCACCGATGATCTGATCGCGACCCACGCCGAGCTGCCCGTGTTGGCCAAGCATGTTCACCTCCCTGTGCAGTCGGGCAGCGACCGCATGCTCAAGCGCATGCTGCGACGCTACACGCGCGCGCTCTATCTGGAGCGGATCGAGAAGCTCAAGGAGGCGGTGCCGGGTTTGACACTCAGCTCCGATCTCATTGTCGGCTTCCCAGGCGAGACCGACGACGACTTCGAGGCGACCTTGTCTCTCGTGAGGGAGGCGGGGTTCACCTCGTTGTTCGCCTTCAAGTACTCCCCCCGGCCCTTCACGCCGGCGTTGAAGCTCGGCGATGACGTGCCTGAGAAGGTGAAGTCCGAGCGGCTCCAGCGGGTCTTCGCGACGGTCGAGAAGCAGCAGTCCGCGCATCTCGAAGCGCTGGTCGGCACACGCGCCACGGTCTTGTTCGAGGGGCGCAGCCGAGACGGGATGCGCTACAGCGGACGCACCGAGCGGAACGAGATCGTGCACGTCGAGGTTCCCGAGGGCGCCGACCCGACCGGGCAGCTGCTGGAGGTCGAGATCGAGCGTGCGCACGCTCACTCGCTCGGAGGCGCGCTGGTGGAGCCGCTCGATGCCCCGGCCGTGTCCCCCCCGTCGGGCACCGCGCGTCGGCGCTTGCCGGTGGTCGCCAGCACGTGATCGCGCGCCCCTCGATCCCTGCGTCTGAGGTCGCGCTGGCGTGGACGCCCGCCGTCGCGTTCATGGGGCTCATCTGGATGGTGAGTTCGTTCGACCTCGGCGAGGTGAGACTCAGCGCCTTTCCGTTCGGCGACAAAGGGGTGCACGCGCTCGAGTACGGCGTGCTCGGCTTCCTCGTCGCGCACGCCGCTTCACGCACCTGGCCGCACCGGGGGCTGATGCGCACGATGCCGTTCGCGGTCTTCGTGACCGTGCTCTTCGGGCTGTTGGACGAGATCCACCAGGCGTTCGTGCCCGGTCGCTCGTCCGAGGTGCTCGACCTGGTCGCAGACTCCGTCGGCGCGCTCGGGGGGGCGCTGCTCGCGGGGGGGATTCGCGGTGCCCGTCGTCTCCGGCTGTCGAGGCCGAGCTCGTGAGTCTGCATGCCTACCGAGGCCGGATGCCCGAGGTCGATGCCGAGGCGTGGGTGGCGCCATCGGCCGACGTGATCGGGGACGTGCACGTGGGCGCGGAGGCGACGGTGTGGTTCGGCGCGGTCCTTCGCGGCGATGTCATGCCGATCCACATCGGTGCCCGGACCTCAATCCAAGACAACAGCGTCGTTCACTCCACTGGCGGGTGGCACCCGACCCTCGTCGGCGAAGACTGCACGGTGGGCCACTCGGTGATCCTGCACGGATGCACGGTCGGAGACCGGGTGCTGGTGGGCATGGGCTCCATCGTGCTCGACGAAGCGTCGATCGGCGCGGACACCATCCTCGGTGCCGGGAGCCTGGTCACTGCGCGGACCGAGATCCCCGCCGGCGTGCTGGCCATGGGCCGCCCCGCCAAGGTCATCCGGCCACTGCGCGAAGACGAACGCGCTCGCATTCGCGAGGCAGCCGAGCACTACGTCGCCCTGCGCGGCGACTACCGATAGAGCGCGCGGTTCACGCAGCCTTGGCCTCCTGCTCGATGGCCCAGGCGAGCAGCGCGTCGGCCGGCAGGGGCTTGCTGAAGTAGTAGCCCTGAATGTCATCGCACCCGCGCTGGCGGAGGAACTCGAGCTGGGGGACCTCTTCGACGCCCTCGGCGATCACACGCAGCCCGAGCTGGTGCGCCATCTCGATCACGGCGGAGACGATGGAGCAGTTGTCCTTGTCTTCGGGGACGTGGCGCACGAAAGAGCGGTCGATCTT
Source organism: Sandaracinaceae bacterium (assembly GCA_045106715.1). Classification (GTDB taxonomy): domain Bacteria; phylum Myxococcota_A; class Polyangia; order Polyangiales; family Sandaracinaceae. The sequence continues at coordinate 105,103 of JBGCFC010000096.1, forward strand.
CACCTCGCCCACCGGGAAGGACTTCAGGTTGGTCAGCGACGAGTAGCCGGTGCCGAAATCATCGATCGACACGCCGACCCCCGCGTCGCGCAGGATTCGGAGCGCGCTGGCGGCCTGCTGTCCCGCCTCGACCATCATCGATTCGGTGAGCTCGAGCTTGAGGCGCGCCGCGTCGAGGCCGGTCCGTTCGAGGATGTCCAACACCATCGGGACGAGGGCGTCCTCGCGCAGCTGGAGCGCGGACAGGTTGACGGCCACACGGAGGCTGGGCAGATGCGGAGTCCACTCCGCGGCCTGCCGGCATGCTTCTTCGAGCACCCAGCGCCCGATCTCGACGATCAGGCCCGTCTCTTCCGCGATGGGGATGAAGTGGAACGGAGAGACCATGCCGAGCTCGGGGTGGTTCCAGCGAATGAGCGCTTCGACACCGATGAGGCCTCCCGTGCTGGCCGCCACCTGCGGTTGGTAGTGCAGCTCGAACTGGTGGCGCTCCAGGGCCCGGTGAAGCGAGCTCTCGAGTGCCAGCCGGTTCATTGCGCGGTCGTGCTGCTCGGGGTCGTAGAACGCGACGCAGTTGCCGCCGCTCTCCCGCGCGTGAACCACGGCGGCTTCCGCGTGGGCGGCGGCCGTGAAGGGGGCCTCCGGCGTGTCTGACTCCCACATCGCGACCCCGGCGCTCGCGGTGACCCGGAGCTCGAAGTCGGCGTCCGCCATCGGTTGCCGGAGCTCGCTGATGAGCAGATCGGCGATCGCCTCGGCGCCGATCCGATCTTGTGTTGCCTCGTGCAGTACGGCGAATCGGTAGGCGCCCAGCCGAAAGACCGAGCCCTGGTCGCCGACGGCGAGTTGCAGCCGCGCCGCGCACGTTTGGATCACGACCTCGGTGACGTTGGGGCGTGCGGTGTGGAAGGCGGAGACGATGCGATCAAACCGGTCGACCTCGACGACCATGATGGCCAGCGGGGAAGGGCCGAGCTCAGCGCCTTCGAGGTGGGTGCGGTAGGCCGTGCGGTTCGGCAGCCCGGTCTCGGCGTCGTGATTCGTGGCCTGAAAGAGGGCGGCTTGCGTCTTCTGGAGGCGGGCCGCGTAGGCTTGGCTGATGCGCGCGTGATGCTCCAGGCGCGCTTCGACGGTCTCACGGAGCTCACGCGCGGTGAACGGCTTGGTGAGGTAGTCGTCCGCGCCGAGCTTCATGCCTCGTCGCACGCTGGCACGGTCGTCCCGGCCCGTCATGAGGATCACGGGCACGCTCGAGGTACGCGGCCCCTCGCGCAGCGCGACCAGCAGGTCGAAGCCGTCCATCCCGGGCATGTTGATGTCCGTGACGATGAGGTCCGGCAGGGTGGAGCGCGCCAGGGCGAGCGCCTCCTCGCCGGATGCGGCGGCCTGAACTTCCATCGCGGCCGCACGGAGCGAGCGCTCCACGGCGCGCCGCACACTCGGCGTGTCTTCTACGACAATCACCCGTGGGCGTCGCGGTTCACGGGCTCGTGGGGTCTCGCTTGGATTGATCTGAGCCTGGACGGCCATCTCTCCTCCTCGGCGTCGGTGGGACGTCGTGAGAGACAAACGGCCCCCCGAGCACGGACCTTTAGCCGCGGCCGGAAAAAGCCCCGGCAGCGCACCCGTTACGCCACCGTCAGCGGTGAGCGGTTCGTGGGTGGCCCGCAAGCGCCGCCCAACACGTTCGCGCGCAGGCGCGTACGGGCGCTCAATCGACCTTGAGGATGGCGTGGAACGCCGCCTGCGGGATCTCCACGGAGCCGACCGCCTTCATGCGCTTCTTGCCGGCCTTCTGCTTCTCGAGCAGCTTGCGCTTGCGCGTGATGTCGCCGCCGTAGCACTTGGCCGTCACGTCCTTGCGGAGCGCGCGCACGGTCTCGCGTGAGATGATCTTGCCGCCGATCGCCGCCTGAATCGCGACCTCGTACTGTTGGCGAGGCACGATCTTCTTCAGCTTCGCCGCGAGCTCGCGGCCCAGGTACATGGCCTTTTCGCGATGCACGATGGCGCTGAGCGCGTCGACCTTATCGCCGTTGATCAGCATGTCGACCTTCACGAGCTTGTTCGCGCGGTACCCGCTCAGCTCGTAGTCCATGGACGCGTAGCCCTTGGTGGCCGTCTTGAGCCGGTCGTAGAAGTCGAAGAGCACTTCGGCGAGCGGGAGGTCGTAGGTCACGATCACGCGGTCCGTGGAGGCATACTGGATGCCCTTCTGTTCTCCACGGCGCTCCTCGCACAGCCGGATCACTGAGCCGACGTACTGGGCGGGAACGTGCACGCCTACGGTGAAGTAGGGCTCCTCGATGCGATCGACCTGGCCGAGATCCGGCAACCGTGACGGGTTCTCGACCAGCACCTTCTCGCCGCCGCGCATGTAGACCTCGTAGACCACGCTCGGCGCGGTGGTGACGAGGTCGAGGTCGTACTCGCGCTCCAGGCGCTCCTGCACGATCTCCATGTGCAGCATGCCGAGGAAGCCGCAGCGGAAACCGAAACCGAGGGCCTCGGAGGTCTCGGGCTCGAACGTGAGCGCGCTGTCGTTGAGATGCAGCTTGTCGAGCGCGTCCCGCAGGCTCGGGTAGTCGTTGCTGTCCGTCGGGAAGATCCCGCAGAACACCATCGGCTTGACCTCCTTGAAGCCCTCGAGAGGCTCCTCGGCGCGCCGGTGCAGCTCGGTGATGGTGTCGCCGATTTTGGTGTCTTCGACGCTCTTGATCGACGCGCTGATGAACCCGACCTGCCCCGTCCCGAGCTCGTCGAGGGCACGAGGGAAGGGGGCGAAGACGCCGACCTCGGTCACCTCGTAGTCGGCCTTCGTGGCCATCATCCGGATCTTCGCGCCCTTCTTGAGCGTCCCGTCCATGACGCGCACCAGCACGACGGCGCCGCGGTAGCTGTCGTACCAGCTGTCCACGACCAACGCGCGCAGCGGCCCGTCCGGGTTCTCGCTCGTGGGCGGGGGCATCCGCGTGACGACCGCCTCGAGGATCTCCTCGATGCCGATGCCCGCCTTGGCGCTCGCGGGGATGGCGCCGCTGCAGTCCAGGCCGATGACCTCCTCGACTTCCTTGGCCGTCCGGTCGATGTCCGCGCCGGGAAGGTCGATCTTGTTGAAGACCGGCACGATCTCGAGGTCGTTCTCGATGGCGAGGTACACGTTGGCGAGCGTCTGCGCCTCGACGCCCTGGCTCGCATCCACGACGAGCAAGGCGCCGTCGCACGCGGCGAGCGAGCGGCTGACCTCGTAAGCGAAGTCCACGTGTCCGGGCGTGTCGATCAGATTGATCGTGTATTCGTGCCCGTCCTTCGCGGTGTAGTTCAGGCGCACCGCCTGGGCCTTGATCGTGATGCCGCGCTCGCGCTCGAGCTCCATCTTGTCGAGGAATTGGTCCTGTCGTTCCCGGTCCGAGAGGGCTCCGGTGAACTCGAGGATTCGATCGGCGAGCGTGCTCTTGCCGTGATCGATGTGCGCGATGATGGAGAAGTTTCGAATGCGCTCTAACGACATGGGGGTTCCGTCGCGCAGCTATACCGGGCTGCATAGGTCGTGTCGACAGCACCACCGGCAGGACCGTGCCGGGGGCGCGCTAACGGGTTTCGACGGGGGAGCTCCCGCCCCGCGTCTCAGAGGGGCCCGGTTCTGCTGGCGAGGCGCGTCGCGGCTTCCGCCG
>JBGCFC010000097.1:0-84075 GCA_045106715.1 Sandaracinaceae bacterium
TTCGCACGTGTCGCAGCCGCAGCTCCCGGTCGTCCCCGCGCAGACCAAGCTCGTATCGCAGCTCCCGCCCGCGCAAAGACCCACCGTGCACGCCGGCGCCGTGCACGCGACGCCGTTGGGGCCCGCGCCCGTGTCGTTGCAGACCGGCGCGCCTCCGGAACAATCGAGCGTACCGACCCGACAGTCGCCCGGGCTGCAGGCGCTGCCGCCCACACACGGGACACACGCGCCGCCCGCGTCGCACACGCCACCGGGGCACACGGTGCCGGGCGCCGCCGCGCCGGTGTCGTTGCACACCGCGGAGCCGCTCGAGCAGTCGACGCTGCCCGCGCGGCACGTCCCACCAGGGTCGCAGGCCGCGCCGGGCGTGCAGGCGTTGCAGACGCCCGCCCCATCGCAGACCCCACCCGGACACAGTGCGCCCGCGGCGGCGTTGCCCATGGGGGTGCAGCTCGCGATCCCGCCAGCGCAGTCGACCTGCCCGGACTGGCAGGGATTGCTCGGCGTGCAGACGGCGCCAGGCGTGCAGGCTGTGCAGCTTCCGGCCCCGTCGCAGACCCCGCCGGTACACACCGTGCCCGCCGCGGCCGAGCCGGACGCGACACACACGAGCGCCCCACTCGAGCAGTCGGACGTGCCGGTCTGGCACTCCACTCCCGGGTCGCACGCCGCGCCCGGCGTGCACCCGAAGCAGACACCAGCGCCATCGCAAACCCCGCCGGGGCACACACTGCCCGCGGCGCTCGGGGCGCTCGTGGGACACACCGTCGAGGCCCCGTCGCACGTCGCAGCGAAGGCACAGTCGGTGGCCGCGCGACACGCCGTGCCTACGGGCTGGGGGCCGAACGAGACACAGGTCGGCCCGCCCGCGCACATCAGCTCACCCCGCTCGCACTCGCCCGGGAGAGGACACGACGCGCCATCGACACAGGGCACGCAGCCACCGGCCGCGTCGCAGACGCCCCCGGTGCACAGGGTGCCCGCGGGGGCGAGGCCGGACTCGTTGCACACCGCCGACCCCGAGCCGCAGGTGACCACCCCGACGCGGCACTCCGTCGCCGGTGCGCAGCTCATGCCCTCGACGCAGCCGACACACGCCCCCGCGCCATCACAGACCCCGCTGGGGCAGATCGAGCCTGCCGGGAGCGGCGCGTTGGCCGGACACCCGAACCCGGCCCCGTCGCAGGAGGCGTCGGACTCGCATGGCCCGGACGCCGGCCGACACCGTTCCCCGGCGGGAGCCGGTCCGGTCGCATCGCACGTCCCCGCGGGGCAGCTCCGCGTGCCGCGCTCGCACGGCTGCGCGCCGAGACAGCTGGAGCCGGGCACGCAGCTCGGCACGCACGTCCCGCTCCCGTCGCAGGCGCCATCTCCCGGGCACGGGGCATCGACCGCGGCGAACGCATTGGCCGGACACGCACCTCCCGCGTCGCAGCGCTCCGCCGGATCGCAGATCCCGGTCGAGGGCCTGCACACCGCCCCGACCGAGGCGGGCCCGGTCGTCACGCACACCGGCGAGCCCGAGGCGCAGTCGATGGCTCCTTCTTCACACGACTCGGTCACGCAGGGCGCGTCGGGCACACACGCGTCGCAGACGCCGGCAGCGCTACAGGCGAGCCCCGGGCCGCACCCGACGCCGACCGGCAACGTCTCGCTCTCCATGCACTCCGAGAGGCCGTCGACGCACCGGGTCAGGCCGCGCGTGCACGGGTTGCCCGTGCTGCACGTCGCGCCGTCGACACAGACGCTGCACTCTCCGCCCTCGCAGACGCCGCCGGAGCCGCACACAGTCGTGACGAGAACCTCGTCGTCGACGCACACAGGGATCCCCGATCCGCAGTCGGTGCGCCCGGACACACAGGGATTGCCCGTGCTGCACGCCGCATCGGGCACGCACACGTCGCAGCCACCCGAATCGCCGCAGACGAGGCCGGACGCGCAACCTACCCCCTCGGGCAGGGTCTCGACCGGGACGCACGTCGTGGTGCCCGTGTCATCGCAGCTCGCGATGCCGACCGTGCAAGGATCGCCCGTGTTGCACGTGGTCCCCTCGATACACTCGGTGCAGACCCCGCCCACGCACAGCCCGGTCGTGCCGCAGGGCGTGTCTTCGAGCTCCCGGGAGCGCACGCAGACCGGCTCCCCCGTCGAGCAGTCCACCTGGCCGATGGCGCATGGGTCGCCCGAGTTGCACGCCGCGCCCGCCAAGCAGACGGAGCATTCTCCGGCGGCGTCACACGCGGCGCCGGTACCGCAGCGCGCACCTTCGGGTCGCACGGACACCGCGTCGCATCGGGCCCCTTCGTCGGTGCAGACCGTCTGCCCCACCGCGCACGGGGCCCCGGGTACGTCGCAGGCGCGGTCTGGGATGCAGGGACCGCCGTCCACGCCGTCCGCGTCGGCGACCGTGCCACGACAGAACACACTGTCGGTCACGCCCGGAGGACACTCCTCAGTCTGACAGCCGCTGGCGATCAGGAGGCCGAGCAAGACCCAGGGGATTCTGTGCAACTGCGTCACGTGCCTCGGTTTGGTGGTACCAGAGGCTGCCGGTCCTCGTCCACAGGCGGCAACAGATCGACCGCGCCTTCCGCGCGACACCCTCTCAGGTACCCTGCACCCCGGATGTCGAGCGAAGTCACGCGCACGTTGGGCGGCGACCGCATCAGCTCGGAGCACGCGGGCTACTTGCGGCGGCTCTCGAAGGGCGCGCGCGTGGCGCTCGTCATCTGGCCGACGTTCTTCCTCGTCGACGTCTACCTGGTGACGTGGGTGTACCCGGAGGGGCGCCTGCTGGTGTTTGCGCTGCTCCGGCTGCTCGGCCTGCTCGTCCTGCTCGGCGCTGTGATCCGGCTGACAGTTGCGCCGCTGCCTTCACCGCGACTCGCGCGCGTGCTCGATACCATCTCCATCGGCGCGATGGTGGTCTTCATCACGCTCGGCTCGATGGAGGCGGGCGGCCTGACGAGCCCGCTCTCGCTCGGGGTCATCACGGTGTTGGTCGGACGCGGCGCGCTCATCGCCGAGTCGTGGCGAAGCACGCTGTTCCCCGTCGCGCTCTCGACCGCGGCCCACCCGGTGACCCTGCTCATCATGGCGGCCGTGCTGCCGGACATGCGCGCCCAGCTCTCCGACCCGCAGCAGGTCGCGCTCTTCGGGCTCAACCAGCTGTTCGTCGGCGGCGCCGCGATGGTCGCGCTCTACGGCGGGCAGGCGGTCTACGAAGTCCGGCGCCAGGTGACCGACCTCCACTCGTTGGGTCGCTACGAGCTGCTGTCGCGGATCGGCGAAGGCGGCATGGGCACGGTGTGGCGCGCGACGGATAAGGCGCTCGTGCGCGACGTCGCGGTGAAGGTGCTGCACGCCAAGGCGAGCCTGGATGAGAAACACGTCACGCGCTTCGAGCGGGAGGCGCGGGCGACCGCACGCCTGGAGCATCCGAACACGGTGCGCGTGTTCGACTTCGGTGTCGCCGAGGACGGCACGCTCTACTACGCGATGGAGCTGCTCGAGGGCGAGGACCTCGGCACCGTGCTCAAGCGCGGGCGCCTGACGCCGACGCGGGCCGTGGAGATCCTCGTCCAGGCCTGTCACTCCCTCGCCGAGGCGCACGGGACGGGCATCGTGCACCGCGACATCAAGCCCGCGAATCTCTTCCTGACGCAGGTCGAGGGGCTCGGCGTGTTCGTGAAGGTGCTGGACTTCGGCCTCGCCAAACGCGCCGCGGTCGACGGCGCGGACGGGGACGAGACGCTCACCCGACTCGGCACCGTCGTCGGCACGCCGACCTACCTCGCGCCCGAAGTCTGCATGGGCCAGGAGGCCGACGCACGCGCGGACATCTACGCGCTGGGCACCGTGCTCTACATCGGCCTCACCGGCCGCGCGCCGTTCCAGGGCGACATGCGCTCCCTCATTCAGCAGCGCATGCGCGACGACCCGCCGCGCCCGTCCGAGTTCGCCGACGTCCCGGCCGAACTCGAAGACGTCCTGTTGCGCTGCCTCGCGCGCGACCCCGACCAGCGCTTCGGCACCACCCTCGAGCTCGCCGAGGCCCTGCTCGACTGCGACCTCGGCACCGGAGAGCCTCCGACCACCACGGAGATGCTCATCACGTCGGAGTTGTAGGCTTACTCCACCGTGATCGGTCGCGTGCGCTTCAACGGCGCGGCTGCGCTCTCGTGGGCGCCGACGACGACGGTCATCAGCTCGCTCCCCGCGGTCAGGCCCTCGAAGTGCACCTCGATGCCGAAGTGGGTCGCGTTCATCATCGTGACGGACGCCTCTTTGTCGTCGTCGCGCTGCGGCTTGGGGTCGAGCGGCCACTGGATGCCCTGAACCAGCTCAACCTCCGGCAGCACGCCGACGAGCGCGTTGCCCTCCCGGGCGAGCTCGCAGCGTGCGCCGTTTGCGGTCACCGCCACGGGGCGGACGAGGCCCTTGTCGACCGCCGCGCCCGACACCGCCACGTGGATGCCCTTGCCGGGCTCAGCGCCGCTCCGGAACCGCATCGGGATCGCCGTCTCCTTCGACAGAGGGAGCGACCAGGGGGGATCCTTCGGGAGCTTCTTGCCGGCGGGGAACGCGACCTGCGGCGGACCGCTCGCACGGACCGGGTCGTAGCGGGAGCCGCTGTCTTCGGCCGCGGCCGTCTTGCTCGCCTCTTCGAACAGATAGGGCCCGTCGACGGACACGGCTTCGTCGTCGACGGTGACGTCGTAGAGCCCGGCGTCATCCGCGACCACGACCACGGAGCCCTTCGGACCGGCGGACATGTCGACCAGCGGCTCGCTCAACGGCTCGCGCGTGAGCTCGGACAGGTCGGGCAAAGCGAGCAACACAAGCGCGCCCTCCGCGGCGTCGAACGCGAGCGCCTTGTCGTCGTCGAGCCGGAGCGTGGCCACGCCACCCTTGACCGGCTCTTTCGGCCAGACGCCGCGCGACTCCCCGTCTTCAGTCAGGTGCACGACCTGCGTGTTGCCGTCGGCGCGCACCAGCGTGACGATCAGCCCCAACTCACTCGGGACCGCGTCGATGCGTCCACCCTCTTCGCTCGGCACGCGGAACGCGCTCGTCAGGTCTTCGTTTCCATGGCGAAAGAGAAACACGTGGCCGCTCTCGCCGCCCGCCATCCCGACGCCGTGCGCGTTGGCATGCACCCGAACTCCGCGGTGCGTGCCGCCGCTCGGTTTGTCCGACGTGGACACCGGGGCAGCGCCTTCGTCCCAGAGCCCCGCTGGCCAGGCCACGGTCTTCACCTCGCGGCCCTTGAGCGCGAGGTCGAGCTCGAACGGCCCCTTGGGCGGCCCGATGACCAGCCGCGGCCCACTGCGCCCTTCGGAGATCACACTCGCGATGCGCTCCTCGTCCAGGCAGACCGCGTCGATCACCTTGCGCCGCTTCTTCTCGAGCGCCGGATCGAGGCGCGCCCCCTTCGACGCCCAGGCGACCACCTCATCGGCGGAGGTCGGCTCGGCGCCCTTCACCTTCTTGAGCGTCTCCTCGACGCGAAGACTGCCGTCTCGGTAACGGTAGATCGTCCCCGTCATCCACACGCGCGCAAAAGTGCCGTTGGTCCAGACCCGCATGGCGAGAGAATGCACGGTGAGGGGCGGATCGTCACCTCTCTCGTTCCAAGGCCCTGCGCTTGGAGGTTTGGAAGCGGGCTGCTAAGGAAATCGCGATGATTCGCCGTACTGCCGCTCTCGCCTCGCTCCTTCTCCTGCTCGCCGGCTGCGGCGAAGAGGAGATGCTCCCGCCTCCCGCACCCCCGACGCTCGCGGAGGGCGCGCCGGTGTCGTTCCATGAGGTCTACGCCTCGGGAACCAACGCGCTGCTCGGCGGACGCGAATGGATCCCCGTCGACTTGGCCGAGGGCACCGACGACCAGCTCTGGGTCATCCAGCGCCTCGAGCGGAGCGCGATGTTCGACGACGAGACCGAGTGCACGAGCCGCGCGAACGCCGGCTCCCCGCACGACTGCGGCGGACTCGAGGGCAGCACCGTGGCCATCGCCAACCCGACCATGCCCGAGATGGCCGACGACGTGAACGGCCGCGCCAACATGGTGGTCGACGCCAACTCCTGGCACTTCATGCGGCGCCCCTCGGGCATCGCGTTCGGCGTCGAGGAGACGACGCTGCCGGGTACCAACGAGGGCGCACTCGACCCGATGACCGGCGCGCCGCTCGCGGGCGCGGGCACGACCTTCTCCGACATCTTCGCCACGTGCGCCGAGCACTGGACGGGCAACTTCACCGACGGCGCACCCTTCATGGGCCCGAGCCTCTGGACCGCGGAGCCGTCCATCTACAACGGGGTCAACGGCACCGAGAGCTGGTCCAATGGCTCGCACCTCGACATGGTCCACGCCACCCAATACTGCATGGGCATCGCCTGGGAGCAGGGCAACGCCTACTGGGTCTTCAACGGCGAGTTCGGCATCCTCGACCGCTACGACTTCGCGGCCCCGCACTTCCAGGGGCACAGCTACCACGACGACGCGATCGTCACGCGCTACGAGCTCGCCGACACGCTCACCCGCGCGGTCGACGTGCCGAGCAACATGATGATGTCGGGCACCGACCTCTACATCGCCGACTCGGGTGGCGGTCGCGTGGTTCGCTTCGACACAGCCGCGCCGACCACGGTCTTCGGCACCTTCCTGACGCACGAGAGCCTTACCGGTGAGGTCCGCGAGGGCGGCGTGCTCGTCCCGGTCGCGTCGCGCGAGGTCCTGGCGGCCGAGTGGGGCGCCGTCGTCGAGCCGAGCGGCCTGGCCTTCCTCGACGAGTACCTCGTCGTCGGCAACCACGGCAGCGGCCACATCACGCTCTTCGGGATGGACGGCACGGTTGTGCGCACCATCGACACCGGTCTTGGCGCCGGGCTCGCCGGCCTCACCGTCGCCGACGGCACCATCTTCTTCACCCACATGGGCACACGCCGCGTCTACCGCGTGCAGGTCGACGTGCCCGCCGTGGCGCCCGGCGAAGAGGGCTGACTCCTTCTTCGCGCGGTCAAACGACCTCGCCCAACGCCCCGGGCCCTCGCCGGGGCGTTTCGCATTCCGTCAGCGTGCGCGCCGACGGCCCCTCATCAACAGCACCCGCAGCCGCCCTCGCTCGGCCATCCCTGCTCGAGCTCCCCGGCTGTCGCCGGCCGGATCGCCTCCACGGTGCAGTCGAAGCGGAGGGTGACACCCGCGAGCGGATGCTGAGGAGACACGTGGACCTGACGTCCCATCACCTTCACGACGAAGATCGGAAAGGTCTCTCCGTCGGCCTCCATGAAGTACTGGGCGCCCACCTCGAGAGAGGCATCCTCGGGGAAGTTCGACCGGGGCACGCGCTGAGGCTTGATGCGCTGCCGTTCGCCATAGCCCAAGGCGGGCGGCACCTCGACCTGCACGCGCTCCCCGACCGCACGTCCTTCGAGCGCTTGCTCCAGGCCGGGCACCAAGTCGTCGTGACCGTGCAAATAGTCATGCGACCCATCGGGCGCGAATGCGGGGAACGCCGTCCCGTCCGTGCCGGTCATCGCGTAGCGCACGGTGACCACAGCGTCTTGGACGACCTGGTCGAGGCCGGTGGGCTCGGCCCGAGAACAGGTCCCGGGTTCGGAGGTTACTTCGCTCATCAGGGTCTCCCTCTTCGCGGCGCGCGGTGCTCGTCCGCGGCGGTGGACACGGTCTGTCGAAGCGACGCGACCGTGTCTTCAAACTGGCGGTCGCTCATGCCCTGCGTGATGCCGGACAGGCGCGTCCGGGGCGTTCCCTCCGGCCACGCATCGAGCGTGTAGGTGGGGTAGACGACGTGCTGCACCGCCTGAACCACGACGGGGTCGTCGTGATCCGACACGTGCACCAGCCCCTTGAGCCGCAGCATGCGAGCCCCGTTGAGTTGGCTCATCAGTGAGATCCAGAGCGCGAGCTGCCGGTAGGCGACGGGCGTCCGCGACTCGACGAAGAACGTGCGTATCCCGTGCGTGTGGGTGTGCGCGCCTTCGACCGGAGGCCGGCCGACATGCTTCGAAGGAGTGCCGAACAGCACCTCGCCCTCGGTGCCGTCGAGCGTGGCGCGAAGCAACGTGGCGTCGGGCGCCGCGGAGCGGGCCAGGGCTTCGGCCTCGTGGATCTCTGACTCTCTCGCCAGATCCGACTTCGTGATCAGCACGATGTCCGCCAACGCCAGCTGCTTGGGCGCCTCGGGGTAGCTCTCGACGACCCCCGCCGCGCGCGTGGCGTCGAGCGCGACGACCACGGCGTCCAGGTGGAAGCGCGCCCGAAGCACGGGGTGTTGGACGATCGTAGCCACCAGCGGGGTGGGGTCCGCGAGGCCCGTCGTCTCGATCACCACGCGGCTGCGTCCCTCGAGGAGCGCCTCGTCGGACAACGAATCCACCAGGTCTTCACGGAGCGCGCAACAGACGCACCCGCTCGGCAAAACCACCATGCGCTCGTCGACGTGCCGGACCAGGAGGTGGTCGACCGACACCTCGCCGACCTCGTTCACCAGGACGAGTGCGTCGCCCATGGTCGGCGTTTGCATCAGGCGATTGAGGAAGGTCGTCTTCCCGCTCCCGAGGAAGCCCGTGAGCAGCGTGATGGGGATGCTCATCCGCATGCCTCACAACCGAGATTCTCATGCATCTCGATTGCGATAGCACGGGACCGGCCACGGCCAAGCGCGGGCCACAAACGCACTCGATATACTGTTGCATCACAGTTGCGTTAATGCCAAGCCTCGCGAAAACGGGGTTGGACCCCAACGGAAGAGGACGAAACATGACCGTACAGCACCCCCTCCGCGTGCTCAGCAGCCTCACGGTGTTGCTGAGCCTCACCCTCGTCGGCTGCGACGACGGCACCATGTCCCCTATGTCGGATAGCGGACCCATGACTGATGGCGGAGCCGTCGAGCCGCACACCGGCGACCTGACCATGGGGAGGCTCCTCGTCGCCGATCACGCCGGCGCCAACGCGTGGCTCTACGATCTCGACGGCGAAGAGCCAGCCCTGCTCGAGACCTATTCGCTCGACGCTCCCGGGCGGGCGTACGCCGACCTGCACGGCCGCTACGCCTACCTCGTTCAGCGCGACGCCAACCGCGTGCAGGTCCTCGAGTCCGGGATCCTCTTCGAATCCCACGTCGACCACTACCACATCAGCGAGCGCGCGCCGGCGATGCTCGACCTCGCGCTGACGGGCTCCGGGCCCACTCACTTCGTACCTCACGGCGGCTGGGTCGCGTCCTTCTACGATGGAAGCGGCGATGTCGACGTGCTTCAGGAGCGCACGATCTCCGCCGGGATGCCGACCGTGCAGACGGTGAGCACCGGGCCAGCGCACCACGGGGTCGCCGTCGTGGCATCGGGGCACGTGCTCGCCACCATCGGGACGGAAGGGGAAGCCCTGCCGAGCGAAGTGGGCATCTGGCGCGTGGGCGAACTCGACGGCGCCGCGGTCGCGACCGCCGGGCCGTGCCCCGGGTTGCACGGCGAAGGGGCGAGCGAGGGCGTCGTGGCGTTCGGCTGCACCGATGGGGTCTTGCTGCTTCAGTACGACGAGGACCACTTCGACCCCGTGAAAATCGACAACCCGTCAGGCACGGCCGAGGGCACGCGGGTGGGCACGTTGGTGGGCCACGAAGAGCTCCCTGTGCTCATCGGCAACTGGGGAAGCGAGGGCCTGGCCATCGTCGACCCCGTCGCGCAGAGCATCACCCCCGTTCTCACGAGCGCGCCCGTGGTCAGCTTCGCCCTCGACATGCACGGTGAGCACCTGTTTGCGCTCACCGCCGACGGCATGCTGCATCGCCTCGTGCCCACGGACGGCAGCGCGAACGGAGAGCCGATGCAGGTGACCGAAGAGATCGATCTGATGGGCGGCCACGGCGCGGCCCGGCCCGCCCTCACCCCTGGCGCCGGTCGGATGTACCTGGCGTTGCCAGAAAGCGGCGAGGTCGTCGAGCTGCACGCGGAGCGATGGGAGGTGGAGCGCCGGATCGCCATCGCAGGCGTGCCGCACTCGCTCGCCGTGGTCTCTGCGTCGCCCGACTGGCACGAGGATGGGAACGAGCACGACGACCACGACGACCATGACTGACTCCTCTGCCAGACCGGCGCGCTGCGCTCTCCACGCCGCCCTTCTCCTCGTGCTCCTCGCAGGGTGTGGGGAGGGGACGGCGGGGTCGCTGACCCTCCGCGCCAACGGCAGCAACGAGGCGCGGGCCGGCATCGCAGCGGACGCGACCGCGGACGGCTGGGCGGTGGAGTTTGATCATGCAGTGATGGCCATCCGAGACGTCCGCCGGGCCACCATGGCAGGTGAGGACGCGGCGGTGCAGGTTGACCCGGTCGTGGTCGAGCTGGTCCCGGAGCCTTCATTCGTCTTCGAGCTCGAGGGCATTCCGGCGCAGCGCTGGGATCGCTTCAGCTACCACCTCGCGCCGCCGACGGCGGACACACGCTCCGTGGGCGTGGACGAGGGCATCCTCGAACGCATGCGAGACGCGGGCTGGAGCACCTACTACGAAGGCCGGCTCCTCGCACCGCCGGGCACCGTCGACGCGGAGGGCGAAGCGGTGAGCGTGATCGCCTTCGAGTTCGGCATCCCCGTCCGCGTGGACTACGCCTTCTGCGTAGCCGGCAACGACGGCACCGATGGCGTCGTCATTCCGGTCAACAGCCGCACCGACTACGAGATCACCTGGCACACCACGCACCTCTTCTTCGACTCCTTCGTCGAGAACTCGGCCCTCCGGGTCGAACCCCTCGCGGCGCTGTGGGACGGCGAAGGCCCGCTGACGATCGACGACCTCGACGTTCCGCTCGGCGGTCTGCGCGCGTTCGACGGGGGACCGCTGCTCGACGACGAGGGCAACCCGGTCATCTACATCCCGGGCATGACGGGCGCGGATACGCTCGCGGAGTTCGTGATCAAGGGGCGCCCCGGACACTTCAACGGGCTCGAGGGCTTCTGCATGACCGAGCTCGAAGTGATCGAGTAGCGCGTCAAGCGGGCGGCCGCGTCGAGCGCACCCGAGACGAGCTCGACGCGGCCCGCGACGCGACGGCGCGCTTCGACGATGGCGGGGCCTCGGCGCGGTCGAGGCGGTAGGTCACCACCGAGCCCACCGCGAGGTCGTGCAGGGTCTTTCGCTGGTCGTTGAACAGCGCGATCCCGATGCCGACCAGGTAGAGCAGCGTCATGAAACCGTGGCTGATCGCCATGGCCATCAAGACGCCGTGAAGGCTGTCGAGCGAGTCGGGGCGAAGGCCCTCGATGGTCTCGAGAAGCTCGGGGATACCGCTCGTCATGGCGATGGTCGCGCCCACCAAGAGCGGCGCCCAGAGCGAGCCCACCGTGCGCACGATGCTCCTCGGCCACGTCAGCCGTGAGCCGTCGTCACGGCAGACTTCGATGCCGAGCAGGAGCTTGGCCGGCGTCTGTCCCCGCCACGCGTGACCGGCCGTGACGACCGCCATGTAAACGAGTAGACCAACCCAGCCCCAGCTGCCCAGCAGGCCGATGAGCAGGCACGCGACGAGGAAGTCCCCCGTCGCCGCGACCATGCGCGTGGTGATCGGCGCGACCGCGCGGCGCCTCGGCGCGGCTTCTTCGAGCGCGTCCCGCAAGGCGTCGTAGTCCTCGAAACGGTCCTCGGCCTTCTTCGCCAAGAGCCGATGCACGATCGCGGCGAGCGGCGGCGGCACGTGCGGCGCGATGCGGCTGAGCGGCTCCGGCTCCTCGGACAGGTGTTTGGCCACCACGGCCATCGAGTTCCGGCCCTCGAACGGCGGCCGGCCACAGAGCAGGTGGTAGAAGCTCGCCCCCAGCGCGTACATGTCGGTCCGGTGGTCGACCTCGCCGCTGAGCGCCTGCTCGGGCGCCATGTAGTAGGGGCTGCCCACCATCGCGCCCTCCTGCGTGATGCTCGCGTCGGTTTGGTCGATCGGCTTGGCGAGCCCGAAGTCCGCGATCTTGAGCAGGCCGTCCTCAGCGCGCATGAGGTTGCTCGGCTTGATGTCGCGGTGGATGACGCCCACGCGATGCGCGGCGCGCAGGCCGTCAGCGACCTGCAGCATCGCGAGGCGCGCCTCTTCGGGGTCCATCGCCTCCCCGTCCCGAAGCGTGCTCTCGAGGTCCCCGCCGTCGATGCGCTCCATCGCGAAGAAGAGCGCATCCTCCCCGCCCGGCATCGCACGCCGACCGATGTAGTAGATGTGCACGATGTTCGGGTGGTTGAACCGCGCCTGCGACCGCGCCTCCCGCCGAAACCGCGACGCCATGCCCTCGCGTTCGGTGACCTCGGGCCGCAGCACCTTGATCGCGACGTTCCGGTCAAGGGACATGTCGCGCGCGGCGTAGACATCGCCCATGCCGCCGCGCCCGATTCGCTCGCCGATCTCGAAGTGGTCGAGGGTGGCCCCCGTGAGCGGCGGACCTTCGCTGGGGCGCACAGATTCGATGGCCCCGGGGGGGGCGGCGAGCGTCTCCGCCAGGGCCTGCGCGTCGTCGCTCACGAGCGGCAGCGTACACGCGGGATCGGGTCGCGGCGACCCGGGCGTTTTCGAATTGCCGCCGGGCCCAGCCAGGCATAGAACACGGGGCCTTGTCGGCTGTACCCCAGAAGCGCAGCACGCCCGAGGACGACGAGGGCGGCTGGAGCATCGCCAAGAGCGAAGAGACCTACCTCATCAAGGGGTGGGGCGACCCGTACTTCCGCATCAACGACGCGGGGCACATCGAGGTCACGCCCGACTCGAAGGACCAGAGCCGCGCGCAAGACCTGTTCGAGCTGGTCGAGTCACTCCAGATGCGCGGCCTCGATCTGCCGCTCCTGCTGCGCTTCAGCGACGTGCTGCACGACCGCATCCGGCTGATCAACGAGTGCTTCCAGACGGCCATCGCGGAGTACGAATACGACGGCGTCTACCGCGGCGTGTTCCCGGTGAAGGTCAACCAGCAGCGGCACCTGATCGAGGAAGTGGTCGAACACGGCCAGCCTTGGCGCTTCGGGCTCGAGGCGGGCAGCAAGCCCGAGCTCCTCATCGCGCTGGCGGCCAACCCCGAGCCGGGCGGGCTGATCGTCTGCAACGGCTACAAGGACCGCGCTTACATCGAGACGGCGCTGCTCGCGGCGCGCTTCGACAAGACCGTGCTCATCGTGCTGGAGCGCATCGAGGAGCTGGAGATCGCGCTGGCGGCGGCAGAGAAGACCGGCATCCGGCCACGCCTCGGCGTGCGCGCCAAGCTCACCACGCGCGGCGTGGGGCGCTGGAAAGGCTCGGCCGGGGATCGCGCGAAGTTCGGACTCAGTGCCGCCGAGATCGTCCAGGTCGTCGACCGGCTCAAAGAGCTGGATATGCTCGACTGCCTCGAGCTGCTGCACTTCCACGTGGGCAGCCAACTCTCGAGCATCGTGCCGATCAAGAACGCCGTCCGCGAGGCGGCAAACATCTACGTCGAGCTGGCGAGCATGGGCGCGCAGATGGGCTACCTCGACGTCGGCGGGGGGCTTGCGGTCGACTACGACGGCAGCAAGACGGACTTCCACGCGTCGATGAACTACGACGTGCAGGAGTACGCGTACGATGTGGTCGCGGGGCTGAAAGAGGCGTGCGATCGCGCCGACGCCACGCCGCCCACCATCGTCAGCGAGTCGGGCCGCGCGGTC
This sequence comes from Sandaracinaceae bacterium, assembly GCA_045106715.1. GTDB lineage: Bacteria > Myxococcota_A > Polyangia > Polyangiales > Sandaracinaceae. Next base: position 13,680 of record JBGCFC010000097.1, read on the forward strand.
TGCGCGCACCAGTCGGTGCTGGTGTTCGAGGTCGTCGGCGAGAACGCCGTCCGATTCGGGGACGCCCCGAACAAGCCCGAGGACGACGCGCACCGCGTGCTCGAAGAGCTCTACGAGACCTGGGAGAACATCCTCCCGAAGAACGTCCAAGAGAGCTACCACGACGCGGTTCAGGGCAAAGAGGAGGCCGACAGCCTGTTCAAGTTCGGCTACTTCACGCTCCGCCAGCGCGCGCAGGCCGAGCGGCTGTACTGGCACTGCTGCGAGAAGATCCTGTCCGTGGCCAAGCGCCTCCGCCGGATGCCTGAAGAGATCCAAGACCTCGCCGACATCACGAGCTCGATCTACTTCTGCAACTTCTCCGTCTTCCAGTCTGTGCCGGACGTGTGGGCCATCGGACAGCTGTTCCCCGTGATGCCGATCCACCGGCTCGACGAGACGCCGACGGAGCGCGCCACCCTCGCGGATCTGACCTGCGACAGCGACGGCAAGATCGACCGATTCATCGACCTGGAAGACGAGAAGCGCACGCTCGAGGTGCACGCAATCCAGCCCGGGAAGCCGTACTACCTCGGCCTGTTCTTGAGCGGCGCCTATCAGGAGATCCTCGGCGACCTACACAACCTCTTCGGCGACACCAACGCCGTGCACGTCCGGCTCGCCGACGACGGCTACGAAGTGAAGAGCGTGGTGAAGGGGGACTCCGTGCAGGAGGTGCTCGGCTACGTCGAATACGACCCGGCCGCCATGGTCGAGCGTGTCCGGCTGCAGGCGGAACGCGCGCGGCGCAAGGGGCTCATCCGGCTCGACCAGGTGCGCCTCTTGATGAAGCACTACGAGGAGTCGCTGCGCGGCTCGACGTACCTGACCGAGGATTGAGCGCCGCTTTGGGCGGGTCCGCCGCTCGCCCCAGCCGTCCCGAGACCCGCCCGATTGCGAGCTCACCCGAGCGGGCGGGAGAACCGCCCTTCCCTTTTTGGGAAGCGATTCGGTTTCGACAACGCGGTACCCTGCTGCGTGAGACGCCCTCCGTTGAGCCCGTTTGGGAACCATCTCCGCGCGTGGAGAAGACGCCGAGGCTGGAGCCAGCTGGATCTCGCGATCCGTGCTGAGACGACTCCGCGCTACGTCTCGTTCATCGAGACCGGGCGCTCCCGGCCGGGGCGTGAGCTCGTCCTGCGCCTCGCAGCGACGCTGGATCTTCCGCTCCGCGACCGGAACATCTTGCTGCGCTCTGCGGGGTGGCCGCCCGCCTACCAGGAGTACGCGCTGAGTGACGCACGCCTGGAGCCGTTTCGTGGCGCTGTGAAGAGCATCCTCGACCGGCACGATCCATACCCGGCGGTCGCCGTCGGAACCCTGGGCCGCGTCGTGATGAGCAACCGAGCCAGCCGCGCGCTCTTCCCGGGCATGGAAGGGCAGTCGCCGGAGGAGCTGATCGATGGCTTCCTCGGCGATGGCCCTCAACGCAACGCCGTGGAGAACTGGGCGGAGGTCGCGTGGGCGACGGTGGATCGCATGCAGAACGAAGCCACCCACGGTGGTGACCCCCGCCTCGATGCGTTGGTTGAGCGCGCCCTCAAGCACCTGGCCGGGACGCCGCGACCAGACCGCCAGGACCCCAGCTCACCCGTCATCGCGATGCGGCTGCGCGTAGGCGATGAAACGCTCTCGCTGTTCACGACCGTGCTCCGGTTCGAGAACGCGCAGGAGTTGACGATGGAAGGCCTGCGTATCGAGCTGATGTTCCCGATGGGGCCCGACGACGATGCCCTCCTGCGCGCGCTGACGTCACTTGGCGACGACCTCCATGGAGGCTGATCGCGACAGATGTTGCCGGAGGTCCCGAACGAACACCCTGCCCATGCGCTTCGTGGCCAACCGAAAGACGGGGGAACACCACGACGCCAGCGCGCTCAGCTCGAGGGTGGCGTGCATGTGCAGCCGGCAACGCATCTCGTCGACGGGCTCCACCCGCCAACGGTTCAGCGCGGACACGAGAAAGCCCGGCAGCCCGTCGAACGCGCGGTAAGTCAGCTCTCGAGAGCCGCGATCGAACCACTCGATTCGCTCTTTGACGATGCCCGCTGGGAAGGGCCAGTTCGCCGGACTCTCACAGACCCGGACACAGCCCACGCCCAGCTCCCCCGTGCGGCGCGAGCCGTCGAGGCCGCTGGCCCAGTCCGCGACCTCGCCGTAGCGCTCGCCGAGAAGATGCCAGACGTCGGATGCGGGGGCGTCGAGCTCGAATGTCTGCGTGAGTTCCATGCCGTGGATGTATGGCGCTCGGCACCGGGTCGCGATTCCCGGTCAGGGAAGGGCCAATGCGCGACTTGTGAATCGGGAGTGGTCGTGGACGATCCTCGGCCGTAGGGTGAGCGGGTCATGGTGCCGCGACGGATCCTCTGCCTCCTCGGCGTGCTCGCGTGCGGGTGCGACGACGCCATGCCGTTGCCCGACGCCGACCCGGATGTCGACGCCGGGTCGCTCGACATCGCGGCGCCCGCGACGCCTGCATTGCCCGTGCTGACCCCCTGCCCGGACGGCTGGGCGCCCGTGTTCGGAACGGCCGGCGCACCGGAGTGCGACCCGCTGCCCGAGGATCCGGGACTCTGCTCGCTCGGCGTGATCGTGGTGGGGCGCGGGTGCGTCGAGCTCGGGCCCACGTGTCCGAGCGACGGATGGCCCGCCGACCTCCCGGACGACGCCGTGTTCGTGGACCCCGCGGCGTTGGCGGGAGACGGTTCGCGCGGGGCGCCGTTCGCGCTCGTGGACGAGGCCCTGCAAGCCGCGCCCGTCGGAGGCACGGTGGCTCTTCGCGTGGGGTCTCATGCCGTCAACGCCCGCCTGGATCGCGACGTGACCCTCCGCGGGGCCTGTCAGGAGACCCGCTTGACGAGCGATCGGGAGGCGACGGCTGCGAACGACGCCGTGCTCACGGCCGAGGCCACCGTGGTGATCGAAGACCTCTCGATCCGCGCGGCCTCGCGGGGCGGTCTCCTTGTCGCGGCGGGCGCCGAGGCCACCGTCCGGCGGCTCTCCATTTTCGCTGTGAGCGGGTTCGGGCTGGGCGTCGAAGGCCTGCTCACGGCGGAGGACATCAGCATCGATGGCGTGAGGGGAGGCCTCTTGGGCGGCGGGCGAGGGATCACCGTGGAGGGCGACGGCGACGCGACCATGCGGCGGGTCTCGATCGTCGACGCCTCCGAGGTCGGCGCCTTCTCGGCGGCCCGCCTCGTCCTGGAGGACGCCGCGCTGATCGGCTCATGGGACCCCGAGCTCGGCTTTGTGTTCGACGCGGCACCGGGCATCTCGGCCGAAGCGGGGGGCACCGTGACCCTCACCCGTGGCCTGTTGGCTTCCCACACCGCAGCAGGCGCACGCGCGTCGGGCGGCGGCACCCTGGTGCTCGAAGACGTGGTGCTCCGGGACAATCGCGAGGAGGCGATTCGCCTCAGCGAGGGCGCGAGCGTCGACCTCACGCGATGCACCATCGGACCCGGTCATCCGTGGGGCGTGCTCGCGCTGGATGCCGGCACGCGGGTTCGTGCTGACCATCTCCTGCTGACGGGCGCGACGGTCCGAGGCCTCTCCGCCGGGGGCGGCGCGCAGCTCACCCTGAGGCATACGCTGGTCGCCAACGGCGAAGGAGGCGGCGTGCTGGTCGATGGAGCGGGCGGCTCCGTCATGGCGGAGGACCTCACCGTGCGCGACATCGACGGGGACGGAAGCGCCGGCCGCGGCGTCGGCGTTCAACGCGGGGCCACCTTGCAGCTCACACGCGTCGATGTCGCGAGGGCGCGTGGCGCGGCGGTGGGCATCTTTGGAGACGGAACGCCGCACCGCCTTCAGGACGTCACCCTCCGCGAAACGCGCAGCCGGCGAGACGACGGGCGCGGCGGCTCCGGATTGCTCGTCGTGGGCGAGGGGGTCGAAGTGGACGTGGAGCGCGCCCTCCTGACGGACAACCGCAGCACCGCGATCATTGCGGACCAACGCGCGCGAGTGACGCTGACGAACACGCGGATCCTCGACACCCAACCGCAGGACTGCGCCTCGGTGAGCTGCCCCGACGAGCCCGGCGGGACGGGCATCGGGGTGTATCGCGGTGCGGCGGTGACGGGCTCGTCGTTCGAGATCGCGGGCTCGCCTCTGTGCGGCGTTCAGGTCGCGGAGGGCGGACAGTTGGATCTGGTCGAGGGGCGCGTGACCGACGGATTGATCGGGGCGTGCGTCCAGGTCGAGGACTTCGACGTCGGCCGCATCGAGCGTGGCGTCACCTACGTCCGAAACGAGCGCAATCTCGACAGCGCATCGCGCACCATCCCGGCTAGCCAGCTCCCGAGTGTGCCCCCCACCGGCGGGTAGAAGCACCCACGCATCGCCGAACACGCGCGGGCTTGCCTGCGCCCCCTGGCCGGATGATCCTCCCGCCATGCTCCCCACGATCCCGACCATGGTCGGCCCCTATCGCATCGAGCGCGTGCTCGGCGAAGGGGGGATGGGCGTGGTGTACGCGGGAGTCGGTCCGGACGGCGAGAGGGCCGCCGTCAAACTGATGCGGCTCGAGGCCATTCAGCGGTCGCCCACCGCCGCCGTCCGATTCGCTCAAGAAGCGCAGATGCGGTTCACGCACCCCAACGTGGTTCGCGTGCTCGACGCCGGCCAGGACCCGATCAGTCATCTGCCCTACATCGCCTTCGAACACCTCGATGGAGTCCCGGTCGACGAGCGCATGGAGTCGGGAAGCCTCTCCGTGAGCAGCGCGGTGGCGATCGTCGAAGCCGCAGCGGAAGGTGTTGGCGCCGCGCACGCGGTCGGCGTGGTGCACCGTGACGTGAAGCCGTCGAACCTGTTCCTGTGCCAGGACGGGACCACCAAGGTCCTCGACTTCGGCATCGCGCGGGTCGTCAGCCGCGACACGCGCCTGACCCGCGAGGGCGGGACCGTCGGAACTGTCGCCTACTTCTCCCCGGAGCAGGCCCGCGGGGAGGCGGGCGTCGATGGACGGAGCGACGTCTGGTCCCTCGGCGTGATGCTCTACGAGATGCTGTCAGGGCGTCACCCGTTCGACCGTGGTGACATCCTGCCGACCATGTTGGCGATCCTCGCCGAGCGCGCCTCACCGCTCCGGCTCGTCGCCCCTCACATCGCGCCCAACCTGGCCGCGGTGGTCGATCGGTGCCTCCAGCCGTCACCCGCCGATCGTTTCCCCCATGGGCGCGCGCTCGCGGAGGCACTCCGGGCGACGGCGCCCACGAAAGAGCCGGACGTGCGGGTAGACGCCGCGACCGAGGTCGTGCCGACGGTCAACGCGTCGATCACGCCTGGCGAAGCGCGCCTCGTGGCGGTTCTCATGGCCACCGGCATCGTCGATGACGGCCTTGCCAAGCGGGTCGAAGACCGCGCGGGGGTGTTTCTGCCGCTGCCGTCAGGACAAGGCATCGGGGTGTTTGGCGCGGAGGCGTGGGACGGGGACGAGATCGAGTCCGCGGCGAGCGCCGCGCTCGCCGGACGCAGCAGCGCCACCTCGATCTCGATCGCCGCCGGGCGCGCCACCTACAGCGGCCACACCGGGATCAGCGGAACGGTGCTGGACGAGGCCCGACGTGGTTGCGAGGCCGGCTTGGAGGGCGTCGCCCTGAGCGGTGAGGTTGCCCGCGCGCTCGGTCCCACCCATGAGGTCGTGCGCCATGCGGAAGGCCTCTTCGAGCTGCTGCGTCGGCACGCCACCACCACCGGTGACATCGCCGCGAGCCTCACCCCGCCTCCCGGAGCGCTGCTCGGACGCGAGGCCGAGCTGTCCCAGCTTCGTCGCTCGATCGAGGCCTCGTTCTACGAGCAGCACGCCACCGTCGTCCTGGCCACCGGCCCGGCCGGCATCGGCAAGACACGCCTGACGCAGGCGTTCGTGAGGCTGCTGGAAGACATGCTCCCCGAGCCCCCGCTCATCCTGTCGAGCCGCTGCGAACGACAGGTGACCCGACCCGTGCTGCCCGAGGGTCTGATGAGCTCGTATGCCCACGAACGGGGCCTCCCTCCGGTGAACCTCGAGGAGCCTCTGGAGGCGCAGCGTCGCGCCGTCACGGTGCTCGCCGAAGACGTCATGTCGCCCGCGCTCGCCGCCGAGCACGCCCCCTTTTTGGGCGTCCTGCTCGGCGTCCCGATGGAAGCCAACGAGGCGTTGTCCGCGGCGCGCAAGGACGCACAACTCATGGCCGATCGCCTCCGCATCGCGATGATGGACTGGCTCCGCGGCGTGATGGACCAGGGCCCGTTCGTGATGGTCCTGGAAGACCTCCACCGCTCGGACGAGGTCACGCTCTCGGTGCTCGAGGACGTCCTGACGGAGCTCGACGCCGAGGCCATGGTGCTCTGCACGGCGCGCCCCGACTTCGAGACGAGGTTCCCGGACACGGTCCGCAGCATCGATCTGCGCCTGGAGCTCCGCGGTCTCCTTCGGGCGGAGGTCGCAGAGCTGGCCGGCGCCATCGGAGGCCGGCCGTTGGACGCGGCGCGAGTGGAGCAGCTGACGGCACACACCGGCGGCAACCCGTTCTTCGTCGAGCAGATCATGCTGACGCTCGCTGTCCAGGGAGATCCAGACGACACGCTGCCGCTGCCGCAGACCATCGAAGCCGCGATCCAGGGTCGCCTCGATCGGCTGGCCATCGAGGACAAGGACCTCTGCAAGCGCGCCGCGGTGCTGGGCCGTCCCTTCTCGCCGGCCGAGCTCGCCCTCCTGTTCCCGCACGCGGCGCTCGCAGACCTCGACCGACGCCTCGGCGCACTCACCCGCAACGGCACGTTCCTGGCTCGGGGCCGTGGTCGTGACCGGCGCGAGTACGCGTTTCGCAGCCCGTTGGTGCAGGAGGTCGCGTACCGCATGGTGGCCGACGTTCGCCGACGAGAGCTGCACCTGGAGGTCGCGCGCGGCCTCGGTGACGACGACGCAGCCGCGCTCGAAGCCGCGGCTCACTTCGAGGCGAGCGGCCGTCTCCCTCGGGCAGCGGAGAGATACGCGACCGGTGCCGTCTTCGCCACGACACAGGGCCAGGCGCGGGAAGCGATCGACGCAGGGGAGAAGGCGCTCTCTCTCGGTCCGCCGGACACGCTGCTGTTCCCTCTTCACCGCGCCTTGGCCGAGGCGTACGACGCGCTGGGGCAGCTCCCCGAGCAGGAGGCACACCTCGAGACGGCGTGCATGCTCAGCGGGAGTGACGCCGATCGGGCTGGCGCCGAGAGCGCACTCGCCGTTTGGCTGCAGCGCAGTGGGCGCCCGAAGGAGGCGATGGCCATGGCCACCGAGGCCGTTCATTCGGCGCACGGCGCAGGCGACACGTCGGCCTCGGCGATGGCCCTGGGGAGGCGAGCCTTCGTTCAGATCTACGCCGGCGACCTCGGCGCCGCGGAGGTCGACCTCGCCGAAGCGGAACGGATCGCAGAGCAGTGCGAGTTGGCGGTGCGTGCCTACGCGGCCGCGTGGCGAGCGCAGCTGGCGACGGCACGCGGCGACCTCGGGGCGCGGCGGGCGGCGTACGCGCGGGCGGCCGAACTCCATCGGCAGGTGGGAGACCTCCGGCGGGCCGCGGGAGCGGAGCTGAACCTGGCGGACGTGCTGAATCGGTTCGGCGCATACGCCGCCGCCGTGGAGGCGTTGAAAGTCGGCATTCGCAACTGCGAGCGGAGTGGCCGCCGGATTTCGGAAGGCTACGCACGCGCCAACTTGGGCTACGCTCTCACTGCTCTAGGACGGCCCTCGGAAGCCAACACCGAACTCGCAAGGGCCCTCGAACTGGCCAACGCGAGCGAAGACAGGCGCCTGGCGAACGCCGCCCGGCTCTACAAGACACGCATCCTCGTCACCGAACGGCCCTTGATCGCCGCAGTGGAGGCGGAGGCCATCGCGGATGAAGCGGAGGGCGCGGTCTCCACGCTCGCGAGGTCGACGGCCGCACGGGCGTACCTGGCCGGTGGCGACGTTGAGCGTGCGCTTTCCCTGTCGAAGCGCGCCTTGGCAGAAGCCATGGCGACGGGAGGGCTCGAGGAAGACGAGGCGGAGGTTTATGTAGCCCGGATCGCTGCTTTGCAGGCCGCAGGCCGAGTCGAGGAGGCCACGCGCATCCGACAGGAGGGACAACGTCGACTGCTCGAGTCCGCCGCCCTCATTCGAGAGGAGGAGTGGCGACAGCGCTTCCTCTCTGAGGTGAAGGCACACCGCGTGCTGCTGGCGGGCGCCCTGGAGCGCTGAGTCTACTCAGGGGGCGCAGGCAGCCCCATCGGCTCGACGATCCCAAAGATGTCCAGAAGGTCCGGCGCCACGTCGTTCGCCAGGGCCGCCCCCGTCCGGGTCACATCGGCATCCCACGCGCCGGAGGGGATTGCCCTTGTAGGGGTCTGGGCCGTGACCCCGACCGCCGCGCCTTCCGCGTCAGCGGTCACATCCACGAGGGTGGCGACGTCGACCATCCCCCCCCGGACATGAAGCAGCATGCCCGAGCGCGCGTTCGAATCGAGCTCCACCCCCATCACCCGAAGCGAGCTGGTGTCGTCAGCCACGAGGTGCACGCCATCCGCGACACCCTCGGAGGCGAACATCCCGCGAGACTCGGGGATCTCCCGCGTGTCGCGCACGACCAGGTCCGTCAGCATGTGGGACCCCATCGGATTGATCATCACGAGACCCGCCCCGCCGTTGCTGACGATGGACGACGTCTCGCTCACCTCGAAGCCCGTGGCGCGCTGTGTCCACACCCCGGCGAGCGCGTTCTCGTGCACACGCAGGCCCCGGTGCACCGCGGTGCCGCCGTCCTGAAAGACCCCCACCCCCTCGTTGTCGCAGACGTCGAGCGCACTGGACGTGATCGCCGTGCTCAGGAACACCGCACCGAACACGGGCAGCAGCCTGCCGCCTTGGTACATGCCGCGGATCCCCACCCCGCTCAGGTCGACCGAGCCGCCACGAACCAGAAGCGCGGCACCGAGGCCCGTGGTGATCTCGGAGTCCGAGAAGCGAACCGCGTCCGAGTCGACCACCGCCACCCCGAGGTCCGCGAAGCCGGAGACGGACACGCGCTCCAAGACCACGTCGTCCGCGTCGCGCACGAGCAGCCCGACGCGGTCCCCGTCCGCCGCCCCGACCGTCTCCGCGTTGTCGGCGGTGACCGGGCCGACGATCGTCACGTCGCGAAGCACGCTCCCGCCCGAGGCCGAGACCCCGGCCGACGCCGCGCGCACGAGCAGGGATTCGAGCGTGGCACCGGACGACAAGGCGAGCGCGACGGGCCCGCTGGCGACCACGGCACTCGATGGCGTCGAGCCGGCCAGGCTCACCCCCGACGGGACGGTCAGCCCGCTGGCGGTGTCGACCTCGCAGTCGCCGACCTCCACGCGCGTGCCCGTGGGGGCGGTGTTGAGCGCATCCCGGAGCGCATCTTCGCTACAGAGGTCGCCTCCGCAACCGGAGGCGAGGCAGACCAGGACCAGGGGAGCGAGCCGGTGCAAACGCATCCATCTCCGTACGAGTCAGGGGTTCGAAGAGACTACGTAAGCACACGTCTTTTCTTCCGCCACCTGCGCGGACCGACACGGGCAGAATCAATCGAGCCCGAACAACACCGCCGCGAGGATTCCCGCCACCAGAAGAAGCGCCAGTCCGAAGATCAGGTTCCAAGGGCGGTCCGGCGGCCCGGTGGTCTCCAGCGTGGGGGCCTCCACCTTGCGCGGAGGAGCCACCGACGCCGCGCGGTCTAGCTCCACGGGCAGCTGCAGGACCGCGTTGGTCGCGAGTCCGGCGAGCGCGTGCTGCTCGACCGTGTGCCCCTGCTCGGCGAGCCATCGCTCCAGCGCCACCGCCAGCGCCCCCGCGCTCTCGAACCGCGAGTCCGGGTCCTTGGCGAGGGCGCGGCGAGCGAGTTCATCGAGGCCGTGGCCCACGGTGGGAACCGCCTGTGACTCGATCGCCTCGCGTGTGGCGTCCGCGGTCTCGCGACGGAATGGAGCGCTCCCGGTCAACGCCTCGACGAACACCGCGCCGAGACCAAACACGTCCGCCCGTCCGTCGGTCATGAGCCCCGCGCATTCCTCGGGGCTCTGTGGCGCGAGGTCCCCCGAGGGCACGCGGCCGCGCAGCGTGACCCGGCCGTCCAGCCCGATGTGCACGGTCTCCGCGCGAACGCCCCGGTGGACGATCTCCAACGGACGGCCCAGCGCATCATCCGCGCGGTGCAGGGTGTGCAGCGCGGCGGCGACGTCCGCCACGGCGCGTGCGGCCAGCGGGGGCGACATCGCGCCGAGGGTCGACACCAGCGCGTCGAGGGAGACCCCCGGGTTCCATTCCGTCGCCACGAAGGCGATGCCGTCGACCTCGCCGTAGTCGTAGACGTGCTCGAGGTGCGGGTGGCTGACCTGCACTGCGAGGCGCGCGTCGGCGAGCAGCGAGCCCCCTGACGCCCCGGGCATCACCCGGTGAAGCGCCACGTCACGGAGCCCTCCGACGCTGGTCTCCTCCCGCGCGCGCCACGTCTCGATCGCCCCGGAGCGAATCCGCCCGAGCAGCGCGTAGCGGCCCCAAGTCCCCACCGGAGCGAGCTCGGGCCCGTCGTCCATGGTCGCGGTCACGGGACGTAGGAGAGGAACACGACTCGGGTGGCGTCGGCAGGCGGATCGGCCGCCATCGCGGGAGGGAGGCCCCGGGCCGTGAGGCGCGCTTCGTCCACGCCCTCGGCGACCAGTGCCCGGACGAGGGCCTCGGCGCGCTGGGTCGCGAGCCGCTCGCCTGCGCTGCCCGCGCGCGCCACCTGGACCTGGACCTGGACCGGCCCGATGGGGTGCGCCGCCAAGAGCACCGCGAGGCGTGACACGCGCGTTCGCCCCACCGACGAGAGCGCGCTTCCCGAGCCGCTGAACATGCCGGTGGCTTCCACCGCGACGCCCCCGTCCAAGGTCAGAACACCGAAGTGATCCAGCTCGGCGGCCTCGGCCAACGCGTTCGCCCCATCGCGTCCCGGAGCCTCTCGACCCGCGCGCGCCGCGCCCAACATTCGCATCCCCGCCGCGTGTGCTTCATCGGCGTGTTGCAGCGCTTCGAGCGGGTCGCGGCTGGCGCGGGAGGCGCGGAGCGCGGCCTCCACCGGCTCCCCGGCGGCTTCGGGAGCCCCGAGGGCCAACGCCGCCGCCAACAACAACCCCGCCCGCTCCCGGAGCGCGGCCGCCCCGCGTCGCACGTCGGACGTCTCGTCGAGGGTCACGCGGCGTCGACGGCCCGGCCGCCCTTCGTCCGCGGTCGCCTGCGCGAGCGCCCGCTGCGCCTCTTCTCTGGCCGTGGCGGCCGACGCCTCACGGACCCGCGCACGGCTCATCTCTGCCCGCGCACGCTCGTCCCGGTGAGCGCGGGCCAGCACCTCGGCGATCTGCGTCTCGAGCGCACGACGGGCGTCGTCGTCTTCCATGCGCGCCGCCTCCGCGCGGGCGGCGTCGAGCAGCAACCGCGCGCGCGTGACGTGATCGGCGGCCGCCTCCCGATCGCCCGACTGGTCGGCTCGGTCCGCCGCGTCCAGGGCCGAATCCACGCCGGCGACCAAGTCGGGAGCGCGCTCGCGGAGCGTGCGAACCGACTCTTCCGCGAGCTGCGAGCGCAAGTCGGCGCTCGTTCGGGCGCCGCCGCCGCAAGCACCCACCACGAGAGCGCATGCGCCCAACAGAACGGAGGGCACCACCCCGAAGCCGAACCGCGACGTCATGGTGTGTCGGCGTCCCGCTCGACCATCGCCCGCTCGAGCGCTTCACGCGCCACCGCCGCACGCCGGCGGGCCGTCTCCAGCCGCGCGCGGGCCTCCGTCAGCGCCACGCGCGCGTCCTGCCGGGCCGCGAGCCGTTCTCCGAGACGCAGCGCCGCGTCAGCGATCCCGAGTGCACGGTCCGCCGCCTGCGGGCGCGACGCTCGAAGCCTACGGGCTTCGGCAAGCGCCCGGCGCGCATGCCCGACCGCGTCGGCGCTCGTCTCCGCGCCTCGCCCCTCACGCAAGCGCTCCGCTCGCGACTCGAGCGCCCGGGCCCGCGTCTCGAACGGGGTCGCCTCTTCTTCGGCCTCCGCCGGCGAGCTTCCTGGGTCCTGCGCGTAGGCCACCGGCGACAGCGCCAAGAGCCCGCACAACCCCACGGGAGCCAGCTGAAACCGCCACCGCGGCTGTCGTGAACGACGGCTCACGTGTCGGGCGTGTCGGACGGAGGCAGGACCGAGTCCTTCTCGCTCAGGGCCTTCGCCGCCTGGACGACGAGCGAGTTGAACGCACGCCACCAAGACGTCGTCTCGGACTGCGCTTCACGGAGCCGGCCCGCGCGCCGCTTGAGAAACGCCGAGCGCTCTTCCTGGATCTCGAAGCGGGCCTGCAGCCGCTCGAGCACGTGTGTCTCCTCCGGGTCCTCGACCTCGTCCGCCATCGCCATCCAAGACGCGCAAAGGAACACCAGCTCCTTGTCGCGCGCGTTCAGCTTGCTGACGTCGAGCGACTCTGGAGGCACGGGCTTTCGGTCGACGGAGGTCAGGTCGCGGTCCCCGGGCAAGACCAGCCCGAGTCCCATCGCCGCGGCCTGGGCCGCCTTTCGCTCCTCATCCGCAAGGGTCCGATCCGCCCAGGCGACGCTCATCAGCGCCTCGAGCAGGACTTCGCGGGCATCGGTGGAGATCGCATCCAGCGCGCTCATCGTACAGAGACCTTTCGTTCGGCGCCGGAGCATAGCAGCCCCCGCCCGTTTTCCAGCCGCAGTACCCACGTCATGCCGATCCGCGACGCGCTGTCTGTGCTACCTTCGCGCGCGTGCTCGAACGGGCGGCTCTCCATCAGACGCGGTTCCGCACTCCTGGCGTCTCCCCTGACGCGCGGGGGGTCGTGCTCGGCCAGAAGGGCGTCGTGCTCTTCCCTTCGCTCGACCGGCTCGTCGCGTTTCTGCGGGCGTACGGCGAAGAGGGCTCTCTCGACGAGCTGCTGCCCAGCCTGAGCCTCCGGCGTGTCGTCACGCCGCTCAAGACCCGGGAGATCTTGCTCACTATTTCGGCGGAGTCGTCCTACCGGATGGACCGGGTCGCGTCGGTGGCCAAGCTCGCGGGTGGCCTCGTGTTCACGGGCACGTCCCGGCATTTCGTGAAGTACCGCGACGCCGCGAGTCCGCTCGGGTACGACATCGAGGAGCTGCTCGACGAGCGCGCCGACGCCGTGCTCTATCACGACAGCTTCCGGCAGGTGTACGCGTTCGAACGCGAGCTGGCGTTCCGTGAACTCGTGATGAAGCTCGAGCCGCTTCGGGAGCCGCCGTCCGAGCGCACAGGGCCGAGCGGGCGGCTGTTCGCCACGGCCGAGGTCGGGATCGGCGGCGCGCTCATCGGCTACCTGTTCCGCTGGCAGGTGCGGGCACGGGCGGCGATGGCGGAGTGGCCCAGCCAATCGGCCTTCGACGACAACAACCGGCGCCTCTATCTGTTCGAGGTCAGCGACGCGCCGCCGCGCATCGTCGAGCTGATGACCTCGCTCCCCGGGGTGCACGTGTTCGAGCCGCTCGGGGGCAGCTTCGCCGTCGAGCGGGGCTTCCGGCATCCGATCGCGCTCGAGAGCTGCCAGAGCATCTTCGACGACGAAGCGCTGACGCTGTTCCAGGGTGGCGGCGAGGTGCTGGTGGTCGATCCGGCCCCGCCGTTCGCCGCGGTGCGATCCCTCGTGCGCAACGACATCCACCTCGAAGAGGCGGGCCCGACGAAGAGCGGCGCGGGGCGCAACGACGACCTCCGGTTCGACCTCCCGCTACGGCTCGACGCCACGATGGCCCCGTGGCGCAACGTGGTCGCGAGCGTCGTGCCCACCGAGCAGCGCGCGTGGCTCGCTCGGATGCTCTACGCCCTGCCGCCACGCACGCTCTCGTCGCTCCGCATGGCGATCAGCGGCGACCGCATCTACCTGCTCGACGCGGGCGGCATCGAGGGCGTGCCGCTCGGGGTCTTCTACACCGAGGTCGCCAGCCGCATCTACGTGCCGGCGGGCATGACGCTCGTGCCTGCGGTCGCGCCTTCGGTGCTCGAGTCGCTCGTCTCCGATCGCCAGGGCGGCCATGTGTTCTTCGAGCCCGAGGGCGACGGGACCCCGAGGGTCGTCCCGCAGGCCGCGTTTGGACCGGTCTCCCGCCAAGTGCTGCGCGAGGTCGAGGCGATGGTCGTGCACGCCGACGCCCCCGACCGGGTCGACCCCCCGCTGCCGCTCATGCAGTATGGCGACGTCCGACGCTTCCCGCTCTGGGGCATCGGCGGCAAGAACCTCGACGTGAAGCCGCCCACCGAAGGTGACGAGTGAGCGCGGAGACGGACAAGCTCCAGCGCGACTACGACCGGCTGGTCGTCGACTTCGTCCATCCGCTGCTCGCGGGTGGCGAGGTCAAAGTCGCGCAGCCTATGGCGCCGGGGGCCATCCATCACTTCTGCCTGACGAGCGCGCTCGACGGGACGACCGACGGTGAGATCTTCGATCTGTTGCACCGGCACGGTAGCCAGATCGCCCGCCTCGAAACCGTGCCATGGCCGGACCGCGATCTGCTGCTGCTCGCGATGTCCGCCTACAACCTGCTCCAGGTCACCGACCCGAAGCTGGACCGTACGTTCGCGCGCGGCTCCCGCAAGAAGGTGCTCGCGTGGGTGGACGAGATGATCGCCGAGGTGAAGCCGCCGACGTCGCGCGCCTCGGCGCTCGCGCGGCACGCGTTGATGGACGCCTTTCCGGCGCTCCGCCGACGGGACATCGTCGCCAAGAGCTGGGCGTACACGTACCGCTTCTTCGGGCGGCCCATCGACTGGAACATGTTCTCGAAGCCACTCTTCGGCATCGAGTTCGACGAGACGGAGCGCCTGGTCGACGTACCGGGTTTGTTCGCCGAGATGGACGAGCGCGAGGGCACCGATCTGAGCGGCCGCCTGCGCGCGCTGCTGAGCCGCTCGCCCGTCACGGAGCTTCTGCGGCTCGAACTCTGCGACGACTTCCGATTCGGGCTCGCGACGCTGTCGGTGCTCAGCGACGACGGCATCCGTGGTGGGGCAGCGCGCTCGATCGTGCAGCGCGGCGAGTGGCACGCGGCGCCGCGGCTCGGGCGCGCGCTCGGCGACGAGGGCCTTCAGCACACGTCGGCTTCGCACCTCTTCTTCGCGCTCGCGCTCTGCTTCGAAGTGCAGATGACCGCGACGCTCGACGTGCCCGGCCCGGCCCTCCCCGACAAGCTCGACCTGAGCGACCCCGACGCCGCGCGCTACGCCGCGGTCCTGCCCGCGTTCTTCGCCGACGACACCATGATCGACGAAGTGCGCGCCTTCGACATGTCCGACCGCGGTGTGGTGCAGGAGCGATGTGCGCGCCTCTCCGCCGCTCTGCCTCCCGGCATCCTCGACGAGGTCATTCCCCTCGTCGCCCGATGCCAGCGCCCGACCTCGGGCCAGCCCCTCGACACGCCTCAGATGGAGATTCGCCCGTGACGGCCCCCGCCCAGACCATTCAGCGGCTCTCTCAGGTCGCCCGTCAGCTCGAGAGTTCGTTCCTCGGCAAGAGCGAGGCGGTCCGCCTGATGCTCATCGCGGCCATCGCCGGCGAGCACATGGTGCTCATCGGTCCGCCCGGCACCGCCAAGAGCGCGCTCATTCGGATGTTCGCGAAGCTCATCGACGCTCGGTACTTCGAGTACCTGCTGACACGCTTCACCGAGCCGAACGAGATCTTCGGCCCGATCGACATCCAGGCATTCCGGAGCGGCAGCTACCAGCGCCGCATGGACGGCATGTTGCCCCAGGCCGAGATCGTGTTCCTCGACGAGGTGTTCAAGGCCAACAGCGCCATCCTCAACTCGCTGCTCAGCGTGCTCAACGAGCGCGTCTACACGGTCGGCGGCAACGTCTGGAAGACCCCGCTCATCAGCGCCTTCGGCGCGTCCAACGAGGTCCCGAACGACGAAGACCTGATGGCGGTCTTCGACCGCTTCCTGCTTCGCGTGCGCAGCGAGAACCTCGACAGCTACCACTTCCAGGACCTGCTCCAGCGCGGGCTCCAGCACGAGGTCAGCAAGCTCAGCGGCTCCTACGACGCGATGCAGCCGATGCTCAACGCGCAAGATCTTCACGCGCTCCAGGGCCACTTCGCCGAGCGCATGCGGAACTTCCCTGAGCAGTTCCTCAGCACCTACAAGGGGCTCGTCTTCCAGATCCGCGCCGAAGGCGTGTCGATGTCCGACCGGCGCGCGATCAAGCTGCTCAAGCTGTTCGCCGCCAGCGCGATGCTCGACGGACGCCCCGCCCCGGACGCGAGCGACTTCTTCATCCTCCGGCACATCTGGAACAACCTCGACCAGTCCGAGATCCTCGATGGCGTCGTCGGCCCGATCCTCGAGGCCCACTACCGCGAGCACCCCGAGGCGCGTCGCTTCGGCGCGGCGGACGTCGGCATGGACGCGCTCGTCGCGGAGATCAACCGCATCCGCGAGCTGCTCACCGGCGACCGGCCGCTCTCGGACATCCAGCTGTTCAGCCAGCTCAAGGCGCTCAACGAGATCAAGGCGGCGCTCCAGGCGATCGGCACCCAGCCGTCGCAGGAGGCCATCGCGCGGGTCGACCAGCTGCTCGGCCACGTGTTCCAGTCGGGCAAGTTCAGTCAGTAACTCCACTCCCTGACCCATGCCCGTCTCCCCGCAGCTCGCCGAGACCGCGCAGGGCCGAGAAGTCGGCGGCCTGGCGCTGTCCGTCGTCCAGATGGACAACCCCATGGCGGTGCTGCGCGCGGCGCACTGGCGGAACGCGCTCAGCAAGGTCGGCCTGCCGGTGCCGCTGTGGGCGGTGCACGATCTCGGCGCGCTCGCGACGCAGGACGGAGGCGGCTCGCCCATCTCGCTCCGGCGCGGGATCGAGAAGGCCCCTCTTCCACCGGCGTCGCGCCAGGCGCTGGAGTTCTGGAAGGAAACCATCGAGGAGATCGCCGACTCCGAGGTGATGGAGCGCTCGCGCGGATGGCGGCTCTCGGACGAGCTGATCAGCGTCCTCTTGCTCAAGATCCTCGGCCCCATCTTCGAGCGTCACCTCGGGCCCGGGCGTCGCCCTCAAGGCATCCCGCTCCCGCTCGACCCAGAGGTCTACCGCGACCTCGACCCGCAACTCGGCCGGCTGTTCGGTGCGCACGACCGGAGCGCCGACCTCCGCTTCCTCGGGCACCTCGCCGAGGAGCGCGTCCGGCTGATCACCAGTGTTGAGCAGATCGACTTGGACACGCTCCGGCTGCTCGGCATGTTCGGCGCCGAGGCGAGCGCGGCGAGCGCCTTGGGCATGCTCGACCTGCTCAATGTGTTCTCAAGCCCCGAGGCGAACGACGTCGTGAACTTCAGCCTCGATCTCTTGCCCAGCGTGCTGGAGACGAAGAAGGCGAGCGGCCAACAGTCCTTCTCCGTCGACGGCTACGCGGGGCTCGCGCGGCGCGGCACGCTCGACTCGTTGATGCTGAGCGAGCTCGCTTTCGACGAGGATCTGTTCGACCAGCGCTTCATGGAGAACGAGGTCTTCTACTACTCGCGCGAGAAGCAGCACGAGGAAGACCGGCGGCTCCACTATCTGATGGTGGACGCGACCGCGTCGATGCGCGGGCAGCGCTCCGTGTTTGCGCGTGGGCTCGCGCTGACGCTCATCAAGAAGCTCAGCCTGCGCGGCGAGGACGTGTACTTCCGGTTCTTCGATTCACGTCTCTACGAGACGCAGCACGCGCGCTCCAAGAAGCGGGCTTCGGACGGCGGCGTAAACGTGCCCTATGTGCTCTGCTTCAAGGGCGAGCACGGGCGGAACTACGCCAAGGTGTTTGGGCTGCTGGCCAACGATCTGGCGCGGCTGGCCAAGCGCGAACGCCGCACGCCCATCCTCTACATCCTGACGCACGCCGAGTGCCACGTGCCGATGGATACGATCGAGCGGCTGCGGTCCATGGCGCAGCTGTACGGCATCTTCATGCTCCCGTCGCAGGGCGAACTGGACCTCGAGTACATCCCGCGCCTTCACACCGTGCAGGTCGTCGACGAGGCCTCGCTCAAGCAGCCCGAGGCGCGCGCGCGACGCGCGATGGACATCATCGACGACGCCGCCGGGGAAGACCGCATGAGCCTGCTGCCGGAGGAGCGTCGGCGGCGGGACAGCCTCGCGCCGGGCGCGCCGGACGGCGACTTCGAAGACTTCGACGTCGATGAAGACGACTGGGACGACGAAGATGGATAAGCGCGACGCGTATCGGCGCGCCAATCGCGCGCTTCAGCAGAACCGGCCGGGCGAGGCGCTTCAGTTCTTGTGGTCGCTGGTCGACCGAAGCCACGTCATCGACGAGGAGCTCGAAGGCTACCTGCGCATGATGGCACAGGCGTACACGGCGCTCGGGCGCGGGCGCGCGGCGGCGACCATCCTGCTCTTCCTCGGACAGGTCGACCTCGCCGCACAGCAGTCCACGGACGTACCGATCGACCTCGCCCGCTGCGCCCAGGTGGCCGGCAACCCGAAGCGCGCCGCCCAGCACTTCGAGGAGGCGGGCTGGCTGGGCCACGCCGCGATCGAGCTCGAGAACGCAGGCAACTTCCGCTCGGCGCGGGTCTTGTGGGAGCGGCTCGCCGACGACCCGCGGCTCCGCGCCCAGCCCTACACGCAGGGGCTCGTGCGCTTCAACCTGGCCATGGCCTGCCAGCGCTTGAAGGACAAGGCCGCCGCGCGCCGCCACACCATCCAGTCGATGCACCTGCTCGAAGCCGCGGCCGACGGCTTCGAGACCCAGGGCATGCGGGAGCGCGCGTTCGACTGCTACCAGGTCCTGATGACCATCGGGAAGCAGGGCTCGTTCGAGAACCTGGCCGAGGGCTACCTCAACTGCATCCGGATCCTCCGCGAGGACAACCTCAAGTACTACGTGCTTCAGTACTACGAGGACTTCCAAACGATGGCGCTCGAGCGCGGCGAGCTGCACGCAGCGGCCACGCTGTTTCGCGAGGCCGCCGAGTACGCGCGGCGGCAAGCCATGCCCTACGCGCGCCACTACCAGAAGCGCGGCGGCGAGACCCACGTCTCGGCCGCGCAGCGCACGCTCGCGGACGGCGGCTCCGCGGAGATGGCGGAGAACGCCTACGCCGCGGCCATCGACGCGTTCAACGAGCTGGGCCTCTACTCCGCGGTGCGGGAGATTTACGGCCGGCTGGCCGACATGCCGCTCTCCGACAAACGCAAGGCGCGCTACCGGCGGCTGCAGCATCGCCTCGCCGAGATGCCCGACGACATGAGCCCGATGGCGTCCTTCCCGGACTACCTGCGCATGGACACGGCGTACCCGGAGATTTGGCGGCTCGACGTCATCGAGTGGGAGCAGAACGGCGACGCCGCCGAGACGATGAGCGAGGTCATCCAGGACGCCAAGTGGCCGGACTTCACCCGTCGTCGGGCGCTTCTGTGTCGATTGGCGCAGCTCGGCGGCGGCGAAGACGTGCTCTCCGAGCAGACGCTGGCCTCGCTTGCCACCTACTTGGGCCGGGTTGAGATCTACGCCGCGCTGGCCCCCCTCGAGGCCATGTACGAGAGCGAGTCGGCGACGGTGCGCGCGGCGGTCATCAAGGCAGTCCGGCAGCTGTTCTTCAAGCGTTCCTTCGTGCTGGTGATGCTGGCCCTCAACGACGACGAGCGCGCGGTTCGCCAGGAGGCACTCGCGGCCGTCAGCGCGCTTCACTTCGGCCACGCGTTCGATCCGCTGAGCCGCATCTACCGCGAGTCGAGCGAGCCCGAGGTTCGGCGCGCCGCGCTCAGCTCGATCGGGCGCATCCCGAGCGTGCAGGCGGCGGAGCTGCTCATCGACGTGTTGCGACACGGCGACCGGGGAGAGCGAGACGCGGCCAAGGATCTGCTCGTCCGCGCGGACCACGCGGAAATCACCCCGCTCCTCCAGCGCGCCGCCGCGGCCGAGACCGGCAAGCTCCGTCAGGAGTTCGACAAGGTGCTCCGCATGCGGGGCGGTTGAGGCCCGCCGGCCGCCTCACTCGCGGTTGCGACTCTGCTCCTCGAAGTGACGACGGATCTCCTCCGCGTCGATGACGACGCCCTCGGGAGCGGGCGGGAGGCGCTCGACGATCTCGACGCGTGCTGCACCTGCAGACGAGTTGCGGATGGTCACGTCCAGATGCACCGCCCCGCCCCCCCGCGGGACGGCATCGCGGTAGACGGTGCGCCCAGGAAGCTGCTGTACGTCGACGGTCGTCAGCCGCGGACCGAAGTAACGAAGAAGCGGCCCCACCGGGACCTCGGAGTCGTAGATGTGAGTTCGGGGTGGAGCGTGCCCCACCGGAGTGAGACCGCGCGGGATGGCAAGGCCCACCACATCGATATCCGACGGCTGCGGAACGCCGTCGGCATCGTAGAGCGATGGCTCGACGACCCTCCGCGGAGGGGTGGGCTCTTCGATGCGAGAACCGATGCCTTCCGCGCTGACGGGCGGATCGCCACACCCCACCAGAAGCAGACCGACAACGAGCCAACCCCGAGTTCCGCGTTGCCGCATGACCGCATGATGCGAGAAAGCCATGGCGCGGTCGAGAGAGTCGGCTGGCGCAGGAGCCCTACCCGGTGCGCGGAGCACGGTTGCGCAACCACAGGCTCAATAGTCGACCTGGCCGGCGAAGCCGCGCATCGTCGTGAACGAGTCGGGAGTCGGAAGGGTCTGCGTGATGGTTTGGATGGCCCCCTCAGAGGCCGATGAGCCGCCGCTGACCTGCGCAGTGAGCTGGAACTGGCCGCCCCCGACGCTGTCCACCCGGTAGCGTGAGCCGATGTACGGGTCGTCCACGTCGTCGCCCGTCACGCAAGTGGGGCGCTGCGTGATGCTCACGCCGAGGATGAGGCTGTCCGAATACGGCCCGTCGAAATGGTCGAACCCGCCGAGGCCATCTGACCATTGAGGCGTGGGGAAATAGCCCCCAAGCACGTCGTTGTACGGCGCCTCGGGGAGCCCACCGTTCTCGAGGTAGGAAACGCCCCAGATCCGGCTCTGGCCAAGCGCGCAGAGGTCGGTCGGATCGGAGGAAGACTCGAAGGTCGCGAAGTAGATCGTCCCCTCGAAGAACTCGAGCGGGCCCGTGACCTGCTCCCCCTCCTGCAGACGGATCTCCCAGTTCAGCTCGCCGCCGTAGACGGGGGCCCCGGTGGAGCCGTAGCTCAAGGTCTCGGTGACCGAGACGACTCGGTTGTACGCGACGCTGTCGAGGCGGTCGATGTCACCCGTCGCCTGCATCACGACCAGCTGGCCCGCGTTGTCTGAACTGATGCGCGGCGCCGAGTAGGCCGGCTGCGCGGCGGTCCGGTCGGGGATGTCCCAGAAGATGTCGTGCAGGTCGCGCACTTCCCAGGCCGCCGGGTCCGGGCTGCGCATGTCGAGCGCCCAGATGACGCCCTCGGCGTCGGTGAAGAACGCGCGCTGGGCGACCGAGCCGACGTCCCCAGGCGTCATCGCGACCGAGCCGGTCAGCGGGGCATTGAAGAACGAGTCGTCGAACGTGCGCAGCAGCTGACCGGTGCCGACGTCCACCACATGCAGCACACGCCCGCGCGACTGCCAGCAACGCCCGCGGGTGCGCTGGCTCGTTGTCCCGACCGTCTGCGAGAGGGTGACTGTGTGTGCGCAGCCAGCGCTTCCCGCAGCCGCCGCAGCCGCCACGTCGAGCTCGCCCTCACCCCCAGGGATGATCGCCACCGCGCGCTCCTGAAGCACGCCGTCGACCTCGACGAGGACCTGGCCGACCGCCGGCTCGGGGTAGGAAGCGCCCATCGGCGTGCTGCTGCTGGTGTCTGGGTTGCCCGTGAACTGCCAGAGGAACTCGGGGGCGTTCGGGTACGTGATGTCGAGCGCGAAGTACCCGCGCGATCCCCCGCGGAACCCCATGACGAGCACCGTATGGTAGAGGGACGCGTCCGCTGTCGTGTTGGGTTGCCTCTGGAAGTAGACGTCCTTCACCACGGGCGTGCCGTCGAGCAGAATCTGATGGGACCCGGTGGCCCCCTCCAGACGGGACATCAGAGCGGGCGGGATGAAGCCCCATGCTTCGTCTCCCGCCACCAAACTGTCCTGTTCCAGACCATCGGTTGTGGGGGGCTTGAACTCCCCATTGGTTCCCCAATCGGTCGCCGCGAAAGCGTGCAGGATACCGTCGTTGGTGCCCACGTAAACCATCACGGGGCGGTCGGCGACGCCAGGACTGGCCCGAAACAGGTTGTAGGCTTCATCCGCGATGTCGCTGGACGGCCGGCCGACCGTAACGGGCGTCGAATGGAAGATGTCGCCCATGCGGCGGTCCGCCCGCTCGGTCGTCGCCTCACCGCGAATCCAGCTGACGGTGTCCGCGACGTCACCCACGGAGGCGACGCCAAAGTAGTCGCGACCGATGCTCGCGTTGAACTCGGCGACCACCCGGTTCGTCTGGGCTGACGGCGGCTGGGTCGCGTTCAGAGGGTAGCTCGCCGCCTGGGAGCCAATGAGGTTCCCATTCATGTCCGCCGCGTTGGTCGTCAGCGTGGTGAGAAGACGCCGTCGCTCAGTGCGAGCGTCGAGGATCTCGTCGAAGCGAAGGCGCTCGGCGACCGGCTCGGGCTGTGGCTCATTGGAAGGGTCGCACGTGAAGACATTGCGTTCGAGAACGCCTTGCCACGGCGCACCGTCGACGCCCACCTCGAAACCGGCAGTGAACTCCATCTGCGTGGAGCCGCCTCCCGTCGCCACCGAACCCGTACCTGAAGCGAACGCGGGTCGCGTGCGCGTGGTGTTGCCGGGCGCGGCGCGGTCGATGGCGGCCGAGATCTGATCTCTCAGGGTCGAGCCGGTCGCCAAGTACGGTTCGGTGGTGCCGCCGGCGATCGCGATCGACCTCAGCTCCGCAAGGGCGTCGGCGTCTGCGACATCGAGTGCAACGACATAAAGCGCGTCGAGGGGACCAGTGCAAGTGCCGCTCCCATCAGCCACGCAGAGATCAGACGCAATATCAACGGGGGTCCCGTACGGACAGCCAGGAGCGGGGTCACCGGGGTCGGCCGACATGCCCACCTCAGCGTGGGTGACCCTCGTACAGTCGTATCGGGGATCTCGGAAGTCGCTATCCGGTTGACCATCGGTCAGCAACAGGGCGACCCGACTCCGACACCCGGAGAAGGGGTCGTCTGTGGTGACGTCAGGGTCGGTTTGGAGGAAGTGCTCGAAGTCCTGCAGCAGTGCCGCAGTGGGTGTTCCCCCGAACGGCCTTACCCTAAGAAGCGCATCTTGAATCTGCGCGTTGATGAGCGTGTGGTCCGCGGTCTCGTCCCCAGGGGAGATGAGGCGGCCTGAGGACGCAGAAGCGTTGCGGGCGCCGCTGTCCACCATGAAACGGTCCGGACAGCCATCGTACATCAGCAGCTGCGGCCCCCCGTACGAGAATCCCCCGTATGCACCGGCGTTGTCGGAGCGCGCCATGAAGGCCGACTCTTCCATCAGAAGCGGGTGACTGTAGTCCGTGAAAGTGTAGGTCGCGTCGAACGTCATCAAGCCGAACTTGATACGGTCCTCGTACGAATCGAGGATGCCGTCGAGGTTCTGCGTCGCGGTGAGCGGCGGCTCGTTGTACGGGAGGTAGTAGTTCCAGTCCTGCTCACCGGTGTAGGCGCTGCGGTCGATCGTGGTGCAGTAGTAGTCTGACTCGTCCCACGTGCCGGTCAGGGCCTCGAGCACGGTAGTCCAGCGGTTGCGGTCGTTGTCTCCCGGGGGCGAGCCCGCGCACATCGGGAGAGTCGCCGGATCGGCTGGGGTCGGCGGAGTCGTTTCCGGAGGAGGGGCGGGACTCACACGCTCCATCGAGCCGGACGTGTCCACCAGCAGCATGACGAGCGGGCGAATGTCTCGGATGTCGGGGTCCGTCTCGGCGCCGGACTGCGCGAGCGCCGTCGACGTTGTCAGACCCGCCGCCAGACCCAGAAAAGCCACGAGATTGGCGAGATGTCGTCGTTGGGTCATCAGAGGCCTCCTACCGGTCCAGCCACGATCTGGGCTCGCGAGAACGAGATCGTCTCGTGGAAGTCACGGTCGTCACCCGACAGACGCGTGTCGCGATCGACGGTGTCCGTGTTGATGCTGAGGGTGGCCCGCGATGTCAGATTGATGCGGAAGTAGCGCATGGGGTTGTGGCCGCTCTGCTCGGTCGCCGGGCCGCTCGCGCTGCTCGCGGTAAACGTGTAGACGTCGGTGCCGTCGATCAAGAAGTCCGGCGAGTAGATGCTGCGGTCGCCCAGCGACGGCGTGGCGCTCGGGTTGGTCTCGAGCGGCGCCGCGTTCACTCCGGCCGCAGTCGCGAAGTCCTCCTGGCGAAAGCGGAGCACGTTGGTTCCACGGTCAAACGACTCGGAGCCCGGGACGTACGGAGTGTCCGCATCGACGGTGGTCGCGCGATGCTGCTCGTACGCCGCCCGCGGCGTGATCGCGTCGATCTGCGCCATGCCGGCGAACACCGCGCCCTGGGCCACGTACTCGGTCTGCAACGCCTGACGGCCGTACCCCGCGCTGCGCATCTCCACCGTGGTCGAGTGAATGGCGAAGGTCGCGGTCGCTGTGGTCATCATGAGGACCATCAGCACCACAAGCATCGCGGCACCCTCGCGGCGGCGGCGCGGGCGCCCTCGTCGCAGAACGGGACCCTTGGGTTCAGCAGTGTCGTGGGGCATGGCGCTCATGGGATGAGGTTGGGCATCTGGACTTCGGTGACGAGCGAGCGAACGCGCGCGGCGCCAGGCCGGCCGGCGAACACGCGGTAGCGGTTGAGCGGAGCGGCCGCAGGGCGGGCCGACGACCAGGCGTCCGGCCAAGGGAACCGGGCGTCCTGCTCAGGGGTGCGCGCCGCGAGTGAGACGATGGCCCCGCGCACCTGCCACGGTCGCGCCTGGACGATCCCTTCGGCGGCGTTACCGCTTTCAATGGAGACGACAGGGGGAGCGCCGGGCACGAGGTTCGTGTCGACGATGAAGTCGAGGTTGAAGTTGACCGCGTACTCGAGGATGGTGCGCTGCGTGCCGGCGAGCACGGTGGCGCCGGTCGCGTCGGACATGTCGAGCTCGCGCCGGACCAACAAGGTGTTGGCGCCGGTCACGGTCGCCGCGTTGGACTCCATCGTGGAGTCGGTCGGAGACGCGATGAGCGCGTACTCGATCCACGAGAGCGGCGTGACCAACGTCCCACGGCCGAGGCCTGAAAAGCACTCGCTGTCGAGCGGGAGCGCCGGGCGAAAATCGATGCTCGCCCGCGCGCCGGTGGCATCGAGCGACGCCGCGCTCACGGTGACGAAAAACTCCCGGCCCGTCTCCGGCACGTGGATGCGGAGCATCGAGCCCGGTCGGAAGACCGTGTCCTCGAAACGGTCCCGGTCCACCACCGTGCCGCTCGCGCCTGTCAGCAGGAACGAGCGCCGGAACGCCAGCCAGTCCGTCTGGAGGAAGAGTGTGTCGCCCGCGCCATCGAGGGAGGACGTGAGGTAGTCGTCGCCGCTCGCGTAGTTCCCGATGAGCCGCAGCCGATCGGCGCTGACCCCGTTCTGGGCGCGGTTGATCGCGTCGAGCGCCGCGACCCCTTCGCTGTCGGCGT
Source organism: Sandaracinaceae bacterium (assembly GCA_045106715.1). Lineage (GTDB taxonomy): Bacteria > Myxococcota_A > Polyangia > Polyangiales > Sandaracinaceae. The sequence continues at coordinate 39,347 of JBGCFC010000097.1, forward strand.
CGTCGAACCAGACCGCCGGCACCTCGCGCGGGACCGCCGGTGCGGGACACGTGTTGACCCCGGGAGCCAAGTGGTGCGGCACATGGAGATAGCCAGCGCGCGCCACGTCGCGCCGGATGCGGTTCATCGCCTGGCGAACGGAGCGCTGCGTCACGCCGACCCGCTGCTGCTCTTGGAAGTGACGGGCGCTTGCGCCGCCGATGGAGAACATTGCAGCAACCACCAGCGCACCGATGGTCAGGGCCACCATCAGCTCCACCAACGTGAAGCCTGCTTGCCGCGCACGGGCGGGGCGTGGATGCCGAACGGAGCGTGGATGCCGAACGGAGCGTGGATACCTGTGGCTCATTCTCGCCTCGCCACGTAGCGGACGACCGTGGACGCGTACGCCATGGTGAGCCGCACGTCCCCGGTCAGGTCATCGGGGTCTTGCCCTGCGGCGCAGCCGGAGAGCCCGGCCGCGGTCGTGTCGATGTTGGAGCCCGTCACTCGGCGCACCCACCAGACGCGAACGTCCACCCTCATCGCCCGGCCCGGGTAGAGCCACTCGAGGCGCATATTGGTGCAGTAGTGCATGTCTGCGGCGACCGTCGTGTCCTGGCCGTAGAAGTCGAAGTTTGCCGACTCTCCGCTCGCGACGGGCGGAACCGGGGTCACCCAACTGGGGGCAGCGGTCGCAGGCGTCACGTTCCTGAGATACGTCGTGTTGGTGAGAAGAAGCGGTGGAACGGGCGTGACCGTGGTGCCCGACGTCCAAGCGAGCCGATCGCGGCGCAGGCGCTCGATCCAGCGCTGGGCCAGCTGCGTGCCCGTCGTCATCTCGCGGGCGCTCATGTTGCCGCGCGTCGCCGCCTGCTGGAGCGCCATGACCCCCACCGCGCCGGCCGTGAGCACCCCGATGGCCATGACCACCTCGACGATCGTGTACCCCTCGCGGCGAGCACGTCGGCGACCGAGTGCCTTCGCGGGACGACGATGTCGGCTGCTCATCGCAGGATTCTCTCGGCGGCTCATCGCAAGATCCTCGGAGCGCCACCGAACGGAAAGATGACCGCCCGCTGCACACCTGCGGAGGTCCCGCTCTCGAGGCGCGTGAAGTTGAAGCGCACCGCGTCCGACCCGCCCGGCGCTACGCCGGAGAACGGCCCACCCGTCGACACCACCATGTCGCCGTCGGGCTGGAAGCAGAGCGTCCCGGCCGTGCCGCCGACCATGCGCATGCGAACCGAGTGGTTCGGGTAGTCGAACTCGCCCATGTCCAGCATGCCCACGCACCGCGGGTTGGCTGAGCAGTCCGCGGTGATGAGCGACCCCCAGTCGTTCGCCGAGCAGCGATCGAGGTTGCCGCGCCACATCTCCACCGAGCCATCGTCACCCGCGGCGCTCGTCGAGTCCTGCGAGTAGACCAGCGCGATCGCCCGACCGTACGCCAGCGCCTCCGAGCGCGCCCGGGCGCCGATCCGCACCATCGAGTGCGTCGCCTCCCCCGCCCGCCGGTCCGCCATCGTCCGGCTGAGCCCCGGCGCCGCCAGCGCAGCGGTGATCGCGATGATGGCCACCACCACCATCGCCTCCATCAGCGTGAAGCCCTCGGTCTTTTCTCGTCGCGACTGCATCAAAGCACCCCGGTATCAGCAATAATCACGCCGACTCTGAACCTCGTCCATACCAGGGGTGATCCGTGCTCCATGACCCAAGAGCACCGCACTCGATGCAAGAGTATGCAGACTTTGCGGAGTGCGGTCGTAGCCCCGCCATCGAGTCCCTTGACAGGCCCCCCGAGAGCGCGTAAGTCGTCGCTCTCAAAGACCACGCGGAAGTGGCGGAACTGGCAGACGCGCAGGATTCAGGTTCCTGTGCCCGCAAGGGTGTGGAGGTTCGAGTCCTCTCTTCCGCAGAAACAACAGAGCCCGAATCATCTCGGGCAGTTGCGACGAGCCCCGCTCCTGTCTTCAGGACGCGGGGTTTTGTCGTTGTGCAGGCCCGTGCTCCATCGGTGCTCCAGTTTGCTTCCTGGGCTGCGAAGCCGAGCAGCATCTCCTCCGCCGCCTGACGGCCTGGCCGCACGTACCGGTTCGTGGTCGTGACTTGCTTGTGGCCCGCCATGTACGCGACCCCGGTCAAGCTCCCGCCCCGGTCCGCGAGGCGGGTCAACGCCGCGTGGCGGAAGTCATGGTTGGAGACGTGGTGGGCGCGGTCCTCCTCGAGCCCGGCCGCGACGGCAGCCTGCTTCAGCACGCGGCGGTAATTGTGGGCGCCGAAGAGCAGACCTGCCGCGGGGACGAGCTCGTCGAGCACTTCACGCGCCCTTGGGGTGAGTGGGAGCTCGCGTCCGAAGCGCGCCTTGTCGATCTCCTCGCGGATCCTCAGCACGGGCCGTCCTCGTCGATAGTCACCGGGGGCCTCCAAGCGCTCCAGCGTGCCCCTGCGCAGCGCCGTCTCCGCCATCAGCGTGTAGAAGGCGCGCGGCCGCAGCCCCTTCCGCGTAAGGGCAGGCAGATGCTCCAGGATCGCCTCCACCTCGACGGGCGACAGGTTCACGCGGACCTTCCTGCCCTTCTCGACCGGGCGTCCGCGAACCCCCTTCGGCGGTGAGCGCACGTCGGGCATGCTTTCGACGAGCCCACGGCGCTTACACCAGGCCAGAAATACCCGCAGCGCGCTCAGCTCCTTCGTGACCGTCGACCGGGATACCTCGCCCATGCGTTGGCGGCGGTAGTCGTCGCAGCGCGTGGTGGTGATGCGCTCGAGCTTCTGGAAGAACGGGATGAACCGGATGCGGGCGTACATCTCGTACTGCGTCGCGGTCGGGCCCGGCCGCTCGGCCTCGAAGTCCGCCAGCCACTCGGCGAGCAGCTCATCGAGTGGGGCCGCCGGGCCTATCCGGATGCCTTCTTCGGCGAGTTTTCGGCGGGCGAGGAAGTCCTCGTAGATGCCGTCGGCGACCGCCTCAGCCTCTCCAGGATCGGCCGTGCGCGTGGAGAGACTGTGCCGCCGCCCATCGAACCGGAAGTCGAGGATGTAGTTCCCGGTGCGGCGGTCCTGCTTGAGGCGGTACGGCTTTGTGCGTCGATCCATGACTCGAGATCCTGCTTTCGGTAGAGGACGCGTCGGCCAATCCGGAACTGCCGCACGTTGGGCGCGACGTGTCGGTTGAACGAGCTCAGGGACAGGCCCCCGGCGTAGGCCGCGGCATCTTCTCGGGTGAGGTAGGGGCTACCGTTCCCGTCTGATTCCCATGTGCCCACGAAGCCCTTCTAGTGGATAGCCTTCAGCCGATTTCTTTCCGCACAGGCAGGGCATTGTTCGCGACCCCGCCGTGGTGGGCACGTGACGCCGAGCATGCTTCGCCCCGGACCGCGCAGAACACTGGCGGGCTCGTCAACCCGGACGGCCTGGGAGCGCCCTCATTTTGATAGGGATCTTTTGGGTGTCTCTCGGCCATTGCTACCGAGTGTCCTGATAGCCTCGAGGGTACGTTCGCCCGAAGCTGTCGCCGCATGTGCTAGCCGTCGACTGAAACGGGACGTGCGTGGCCATCACCGAGAACCTGCTTGGTGGTCGCGCGACGTCCTGTTGCATGCGGCTGACAAGCGCGGCCTTGAGCCGCCGACCTCCCGCAACACAGGCGCGAAGCGGCCCATCCATGAGCTGCACCACTTCCAGGGCCACCACCTCGCCGCCCGCGAAGCGCAGCTCGAAGTCAGGGGCCTCACCCTCGATGATCTCGACGGGGTCGATGCCGAGGTCGCTGCGCTCGAGGAAGAGGTCGAGCGCCTCTCGCTCGTCGGCCTTCTCCTCGGGCCGGGTTACGAGCCGCGCTTGCGCCGGGGCTTGTTCTTCGGCTTCTCAGCCTGGCGCTGGGCGCGGATGCGCTCAAGGAGGACCGAGGCGGGCTCATCGTTGGGGTCCTGGGGTACGAGTTCGCCGCGGAAGGCCTTCGCGAGAACTGCCGCATCGAGCGTTCGCGCGACGCGGCGGCCATCCTCAGCCGCGTCTCCCACGCACTCAGCGCGAGCATCGATACCTCGAACTCGGGCCGCAATAGCGCTCTGTTCTGTCCGTGGGGGCAGCGGAACGGGGAGCCGCTCAAGAAACGCTTTCCCGAGCGTCGGGACCCCAGTGTTGGAGTTCATCTCCCGCAGCAGGTACGCCACGACCTCAGGGCGTCGTAGATACCAAAGCAGGTACTCCGACCCCAAGGGTGGCTCCGGTTTGACCACGAACATCGTGTGACTGAAAGTGAACTGACGAACCGCTGGAAGGCGGCGTGCGAAGCCCAGGCGGCCTTTTCGGGCGAACACGATGTCACGCTCATCGAAGCGACATCTTTCTTCCTGGAACACCCAAAAGCTGTGGGGCACAAGCGGAGCCGATTCTGTCTGCCAAGAAGACTGCCCAGCGAACTCCCGCGTTGAGAGCAGGGGCACCGTGCCTCCGTCGTAGCTCGGATAACGGTGGCTCGGATTCGGGTCGATCACCGTTGCCACCTCACCGAGAAGGGCCCAGGTCCAGTCAGCGGGTAGCCGAAAGAGGCGGTGGACTCCTCCGGCTGGCTCAGCCTCCTTGTACTTCGCCTTCCACTTGTCGTTCTTGGGCTCCTTGCCCTTCGCGCGCTGCTTCTTGAGGTAGTCCTCCTCCCACCGCCGCCGACGCTCGACGCGGATCCGCTCGAGGAGCTGGTCGGCAGGCTCGACGTCGGGGTTCTGCGCGCGCCAGTCGGCCGTGAGGTCGCCGCGGAAGGCCGCCGCCAGGACAGACTGGCGAAAACGCTCGAGGAGCGGCGGGATGGCGTCGAGGGCCTCCTTCGCCCGGCGACTGCGGGCCATCAGCGCCTCGATCTTCTCGACGATGCGCCGCTGCTCGTTGAGGGGGGGAACCGGATGCTCTACGGCTCCGAATCTGCCAGCGCCCAAATGGGCGATGTTGGTCGTGACCTTCGAGGGGGCGCGACGATACAAGACACCCACTTTGTGGCTCCCGACGATACAAAGGGGGCGCGACGATACAAGACACCCACTTTGTGGCTCCCGACGGAACCGACGAACTCGAAGTCCGCACCCAGGTCACAAAGTCGCTGGGTAGTATTCGAGGGCGCCGAGCGTCGGCAGAATTAGGCGTCACGCCGCTCCGTAGGCACCCCGTCGAGGGGACGCGACGTTGCAAGACACCCACTTTCTCAAACGAGCTCCCCCCGTCTCGACGGGAGACTCGACACGAAGTGGCTGCCTCGCGTCCCGGAGCCGGACAACGTCATCGACATCGCGTAGGGGCACTCCACCCGGCGCGACCTTCCACCACGGGCACGGCGCGAGTCCCGTAGACACTGAGACGTCGCGTGGGTGAAGCTCCTGGGGTGTGGCCTCGCCTCGTGATCGCGTTCGCGCTCCTCTTCTCTGCGTGCACCGAGGGCCGCGCCACCTTGCTGCTCAATGTGCAGTCGGACCTCCTGCCGGGACGGGAGGCGAGCCAGGTCGTGACGCGGCTCTTTCGGGGCCTCCCCGAGGACGCCGGCGAGGAGGAGCGGTCAGTCACGGCCAACCTCGAGCCGAGCGACGAACTCGCTGAGGGGCTCCGCGTGGCCGAGCTGTCCGGCTTGCCGCTGGGGAACTGGACGCTCCGCGTTCAGCTGATGTCCGCCACGGGCGCGGTCGAGCTGGAGCGCGTCGCCCTGGTGGATCTCGAGGCGACCACCGCGATCACCGTCGTCATGACGCGCAGCTGCCGCGGCGTCGTGTGCCCCGCGCCGGGCGGGGACCCTCGCGCGCTCGCGTGTCTGGGCGGACGCTGCGTGCAGCCCGATTGCACGCCCGAAACGCCTGAGTCGTGTCCGCCAGCGAGCTGCTCCGACACCGCCGAGTGCCCCACCCCTGAAGCGGCCTGCGCCAGCGCGCGCTGCAGCCGTGGCGAGTGCTTCACCGTTGGGGTCGACTCGATGTGTGCGGCCAGCGAGGTCTGTCTCCCGGAGATGGGGTGTCAGTCGCTGATGCCGGCGCCGGACGGAGGGTTCCAGGACGGGGGAATCCAGGACGGAGGGATCCACGACGGGGGGACAGAAGACGCAGGGATCCCGGCAGCGCCCACGGGCATGACGACGGGCGTCCAGCCGTTCGGGGGCAACGGCGACGAGGAGGGCTACGACCTCGCCGTGCACGCGGCCACCGGCAACGTCGTGGTCGTCGGCCAGTTCGAAGACACACTCGATTTCGGCACCTCGAGCGTGAGCTCAAACGGGGGCTCGGACCACTTCGTCGCAGCGTTTGCTCCGGACGGCACGAACCTCTGGTCACGGGGGGCGGGCAGCGCCATCTCGTCGGAGGATCGTGCGAGCGGGGTCGCCATCGACTCGGCTGGCAACGTGTACGTGGCCGGGCACTTCTCAGCTGGAACCGACTTCGGGGGTGGGGTCCGAGCTGGTGCCGGGATGTGGGACGCCTTCGTGGCGTCGTACGACGCCGCCGGTGCGTACCGCTGGGACTGGACGATGGGCGGTGTGGACGCCGATCTGACCTACGACGTGGCCATCTCGCCGGACGGAAGCGTTTGGGCCTCGGGCTACTACTCGGGCGCCCTCGAGGCCGGGGGCGAAACTCTTCCAACCGCCGGGGGGCGCGACGTCTTCCTCATCCATCTCGACGGCGCGACGGGAGCTCATCTCGACTCGCGGGGTTGGGGTACGGCCGCCGTCGACCAGTCGCGTGCCGTGACGGTCGATGCCTCAGGAAGGCCGATCCTCGCGGTGACGGTCGGTGAACCGACCGACTTCGGCGGCGACACGGTCAACGGCCTCGCAGTGGTGGCGTTCGACGGGACGCTCAACCCGCGCTGGTCGCGGGAGATCGGCGGCGGAGCGGCGTGGGGGATCGAGAGCGTGGCCAGCGGGGACGTGGTGATGACGGGTCAGGTCAGTGGGGGGACCGTCGACTTCGGGGACGGTCCGGTCGATGTGCCGAGTTCCGCCTACGTGGTTCGCTACGGGCCGTCCGGCGAGTACCGCTGGGCGCGGCTGGTCTCAGGGAGCGAACTCGGAATCGGGCTGGGCCTTTCGGTCGGCCCCGGGGAGCGCACGTACTTCGTAGGACTGGCGGGGACCACGGTGGACTTCGGGCTCGGCCCGGTCGTCTCCGCGGGGGGCCAGGACGCGTTCGTCGCGGGATTCGAGGCGGACGGCAGCACGATCTTTGGGCACCTCTACGGTGGTCCCATGCAGGACCGTGGACACGGAGTCGTCGCCCACCCGGACGGTCGCATCCTGGCGACCGGGCGCTTCACAGGAACGTCCGCCTTCGGCGACGGAATGCCACGCGACCCCGTCGGTGGGAGTGATCTCTTCTTGCTCGAGCTCCGTTAGCGCAGCTCACACACGATTTGCATCACTCGAATCGATGCTGAAAACCGAGAGTTACGAATGCGAATCCATGCGTTTCGCCTCTCTCATGCGCGTCTATGTAGCCAGCGTAGCGGGCGGCCATACTCGTGTGTTCCCAACGTCGAGCATACTCCCGCATCAGCGCCACGGCGGCTCCGCGTTGGCCCAGAGATCGGTGGCTGTCGATGAGGATGTGCATTCCACGCTGGCCGTTGACGCGTCCACTCAGCGTATCGATGACGCACCGGGAGTCCCCTCGGAAACGGCACGCCTCCGCGGCTTGCAGTTCGGGGCTCGCCCCGGCCTCTCGCGGCGGCACTCCATCAAACGAAATCATCGTGTTTGTGACACCGGGGGACCGAGGCATCTCGGAGGTTGAGCCAAGCACACACTCCGTCAGGTTTGGATCCGACGGGAACGTCTCCACCATGACCTCGTCGTCGGGTCCGTCACCCATCATTCGGATCCGAACAGCGATGACCTCGTTCCCACCCTGCTCGTCAGCGCAGGACTGAACGATGTCTCTCATCGCCATGTGCGGTGCGAAAACGCGCACTGAATCGTCGAAGTGCTTGCGTTGGCGGCGCTCCATCTCGTCGGCTTCCAGCCTCGCCCCGTCGATTGTCGCATTTGAGGCCGCATGGTGTGCGCAGCCACCGCTGAGGAGAAGTGCGAGCAAGCTCAGAATGGCTCCGCTCGCGCTGCCGTTGGGTTCGTTTGCATCTGGTGTTGAATGATGGAGCGCCGACAGGCGCGCAGCTGGTCTCACCTACCCACCGGCACATCGTGTGCCGGTCCCGATGCGAAGTCGATGTTGGTGTTTTCGCTCCTCGCCTCTGAATCGCAAATCGGACCGAGGGATGCGGACCCGCGGATGATGTCGTCGAGCGCCGGCCGCCCGCCACAGGGGAACCGCCGCCGCATCGGAGTTCGTTTCGGACCGACGTGGTGAGCCACTTCGAGGGGGAAACATGACCTGTTCCAGGGATCCGGCCTGCCGGACAGTTCCGGTCATCGAGTCGAGCGGCTGCAGAGTCCTGTTCTGGGATGGCGCTGGGCTTGAACGCCGTCCGATTCTGCGTCGTGTCGATCACGCCAAGCCGCGTATGCTGGCGCGGTGAGTCCGAAATATCTCTTCGCCATCGTCGCCATCGCACTCACCGCGTGTGGAGAACCCGAACCGGAAGCGGACGCCGCGATGGCGGACGCGGAGGCGTCGGTCGACGGGGGGCACCTGGACAGCGGGCCGAGCGACGGGGGCGGGTCGACCGACGGCGGTGACGCCGGGCCAGTGGACTCCGACGGCGGCCCTGAGGCCTGCCGCGACATCGCGGACGGCTGGGACGGGCAGCCCATTGCACCTCAAGCCGGTACGTTCGTGGTGCGCTTGAACGCGCGCCCCGCGAGCGCGCTCATGAACGGCCTGATGGGCCTGTCGCGAGGCACCGCGGGGAGCTTCGACGATGTGGCCATGGCCGTGCGCTTCAACGACGCGGGCTTCATCGATGTCCGCGACGGGGACCTCTACCGGGCCGACCAAGAGATCGCCTACGTGGCAGGCGACACCTACGCACTGAGGATCGAGGCGGAGATCGCAGCGCACCGATACTCGGTGTTCATCATGCCGCCGGACGGGACCGAGGTGACGCTGGCGTCGGACTTTGCATTCCGAACGACCCAGTCTGACGTCCCGTTCGTGGACCACTGGGTGAGCTGGAACGACACCGGCAACGGCCACACCCAGTGCGCGTTTCGAATGAACGGCGAGGCGTCTTGCGGCGACGGGGTTCGGTCGGGGGACGAAGCCTGTGACGACGGCAATCGGAGCGACGGCGACTGCTGCAACGCGGACTGCACCCTCGCGGCCCCGAGCGACACGGTGTGCCGTCCGGCTGCCGACGCCTGCGACCTCGTCGAGACATGCGGGGGAGGCGGGAGCTGCCCGGTGGATGCAAGGCGCACGGGCGACGGCTGCGGCTTCCGTCACCCGGGGATCCTGCTGGGTCGCGCTCAGCTGAACGAGATCGCGGCTCGGGTCGAAGACAGCGCCGAGCCTTGGCACTCGGCGTTCGTCGGCGCGCGCGACAGCCGCTACGGAGCGCGGGACTACCGCGCGACCCCGTACACGACGGTGGAGTGCGGGTCGTTCAACATGCCCAACATCGGGTGCGACGAGGAGATCCGCGACGCCAACGCCGCGTATACGCAGGCTCTGCTCTGGACCATCACCGACGACCCCGTCTACGCCGAGAACGCGATTGCGATCCTCGACGCCTGGGCGTCCACCGTGCGCGCACACACCAACTCGAACGCGCCTCTCATGGCGGCATGGACCTCGAGTGTCTTCGTCCGTGCGGCCGAAATCATGCGCTACACCAGTGACCGCTGGTCGGCGGCGGGCATCGCGCAGTTCGAGACGATGCTCCGGGACGTGTTCCTGCCGCTCATTGCGGACGGGACGGCGTGGTACACTAACGGGAACTGGGAACTCTCCATGATCGAGGGCACGCTCGGCGCCGCGGTGTTCCTCGAAGACGAGGCCTTGTTCGAGCGCGCCGTTGCAATGTGGCGACGGCGCGTTCCCGCGTACGTCTACCTCGAGTCGGACGGCCCGTTCCCCGTGCTCCCCGAAGGCGCCACACCCGGGGACGTCAGCACGCGGAACCGCCTCTGGCACGGCCAGCGCGACTTCACGGACGGCCTCTGTCAGGAAACCTGCAGGGACCTCGGGCATGTCGCCATCGGCCTGGCTTCGATGGTCAACGCTGCTGAGACGGCCGAACTGCAGGGAGTCGACCTCTTCTCCGAAGAGCAGGAGCGCATCACCAAGGGGTTCGAGTTTCACACCGCCTACCTCAACGGCGCTGCGATCCCTTCGACCCTGTGTGGTGGCGAGCTCGATTTCACGAACGGCTCGCAGTACACCTACGAGGTGGGCCACCGGGCCGGCACCCTGCGGGGTGTCCCCATGCCAGAGACGGCACGCTACCTCGAGTCGATCCGTCCGACCGGGGTGTGGATCCAGATCGCGTGGGAAACGCTCACGCACGGTCGCTGAGGAGGCTCCGACTCCCCAAGTGCGCCGAGGTCCGCGGTGCCGCGACACACAACGCTGCTTCTGCTAGATCGGAGGTCATGCGACTCGCCTCGACGCTGATGTGTCTGCTCCTCATCGGCTGCTCCGCCGACACCGCGGACCCGGTGGATCTCGAGTCGCCCGACTACTTCGAGGGCGCCTCGTTCGACGAGGGCCGCCGGGATGCGCCGCCTGGATTCGATAAGGCCGACATCCCGTCTCCCTATTTGACGCCCGAGTTGCCGGAGCTGTCGCGCCCCGAGATCGTCGTCAGTCTCGAAGGGCTGACGGTGCACCTCTTCGATCGCGCCACGGGCTTCAACCGGGTGTACCCAGTCGGTCCCGGCGTGCTGGGACGAAACGGGCGCAGCATCACACCCACCGGTCACTACGAGACCGGCCCCGATACCGCCGACCGCTGGTGGTACATCCCAAACCGCTGGGACCCGGAGTACTTCGAGGGCTACCCCTTCTTGCGCCTCACCATCGAGAACAGCCGCGGCTACAACACCTACGGGTTCCACGGTCCGATCACCAACCCGCTGCGACGCGACTACGTGAGCCACGGGTGCATGCGCATGGAGAAGACGCAGATCGTGGAGCTGTTCACGGCCGTGCGAACGCACCCGTCGACGCCGGTCACGATCCAGCAGGAGGTCGAGCTCGACGCCAACGGCGAGCGGGTGGACGTCGGTGACGAGCCGGCTCTCTACGCGGTCGGCGAGCCGCTCGTGTATGGCGACAGCGTGGGCCCCCGCGAGGAGCCCGTCCTGGAGGGATTCGTCGGCGACGCGTGCGACTCGGACGCGGACTGCGGCGATGGCGCCGACGGCTACTTCTGCCACGAGGCGGGCTTCTGCTCGACGGAGTGCGCGGGCTACTGCCCGGACCGCGCGGGATACGCATCCACCTTCTGCGTCGAGGACCCGAGCCGACCGGAGACCGGCATGTGCGTTCAGCGGGTGGACGGACGCAACGCGACCTGCGCGTTGATCCCGGGCTCGTTCCCCGACATGGCTGCGCGCTTCGTCGCAGACTCAGGGGTGGCGCCGGCGACGGCGATGGTGTGCGCGCCCTTCGAGGACGCGGCGCCCTGAGGGGGAGCCGTGGCACAACAGACACTCATCGCTGCGATCATCGACGAGCCGGCGGAACGGCTTGCCGACCGAACGCGCCCCTCGTAGCACGGCCATTCCGTGCCGTCGGAAGCCGCAGACGACGCACGCCCACGACGCCGCTTCCCTCGGTGGTGGTTCGGCGTTCCGTCCAGCGCGATTCTGGTCGAGGTCGGCGCGGCGCTCGTCTGGCTGCTGACCGCGCAGGAGTGTTTCTCGTACGCCCAGATGGAGGCGCGACGGCAGACGCTGATCCAATCCGAGCTCCCGGCGGAACAACGGCGCCAACCGGAGCCGGAAGCGTTCATGGACACGGAGGTGCTGCACCCCTACGCGGGCTACCTGCCGGACCCTTCCACCCGCGGCGACCACGGGGAGCAGGCGCCTTGGCCGAACGCCGAGGCGCTGTTCGAGACGATTCCGCCCGACGCCGTGCGGATCGTCATCACCGGGGGATCGGTCGCAGGCCAGGTCTTGGTGGAGTTCGACAACGTCCTCGAGGAACGAGGCTACGACCTCGAGCGGACGCACTTCGTGGACGCGGCCGGCGGCGGATACAAGCAGCCTCAGCAGCTGGCCATCATCACGTACCTGCTCGCGGCGGGCGCTCACATCGACCTCGTGGTCAACGTCGACGGCTTCAACGAAGCCGTGCTTCCGCGCGTCGAGAACCACCCGACGGACGTCTCATCGCTGTACCCACGCGGTTGGTCTCGACGCTTTCCGGACGTGGACGACATGCGCCTCGTCGACGCCGTCGCAAGGGTGGACGCATGGCGCCAGCGCCGACGTGACGCGGCCTCGATGGTCTCCGACTCGTGGCTGCGCCGGAGTGTCACGGCGAACGTGGTGTGGTCCGCCTGGGACGCGAACGCGGCGGAGCAGCTGACGGAGGCACGCGGTCACCTCGACGCGCTGCGCCCCGCCCGAAGCTACCAGCGCAACGGCCCTCGCCCCCCGGCCACGGCGTCCGAAGCACTGCGGGAGGGCGCCGAGACGTGGGCGCGGAGCAGCCTCCTGCTGTCACGCCTCGCGGAGGCGAACGGGTTTCGCTACCTCCACTTCCTCCAGCCGAACCAGTACGTCGAGGGCAGCAAGCCGTTCTCGGAGGAGGAGCGCGCGCGCTTCGTTCGGCCCGACACGGACTACGGGACCGTCGCGCCACTCGGCTACCAGGCCCTGCTCGAGCGCGTCCCTCAACTCGTCGAGGCGGGCGTGCCCATCCACGACCTCACCCAGCTCTTCGAAGCCGATCCCCAGACGCTCTACATGGACGAGTGCTGCCACTTCAACGAGGAGGGACGACTCGCGCTCACCCGACATATCGTGGAGGTGATCGCCGAGACCCTCCCGCTTCAGACGGTCTCGCGCCGAGAGTGACGCGGGCGCCCTACCCTTCGACGAAGCCCTCCCAGCGGCGCATGTACTCGACGAACGCGTCGCCGAGGCCCTCACGCTTCAGGTGGTCTACCGATACAGGCAGCTCCACCCGCGTGAAGTCGGGGTCGGCGCGCATGCGCTCGGGGAAGTCATGGTGCAGCAGGGCGCCGCGGCCGAGCGACACGAAGTCGGCGCCCTCCTCGAGCGCGCGCCGCACATCGGCGGCGGAGTAGAGCTTGCCCGCGACACCGAGGCGGGTGTCACCGCGGTCGAGGTCGGTGAAGTGAGACAGAAGGCTGCGGCCGCGGTGTGCCTCGTCCTCTGGCTCTTTGAACGTGTCCCACAGGGACATCTCGAGGAAGTCGACCTCGGGGAGCACCCTGCGCGTGAGCTCACGCGCCTCGTCGAGCGCGATGCCGAAGCGCTCGGGCGACAGCCGCAGCCCCAGGATGAAGTCGTCGCCGCACCGCTCGCGGATGCCGGCGAGGATCTCGAACAGGATGCGCGCCCGCCCGGTCAGGTCGCCCCCGTAGTGGTCGTCCCGCCGGTTGGTCTTCGGGCTGAGGAACTGCGTCAGCACATAGCCGTGCGCGCCGTGCACCTCGACGCCGTCAAAGCCCGCCCGCTCGGATCGGACCGCGGCGGCGATGAAGTCGTCCCGAAGCGCCTCGACCTCGGAGAGGCTCAGCCCCCGCGCCCCCTTGTCCGGGTCGTCGCTCGGCGCCACGGGCTGCCCGACGAGCTCGGCCGGTGAGCGACGGCCGGCGTGATGCAGCTGAACAAACGAGAGCGAGCCCTCCGCGCGGATCGCCGCGGCGAGGCGTTCGAGTCCTGGGAGATGTGGGTCGCCGAACACCCCGAGCTGCCCCTCGAACCCCTGGCCGACCGCCTGCACATGGGCAGCGCAGGTCATCGTGAGGCCAAAGCCGCCCTTGGCGCGCATCACCAGCCAGTGAAACTCGTCGTCCGACAGCGTCCCGTCGGGGTGGCTCTGCTGGTTGGTCATCGGCGCGAGCGCGAGACGGTTCTTCATCTCGGGCCCACGGCGAAAGCGGAGGGGAGACAGGGGGGAGGGCATGCACGGCCATCTAGCACCGTCCCGCGCTTGACGTCACCGTCCGGTGCGGCGAGAACGCGTTGGTGCCGCCCAACCCGGACGAATTCGAAACCCTCTCGAGCGAAAGCAGCGGGGACAAGCGCCTCACCACCGCGGCCCAGGTCCGTGTCCCCACGGCGACGCTCGTCTACCACTCGGACCTCACGCGGGTCGGAGAGCGTCTGCTCTTGCTGCAACCAGCGCGCGGGGAGTGGGTGGAGATCTCCCGCACCGAAGGCCGCTTCAGTGGCCCCGGCGCCGCGCCCCGGCCGCTCGACGATCCGTTCCTGAGCCGGAGTCCCGTTCGCCTCCGTCAGCGCCCCCGGGGGGCCTTGGAGGTGTCCGTCGAGGACAAGCACCGGGCCAAGCTCGACGGTGAACCGTTCGCCGGAGCCCAGCTCATCGCGTCGGAGCGACTTCAGGCCGGGGTGACGCTCGAGTTCTCGAAGCGCGTGGTGCTCTTTCTCCACGAGACGATGTCCGCGCCGCCCACGCCCACGTTTGGCCTCGTCGGCCAGAGCGAAGGCATGCAGCGTGTGCGCGCGGCCATCGCAAACGTCGCGGACCTCGAAGTGCCGGTGCTGCTCCGCGGGGAGACCGGCGTGGGCAAGGACCGCGTGGCCCGTGCGCTGCACGAAGCGAGCGGGTCGGATGGCCCGTTCGTCGCGGTCAACATGGCCAACGTGCACCCGAACACGTCGGCGTCTGAGCTGTTTGGGCACGTGAGGGGGGCGTTCACCGGCGCGGAGCAAGCGCGGTCGGGTCTGTTCCGTCAGGCCGAGGGCGGGACCCTGTTCCTCGATGAGGTCGGCGAGCTGCATTCGGACGTGCAGGGCATGTTGCTCCGGGCGCTGGAGACCTCGACCGTGCGGCCTCTCGGGAGCGCGAAGGAGCACGAGACCAACGTTCGCGTCGTGTCCGCGACCGACTCCGACCTCGGCGCACGCGTCGAAGAGCACACCTTTCGCGGCGCGCTCCTTCATCGCTTGGAGAGCTACCGCATCGATGTTCCTCCCCTGCGCGATCGACGCGAAGACATCCCGCGGCTGGCCGTCGCGTTCCTCACCGAAGAGCTCGATCGGATCGGACAGCCGGAACGCATCAGCACGGCGCCCAAAGCCAAGCCGTGGCTCCACCGCGACACGATGCTGCAGTTGATGGCCCACTCATGGCCTGGGAATGTGCGGCAGCTTCGAAACGTCATTCGTCAGCTCACCATCTCGAGCCGCGGCTCCGACGTCGCCGTCATCGACGAGCGCGTGCGCACCGTGCTCCTGCAAGCCGAGCCAGCCCGACCGACCGCTCCCGCGGTGGAGGAGCGACCTCCGGAAGACGCGACGCTGATCGCGGCTCTCGCGCGCCACCGGTGGGTCATCGCGAAGGCGGCGCGCGAGCTCGGGCTCAGCCGCACGAGCCTGTATCGGCGGGTGGAGAGCAGCGCAGACCTTCGAACCGGGCCTCAGCTCACCCGTGAGGAGCTGCTCGAAGCGAAGCTGGCGACCGGCGGGAACCTCGACCGCATGAGCGAGCACCTGCGTGTGTCCCGGCGGGCGGTTGGGCTCCGGCTCGCCGAGCTGGGCATCGAGCCGAGCTGAAACGCCCGCGCGAGGTGATGACGACGGCAACTTGAGCCACGCTCTGGGCGTGGAGGGAGACGACATCGCGGTCGGCCAGACCGTGCTGGGCCGCTACCGGCTGACTCGGCTGCTTGGCTCCGGCGGGATGGGCCGCGTGTTCGAAGCCGTACAGGAGGGCCTCGATCGGCGCGTGGCCGTGAAGATGCTGCTGCCCGATGCGGGCGACACGGGACAACTCGAGGCGCGCTTCCGGCGCGAAGCGAAGGCGCTCGCCAAGCTGCATCACCCGCACATCGCGCAGATCGTCGACTTCGGCGCGGACCAGGGGCGCGCGATCCTGGTGATGGAGTACGTCGACGGCGAAGACCTCCGCGCGGTGCTTCGGCGCGAGGGGCCCTTCTCGACCGACCGTGCGCTCAGCCTGATCAGCCCTCTGCTCGGGGCGCTCAGCACGGTGCACAAACACGGGATCGTGCATCGGGACATCAAGCCCGAGAACGTGCTCGTGGTGTGGGACGAGGACTTTCCGATCCCCAAGCTGATCGATTTCGGGGTGGCCAAGCTCGACGCACGCGCGAAGCTGACAGGCACCCATCGGGCGGTCGGGACGGCGGCCTACATGGCGCCGGAGCAGATCCAGTCGTCGCGGGATGTCGGGCCCGCCGCCGACCAGTACGCGGCCGGCTTGATGCTGTTCGAGATGCTCTCTGGACGCCGGCCGCATGAGGCCGAGTCGATCGCCGAGCTGGCCGCCCAGCGACTGACGACCTCGCCCCAGGAGCTCAGCGATGTGGCCTCGGACGTGGCTCCCGAGATCGCCCGGGCGGTCATGCGCGCGCTGGCCTTCGACCCCTCGGCGAGGTTCACGGATGTCGCCGCCTTTCGTGCGGCTCTCTTGGGCCACGCGACCACGTCCCGCCCTAGGTCGGAGACTCTCGCCGCCGCGACCCTGCCCCCCATGGAGACCGGGGAGGGGCTCGCGCCACCGAGGATCGAAGCGGGCCCGACGGCCGCGCCGCACATCACGGCTCCGCCTTCACCGCGTCGACGCGCACATGCGGGGTTCGCCGCGATGGGCCTCTTGCTGGTGGGACTCGCAGGCTGGGGAGCGCTTCGTGTATCGCAGGAAGACACGCCGAACGAGGACAGCGCTCCCGCCGAGCGCAGCGCAGCCTTGGAGGACAGCGCAGCCCTGGACGGCGCCCCCACGGTGATCGTCCCGGAAGTCACCGCGGTGACCGAGGTCGCGCCGCCGGCAGCGGCGAGCGACGCCGGCGGTGGGGTCGCACCGCGGCCTCGTCCCACGCATCCGTCCCGCCCCGCAGCGGCTTCCCGCGCGCCGACCCCGCCCCCCCCTCCGCTCCCGGAGCCCGAGCCTGTACCGCGCCCGACGCCCGCCGCGAGTGCGCACGCGGAGGTCGTGTCGACCGCCTCCTACAACCGTTGGGCGGCGGATGCGCATCTCAGCGCGGCGCGCGCGCCACTCGCGCGATGTGTCGTGAACCAGGGCCTGCCCACGGGTCTCGATGCGCGCTACCGCGTCTGGGTCAGCCCGAGCGGTCGGGTGCGCCAAGTGGTCCCCGCGGACCCCGCTCAGCCATCGCTGGATGCGTGTGTCGAACGCACGCTGAGCACGCTCCCGTGGAGCGCCGCCATCGGGAGCGAAGGCGGCTCGATCGACGTGCGCGTCGCGACGCGTTGAACCTCAGGGCGGCGTCGGGGGGAAGTCCTCCGGCCGGGTTCCGCACGCGCGGAACAGCGACACCTCCACGGACCATCCGGCCCCATCGCTGGAACGTGCCCAGGCCGCGCCCATCGGCCAGGTTCCCAAGGCCGTTTCGCGAGGGGCAGCGAGACGGAGAGTGGGGAGTTCGCTGGGAGCCGCGAGCATGGTGGCGGAGAACCCAGAGCCCGCGACCCAGCCCTGCCTGAGCCCGTGTTCGCGCCGGAGAACCGCGAGCTCGACCGTCGGTTCCCGGCCCTCTTCGAGGTGCCGGTACCCGAGCACGGGGCCGGCCGGACTGAAGACCAGGTCGGGTGAGACCATCCGCTCGAAGTGGCGCAGTCGCGCGCTGAGCTGGGCCGTCCCGCAGCCCTGGAGGCAATCGTACTCCGCCACGTGGACCCGAGACCCGTCGGTGTACCCCAGGACGAAGCGATGCTCGCCCAAGGCCGCGACCGACGCCGGGCCCTGGCGAGCCGGTGTGGGGAGCACACGAAACGAGGAGAGCCCCGCGTCGGGAACCACCGAGCCGATCGTCTCGGCGTCCGGGGCGCCGAACACGACGAGCCCCTCCGTGCCCTCCCGCATGAAGAAGTCCCCATCGACGACCCCTTCGGAGAACGGCGCGAGGAAACGGGCGCCGGAAGCGAGGTAGCCCCGCAGCTCCGGTCCGTCTCCGGTCCGCTGTCGCCAAAGCGCCCACACCAGCGGGCGGGTCGGCGCGGTCGTGTGCTCGCCAGCGGTGACCGATGGCACGAGGGCGAGGGGTCCGATCGGGTCCGCGCCCGACCCGAGCGCAACCACGTCCCCGGAGAGTGCGGGCTCGAGCTGCCCCACGAAGAGCGCCGGGCCGACCTCATCGCTGCCGACCGCCGCCAAGACCGGCAGCGTCGCTTCGATCTCGGACGGGTCGCTTCGCCAGCGAGGGGCGCGCGCGAGTGCGACGGCGTTCACCTGGAGAAGACCGAGCTGCGCGTTGATGGAGACGAAGGCGGCTTCCGAGAGCGTCCCGTCGGTGATGTCCGCGCTGAGCAACCACGCTTCGCCACCCGCGCTCGCGGCCGCGTGAAGACGCTCCTCGGTCACCAACACCGAGACGGAAGACGGCGCGTCCGGCAGCGCTTGGCCGACGACCTGCTGGCTCGCCCAACACGGGGCGCAGGCGCGGCGCTCGCACAAGAGACCGTCTTCGCAGTCTTCATCCGTGGAGCAGACCTCGCCCTGCGCGGGTCCGGGTGGACGCACGTGCTGGGTGGGCTCGACGACCAGCGAGCACGAGGTCAGCGCCGCCACGAGGGCAAGGCCCGAAAGCGCACGGGCGGAAGCGTCCGTCACTCGGCCCTGCATGCCTCGAGCACCCCGACGTACAGACTGGCTGCGACCGGGTCGAACTCCGCGTTCGAGCGCTGTTCAGAAAACGCGAACGCGATCGACACGCGGCCCTCATGCGTCACTGGAACGGAGTCGAGCTCCCCCACCCGGAGGGTGTCGGTGCCCACGATGTCGGTCTCGGCGGGGAACGGCAGCTCCAACGTACCGGCGCCGTTGTGCTCCGGCAGGTCCATGGCAAACGGCTGGTAGTCGCGACCCGCGATGCCGAGCCCCATGCGCAGGTCGACTTGGCCTACTCGCGCCACGCCCACAGCGATCACCGCGTCGTCGAGAACCGCGACGTCAAACCCGCCGACATGCGCATGGGGTGTGGGCAACCTGTCGGAGAACGCGCACCCGTCCATGTCGCACGTCACCTCGAAGAGCCGGGATGTCCCCGTGAGTGTGTTGACGGCCAAGAACCGATCTTCGCCCAGGGCGATCAGCTGCGCCTGCGCCACGTAGGGGACTTCTTGGGCCCCAGAGACACCCGTCTCCGGGTTCCACAACACCAGCCGGCCGGGCGTGCCGCCGCCGTTCAGGAGGACCCAGCCGGCGAGCGCGTCGGCCGGAGAGCCCGTCTGCGTGGGTACCTCGCGCGCGCCGTCCCGCACCAGCTGAAGCCCATCGGCAACCTCGTACCAGGCGAAGCCGTCTTCGGCGAAACGTCGAAGGCTCCCCGCCTCCGCGCCGTCCGGGGCAAGGAGCTGCTGCGTCGGCGCGGCGCCGAGCTGCGCTCCGACCGGCCGTGCCTCGATGAGGCTGGGCCCGTTCCGAAACAGTGCGGCCAACTCGACGTCCGCGGGGGTGGAAAAGAACGAGAACGAGACCATGTCTCGCCCCTGCCAGCCACCCACGCCGCGCGGCTCGAGCAACTCGCGCCCGAGCTCCTCCCAGCGCGACGCGTACAGAAGCGGGGTGCGTGTGCCGTCGCTCGCTCGCTCATGCGCTGCCGCGTAGACCCAGCGCTGACCGTCGACGAGCACCGTCGCGACGTGAACCCCTTCGACCCCGATGCCGCGCTCGACACGGCTATACCGCAACGTGGGCGCGCAGTCGGTGCAACGACCCGCGACACACGATGTGACGAGACTCGGCCCGCACTCCGCGTTGTCGCTGCACTCCGGCACCCACGCATCGACCGGAGTGCCCGCGTCGAGCCCGGTGCCGGCCTCCATGCGTTCGCCGATGTGCCGCTGCGGCTCGACGAGCAGACCGCAGCCGCCGAGGCAGACGATGATCAGAAGTGGGAGAGCGCCGCGCACCCCGCCCCCGACTGCGTGACCCAAGGCGCGACGCGCACCTGGCTCGTGGAGCGAGCCGGCACGGTCCGCGGCCCATCCACGATCATCCAGATCAGCCCGACCAGCGCACCGCCGCCCGCCACCGCAGCCAAGACGTCCGCGCCGATCACCAGCGACTCCAGATGATCGACCTCCTGGGAGTCGCACATCCCGTCGCAATCGCCCTCGAGCCTCGCATCTTCGACGAGCGCCGCGGTGCCAACCCCCGCGAATGCCAGCAGCGCGGCCCCTCCGACCACGTAGGCGACGGTCGCGCCCGCCGGCACCTCGAACACGGTTTGCGTCTCGGTCCGCTGAGGGGTCGGTTCCGGCACGGTCGGTTCCAGCCGCGCGGCCTGTGTCGGCTCCGCTGCGACGTCGTCCGCGCCCTCCGCCAGCCGGCGCCTCATGGTCTGGAGCCGCGCCTCGAGGTTCTCTCGTTCGGGCGTCTCCGGCTCCTCCGCGAGGTATCGGCTCAACCAGCGCTCCGACTGCTCGAGGTCGCCCAAGCGCTCGTGGCAGAGATAGATGTTGTACATGAGCGCGGGCTGGTCGGTCAGCTCGTACGCCGCGGTGTACGCCTCCAGCGCCGCCTCGTAGTCCGCGACCTGAAAGTGCGCGGTCCCCGACTGAAAGTGCGCCATCGCACGCTGGTCTCGAGACTGGGCGTGCGCCGTGCCGGTCAGCACCGTGCCGGTCAGCGCGATCAGCACCATGCCGGTCAGCACCGTGGTCATCACGATCAGCACCGTGGTCAGCACGATGCCCATTCTCACCATGCCCGCCAGCATTGGCCCCAGGACCTCCATCGGCGGACAGCGGTGCACGGGGGCAAGCCTACTCGCGGGGGCGGTGGATTCAAGCCGCTAAGCAGCGCGTTCGCGCCCTCACTCGCCGCTTGCGGAGGCGCCCGCGTCGGCCGCGGCCGACTCCGGATCGTCCGTCGCCGGTTCCTCGGGGCCCCCGGCTTCCGTCGGCCGCACGGCGCGTTCGCTCCCCTCGGGGTTTTCCGGCCCGGTCGTCTCATCGAACGTCGGGCTTCCGAACCGGAACGCCGCGTCGACGACCGCCATGAAGGTCCCTCCCGCGGCCAGGTCGCTCGCCTGCTGGAGGGTCGCGTGCGCCGCGTTGAACGCCCGAACCGCACGGAAGGCGTCCTCGATCCGCCGCTGCTCGGTTCGCGCGCGCGCCGCGACCCGAACGAGCGCGAGCCGACGCGGGTGCTCCGTCTCGGGCGAAAGGCGCTCCATCTCGCGCAGCGCCGTTTCGCGCGTGTAGATCAAGCTGTCCTTCCAGAGGATGAGCACGCTCTCGAGCCGGCTGCAGAGCGCCACGACGGTCGGGTGCGCGCGGTCGATGACCTCCCGGAGCTCGCCCCGATGGTAGCTCTGCGTCACGAACGCGGTTAGCGACGCCACGAGCCCCGCGGTCGGCAGCGCCGCGTCCCCGAGGCCCTCGGGCATCGCGTGGAATGCCGCCGAGACGTTGTCGTCCACGTCGGGATCATCGCCGTCCGAGAGCGCCTTCAGCGCCGCCCCATAGGCCGCGATCGCACGCATGCCCGCGGTCTCTTCGCGCTCCGCCGAGGCGATCGCGCCGCAGGTCTCAGCGGACTCGGCGCCGATCGCCGCGGAGTCGAGGCACACCCCGTAGACGTTGGTGATCGCGCCCTGCTGCGCGCCCACCCGGAGTCCGAGGTCCCCCGCCGCGCTGACCGCGCGATACGAGGCGCAGCCCGCCATCGTCAGGGCGAGGCCCGTCACCAGGACAGGCCGCGCGCGGCTGCGGTTCCAGCGTTTCGTCATGCTCAGTGACCATGCCCGAATTCGCAGGCGTGGAACAGCATCGCGGGCCATGGGCGCCGACCAATCTCGGACAGCGAAGAAGTGCTGAGAACGGTTCCCAGATCGAGGCCCTCGAGTCTCAGGGCTGGCTCCGACGATCGAGGGAATCTCCAACGGGCTCGCACGGTTGGAATGTGCGTCGACGGGGCGCGTTCGCTTGCGCGACGCGCGTCACCGGGCTGCGAGGCGCAGCTGGGCTCCGCGATCCCTGCTTGCGCGCTTCCATCGGACACGATATCCGGTCAGGCTCGACCGCGGATGGCCGGGTCTCGCACGGGTTAGCGATGCGTACGCTCCTCACAGCAGTCCTGCTCGGGCTCGTTTGGCTCGTCTGGTCATGGCACTTCGAGCCGCTGGTGATCGGCTTCGGCGCCGTGGCGATCGTGGCGACCACGGCGATCGTGCACCGCCTCTCCGGCATCGACTTCGAGGGCATGCCGATCGAGCTCGGCCCGCGTCTGTTCGCGTACCTCCCGTTCCTCGCCTGGGAGATGCTGAAGGCCAACATCCAGACAGCGCGACTCATCCTGGATCCGAAGCTGCCCGTTCGGCCTCACCTGATTCGCGTGCGCGCCAACCAGCGCACCAGTTTGGGTGAGGTGATCTTCGCCAACAGCATCACGATCACACCGGGCACGGTCACGCTCGACGTGAGGGACGGCATCCTGCTCGTGCACTGCCTGGACGACGCGATGGCGAGCGAGGACACCAGTGGGGCGCTCGCCGACCGGGTCCGATGGCTCGAGTCGGGGTTGCGCGTGCCGGACTCCGTCGAGCCCTCCCTTGGCGAGTCGATGCGTCCGCCCTCCGTGGACCCGGAAGGCGACCGACAGTGAGCCTTCCAACGCAGACCCTCTTCTACGTGGCCACGATCGCGCTGATCGTGCCGATGACGCTGGCACTCGTGCGCTCGGTGCTCGGCCCCTCGACGTACGACCGCATCTCTGCACTCAACTCCTTCGGCACCAAGACCGTCCTTCTCATCGCGCTGACGGGCTTCCTGTTCGGAAGGCCCGAGTGGCTCGATCTGGGCGTCGTGTACGCGCTCATGAACTTCATCGGCACGCTCGCGGTGCTCCGCTTTTCCAAGTACGGCTCCCTCGCCTCGCTGGGACCGGTCCCGGACCGCGAAGACGGGACCCCGACGCCGCCGGTCGAGGCGGGAGACGACGCGTGACGCTCGCTCTCGAGATCATCGGCTCCATCTTCCTCTTCGGAGGGATCGTGTTCTGCACGATCGGCGGGATCGGTCTGGTCCGGCTGCCGGATTTCTACTCCCGCTGCCACGCCGCCGGCATGACCGACAGCGCGGGCGCGGGCGGCGTGCTGGTCGGGCTGTGTTTCTTCGCGCCGCCGCTCGTGATCGTGAAGCTGCTGACCATCCTCGTGTTCATCTGGCTCTCGAGCACGGTCTCGACGCACGCGCTGGTCAAGGCCGCGTACGCGCGCGGGCTGCGGCTCGAGCAGCCGCGCGTCCGCGACTGGGTCAAGCCGGCCCCCTCGGATGCGGCGGAGGAGCCCCCCGATACCGAGCGCGGCGTGGCGGAGGAGGAAGAATGAGCTTCGTCCCGCTCGAGGCGCTCCTGTTTGTCTTCCTGCTCGCGATCGGCGTCGTGCTGGGACGCCAGCGCGATCTGTTCAGCGCGGCGATGCTCACCGGCATCTTCAGCTTCCTGTCGGCAGGACTGTTTGTGCTCATGGACGCGGTCGACGTCGCGTTCACGGAGGCCGCCGTCGGCGCGGGGATCTCGACCGTGTTGATCCTCGCGACGCTATCGCTGACCGACGACACGGAGAAACCACACAAGCGCAGCTGGGTGGCGATGGGGGTCGTCGGGCTCACCGGCCTGGCGCTGCTCGTTGGCACGCTCGACATGCCGCACTACGCGGACGCGGCGGCGCCAATCCATCAGGGCGTCGGCGCGCACTACCTTCAGCACTCCTGGGCGGAGGTCGGGCTGCCCAACGTCGTGACCAGCGTGCTCGCCAGCTACCGTGGGTTCGACACCTTCGGCGAGCTCGCTGTGGTGTTCACCGCCGGTGTCGGCGTGCGGCTCTTGCTGCGCTCGTCCGAAGCGCGCATGGGCGCAGACGCGACACCCATCCCCGCGCGGTCGCGCGCCCCCTGGATGCGCGAGATGCCGATCGTTCGCGCCATTTCCAAGGTGGTGCTGCCGTTCATCCTGCTCTTTGCGCTCTACGTGCAGGCGCACGGCGACTACGGCCCGGGCGGCGGCTTCCAGGCGGGGGTCATCTTCGCAGCCGGCTTCGTGCTCTACGGCCTCGTGTGGGGGCCGCGCGCCCTGCAGCGTTTCGCGCGCGAGCGCTACCTCTCGGTGGCCATGTCGCTCGGGCTTCTGCTCTACGGAGGCGTCGGCGCGACGGCCGCGTTCCTGGGCGGACGCTTCCTCGACTACTCGACGTTCTCCCCCGAGCACCCCGCCCACGGACAGCACCTCGGCATCTTCCTCGTCGAGCTCGGGGTCGGCATCACGGTAAGCGCGGTGATGCTCGTCATCTACTTCAACTTCACGGCGCGACCGCGCCCGAAGTCGGCGCCTTCGAGCCCGGAGGCCGAGTCATGATCAGCCTCGCCGGTCACTGGCACTACTGGGTCATCGTCGCGCTCATGATGACGGGGCTCTACATCCTCATCGCGCGGCGCAACTACGTGAAGAAGATGATGGGCCTGAGCATCTTTCAGGTCTCGGTCATCATGCTCTACGTCTCGATGGGCAAGGTCGCCGAGGGGACCGCGCCTGTGTACGTGATGGAGGACGGCGCGCCGGCCGCGGGCATCGCGTACAGCAACCCCGTGCCGCACGTGCTGATGCTGACCGCCATCGTCGTCGGCGTGGCCACGATGGCGCTCGGGCTCGCGCTCGTCGTGCGCATCAAGGAGGCGTACGGGACGATCGAGGGCGACGCGATCCTGGAGGCGGATCGAGCCGACGAGGAGGCGCGCATCGCCGACGAGAGCGCGCCCGAGGAGGCCCACGGATGAGCGCGCATCTGCCCGTCCTGCTGGTGGTCGTCCCAATGCTGAGCGCGCCGCTGCTCGTGCTCGTCAAGGAGCGCCGCATCACGCGCGTGATGGCGCTGATGGCGACCGCCGCGACCGCGGTCGTGGGCTGGGCCTTGGTGCTCGCCGCGCACCAGCAGACCGAGCCCGTCCGCTACTACATCGGCGGCTGGGTGCCGCCCGTCGGCATCGAGTACGTGGTCACGAAGGCGAGCGCGTATGTCGTCGCGGTCGTGGCCAGCGTGGCGGCGGTCGGCCTGTTGCTCGGGGCGCGTGAAACCCGGCGCGCGGTGCGCGACGGACAGGAGCACTACTTCTACGCGGCCTACCTGCTCTGCCTGGCCGGACTCCTGGGCATGGCCATCACCGGCGACGCCTTTAACGTCTTCGTGTTCCTCGAGATCAGCTCGCTCTCGACGTACGCGCTCATCGCGATGGGCAAGCGACGCCGCTCGTTCACCGCCGCGTTCAACTACCTACTCCTCGGCAGCATCGGCGGCACGTTCGTGCTGATCGGCATCGGTCTGCTCTATCAGGTCACAGGCACGCTCAACGGAGCCGAGATCGCCGCCCACGTGCAGGCGGCCGAGCTGGCCAGCGAGGCGGGCAACCGCACGCTGCTCGTGGCGTTCAGCTTCACGGTCGTCGGGCTGTGCCTGAAGCTCGCGGTGTTCCCCCTGCACCAGTGGCTGCCGGCCGCGTACTCGGAGTCGCCCGCGGCCGTCGCCGCGTTCCTGTCCGGGACGGCGACCAAGGTCATCTACTTCCAGCTCGTGCGCACGACGGTCGTCTTCTTTGGGGCCGTGCACACCTTCGGCGTGCTTCGTTTCGGCGAGCGCGTGCTGATGCCGCTGTCCGTCTTGGGCATGTTCATCGGCTCGATCGCGGCCGTCTACCAGACCTCGCTCCGCCGGCTGCTCGCTTACTCGTCGGTCGCCCAGCTCGGCTATCTCACCTTGGCTCTCTCTCTCGGCACCGAGGCGGGCGTGCAAGCGGGGCTTCTCCATCTGGGGGCGCACGCGCTCACCAAGGCGGGGCTCTTTGCGCTCGTCGCGGCCATCGTCGCGAGCGTCGGCACCGACCGACTCGAAGGTCTCCGCGGGCTCGGCAAGCGCATGCCCTTCGTGTCCCTCGGCCTCGTGGTCGGCGGCGCCAGCCTGATCGGCGTACCCGGCACGGCGGGCTTCGTGAGCAAGTGGGCGCTGCTGCAGGCGTCACTCGACGCGGGCTACGCACCCGTTGCCGTGCTGCTCTTGCTGAGCAGCCTCGTCGCGGTGGCGTACGTCTGGCGCATGGTTGAGGTGATGTACTTCCGTGAGCCCCCGGCGGGCTGGGAAGCGAAGACGACGCGACGCGACGCCCCGCCGCTCTTGGCCGCCGCCATCCTGCTCGGCGCGAGCGTCTACTTCGGCTTCATGAGCCAGCCCGTCTTGGACCTCACCGAGAACGCCGCGGCGCAGCTCTTCGAAGAGCCCGGCCCGCTCCCCGTGGTGCCCGCTCCGCGCCATGGCGGTGAGCACGGCCACGCCGACCAACACGCGCATGCAGACGAGGAGGCCCCGTGAGCCTGCCTCTCATCTTGTCGCTCGCCGTGCCCCTCGTGGGCGCCTTGCTCGTTTACCTGACCGGCGCGCGACCCAACCTGCGGGAGGCAATGACGGGGCTGGCCAGCCTCGCGACCTTCGGCTGCGTGGCCGCGCTCGCGCCCGAAGTGTGGGACGGCGCGCGCCCGGCGTGGGTGCCCATTGAGCAGATGCTGCCCGGGGTGCCGCTGGCCTTCGAGGTCGAGCCGCTCGGCATGCTGTACGCGTTGGTCGCCGCGACGCTTTGGCCACTCACGAGCCTCTACGCCGTCGGCTACATGCGCAGCCACCACGAGACGAACCAGACCCGGTTCTTCGTGTGCTTCGCGCTGTCGATCTTCGCCGCGCTCGGCATCGCGTTCGCGGCCAACCTCGCGACGCTCTTCCTCTTCTACGAGGTTCTGACGCTCTGCACGTACCCGCTCGTCACCCATCAGCAGACCCCCGAGGCGCGCCGCGCCGGCCGCATCTACCTCGGCATCCTGATGGGCACGTCGGTCGGCCTCCTGCTCTTGGCGATCGCATGGACGTACGCCTCGGCCGGCACGCTCGACTTCACCGAAGGCGGCATCCTCGCGGGTCGCGTCTCGGACAGCTTGCTCCCTCTGTTGCTCGGCTTGTTCGCCTACGGCTGCGGCAAGGCCGCGCTCATGCCGCTCCACCGCTGGCTGCCCAACGCCATGGTCGCGCCCACGCCCGTGAGCGCGCTGCTTCACGCGGTGGCGGTGGTGAAGGCGGGCGTCTTTTCCGTCCTGAAGATCGTCGTCTACATCTTCGGGATCGAGCTGCTCCGCAGCACCGAAGCGAGCGTCTGGCTGATGTGGGTCGCCGCGTTCAGCCTCCTCATGGGCTCGCTCATCGCGTACCGGCAAGACAACCTGAAGGCGCGGCTCGCGTACTCCACCATCGCGCAGCTCGCCTACATCGTGCTCGGGGCCGCGTTGGTCACGCCCGAGAGCATCGTCGGCGGCGGCATGCACATCGCCGCGCACGCGGTCGGCAAGATCACCCTCTTCTTCTGCGCCGGCGCCATCCTGCTCGCGACGCACAAGAAGAACGTCAGCGAGCTCGACGGGGTGGGCCGCAAGATGCCCGTGACGATGGCCGCGTTTTTTGTCGCGAGCCTCTCGATCATCGGGCTGCCGCCGCTCGGCGGGATGTGGAGCAAGTTCTACTTGGCGATGGGCGCGGCCGAGCAGTACCCGGAGTTCGTGGCCGTCCTGATGGTCAGCTCCCTGCTCTCCATCGGCTACCTCATCCCGATCCCGATTCGTGCGTTCCTCATGCCGCCCCGCGAAGGCGCGCACGATGACCACCACGATGATCACGGGCACGAAGACGGGGGCAACCCGGCCTGGTTCCGACGCTGGCTGCCGGGCGAGGCCCCGTGGATGTGCGTCGTCCCGCTCTCGATCACCGCGGTCGGCACCGTCGTTCTGTTCTTCACGATGCACTTCATCCTCGAGCTCCTGGCGCCGATCAGCGGAGGCCTCGAATGAGCGCGCCGGACCCGGAATCGCGCTCCGAGCTGCAGGGCGAGCCGCTGCCACCCTCGTGGTTCGAGCGGAACGTCGAGGGCATCCAGCGCGGTGTGCTGGTGATCTGCGTGCTGCTCCTCGTGGGGGACCTGGTGTTCCACTTTGTCGGACACAAACACGTGCACTTCGACATCGAGGCGTGGCCCGGCTTCTACGCGATCGTCGGCTTCGTCTCCTACGTCTCGCTGGTGCTCACCGCCAAGCAACTCCGCAAGCTGCTCAAGCGCCCGGTGGACTACTACGACCACCCCGCGCCGCCGCTCGCCCAGATGGATGACGCGGCTGCTCCCACGCACGAAGCCTCCGATGAGGACGCTTCATGAACGCGCTGCTTCAGCTGGGAGAGCAGCTCTTCCCGGGCGAGCTGTTGATGCTCGGGGCGCTCTTGTTGCCGCTGCTGCCGGCGCGCGCGCGGGGCGCGTGGATGGTGTTCCTTCCGCTCTTGAGCGGCGCCCACCTGATGTCGCTCGAGATGGGCTACGAAGCCACGGCGAGCATCGCGGGATTCGATCTCGAGGTCGTCCGAGTCGACCGGCTGAGCCGCATCTTCGGGATGGTCTTCCACATCGCGGCCTTCCTCGGCTCGGTGTACGCGTGGCACGTCAAGCGCACCGGCGAGCTCATGGCGATGCTGTTCTATGCCGGCAGCGCCATCGGGGCGACGTTCGCCGGCGACCTCATCACGCTCTTCCTCTTCTGGGAGATCACCGCGATCAGCAGCGTCTTCCTCGTCTGGGCACGTGCCTTCGAGGAGCCGTCGCGACGGGAGCGCGCCTACCGCTCGGGCATGCGCTACCTCAGCGTGCAGGTCGGCTCGGGCGTGTTGCTCTTGATGGGGCTCCTGCTGCACCGCGCAGACACGGGCAGCGTCGCGTTCACGCACATCGGGCTCGACGCGTCTCGCGGCGCTCCGTTCCTGTTCGCGGCGTTCGCCATCAAGGCCGCGTTCCCGATGCTGCACAACTGGGTGCAGGACGCCTACCCCGAGGCGACGGTGAGCGGCACGGTCCTCCTGGCTGGCTTCACCACCAAGCTCGCCATCTACGCGCTCGCGCGCGGCTTCGCCGGGACCGATCTGCTCATCCCGATCGGCGCCGCGATGGCCGCGTTCCCGATCTTCTTCGCCGTGCTGGAGAACGACCTCCGGCGGGTGCTGGCGTACTCGCTGAACAACCAGCTCGGCTTTATGGTCGTCGGCGTCGGCATTGGCACGCAGCTCGCCATCAACGGCGCCGCCGCGCACGCGTTCGCGCACATCCTCTACAAGGGGCTGCTCCTGATGAGTGTCGGCGCGGTGCTCTACCGCACCGGCACCGTGGACGCGTCCCGGCTCGGCGGGCTGCACAAGTCGATGCCGCTCACAACCGTGTTCTGCATCATCGGCGCGCTCTCGATCAGCGCGTTTCCGCTCTTCAGCGGCTTCGTCACGAAGTCCATGATCGTCAGCGCGGTGGGCGACGCACACCTGCCCGTCACCTTCGGCGTGTTGCTGTTCGCCTCCGCGGGCGTGTGCGACCACTCCGGCATCAAGGTGCCCTTCTTCGCCTTCTTCGCGCACGATCAAGGCTGGCGCGTCAAAGAGGCGCCGATCCACATGCTGATCGCGATGGGGCTCACGGCGAGCCTCTGCATCGGCATCGGCCTGATGCCCGGCCTCCTCTACCAGTTCCTTCCCTTCCCGGGGCTCGCGGCCGAGTACCACGCGTACGAGACGACCCACGTCATCACAATGCTGGAGCTGCTCTTGTTCGCCGGGCTCGCCTTCATCGTGCTGGTGCGCCTCGGCGTCTACCCGCCCGAGGTGCCCGCGGTGAACGTCGACACCGACTGGGTCTACCGCAAGCTCACGCCCCGCGTCGTGCACCGCGTCTATGCGATGAGCCGGCAGCTCCGGCGCGACTGGGCTGGCGTGCTCGGCCCGGCGCGCGACGCGCTGCTCAAGGTGGTTCGCACGCAGCACGCCCCCCCGCGCGGCCCGCTCGGCGAGCCGTGGAGCGCAGGTCGCACGGCGCTCTGGGCCGCGCTGCTGCTGGGCTTGCTGCTGCTGGTCCACTACGGCCGCGGATAGCGGCCGCGCACGCTCAGCCGCGGAAGATGAACGGGTAGCTGACGGCGACGGTGCCGTCGCCCTCGGGCCTCGGGAACGTCCAGCGGCGCACGGAAGAGAGAATGCAGCTCTCGATCCCAGGGTGGTGGAGGGTCGACTCACGGAGGTTCGCCGATTCCACGCGGCCGGTCCGGCCGATTGTGAACATCACGTTGACTCGACCCTCGGGCCGGTTGTCGGCTCGCTCGTAGCACCGCTGGATCTCCGAAGTGTGCCGCCGCACCACCCGCTGAATCACCGTGCGGCTCAACCGGCCCGTCGAGGGCGAGGCTTCCGATGGAGGCGGTGTCTGCCGACGGATGGGTGTCGGACGTTCCTCAGGCGCAGGCTGGGGGTTCGAGGCGACCGGGGGTGCGGGATCGGGGAGGACGGCAGGCGTCGGCTCCATCGGCGCCGGAGCGACCGGCGCCGGAGCGACCGGCATGGGTGCAACGGGGCCTGAGGACACGACTTCGGACTCCGCGCCGCTCAACAGGAAGGAGACGCCTGCGAGCACCGAGATCAGACACGCGATGGCCCCGAGGCCCATCACGAAGATCCACATGCCGAGGCGAGATCCACGACGAGGCGGCGCCGGCGACGCGAACACCGGTGCGGGCTGCGATGGGAAGCCGGGCTGCGAGAAGGGGGCCGCCGTGGGCACGGAGGCGGGCTGGGAGGCGTAGGATGGCGACACCGCAGCCATCGGCGCGACCCCGGCCGCCACTCGGTGCGCGTCGAGCGACGCCGTCGCGGCGACTGCAAGCGGCATCACGGGCGCGCCGTTCAGCGCGGAGACGAGCGCGTCGATGGCCTGCCGGGCGTCCGTGAAGCGCGCCAGCGGATCGCGCTGCAAGCACCGCAGGAACCACGCATCGAAGCCAGGCGGCAGCGCGACACCCAGCTCGCGCGCGCCGAGGGCGGCTCGATGGGGTGCGTCATGACCTCGACGAGGATGGCCGAGAGGTTGAACTGCGGGTGGTTCGCAGCGCGCCAGTAGGACTTGCCCGTCAGGAGGTAGAACGCGATGAGGCCCAGCGCCCAGACATCCGTCGCCGGGCGGAGCTTGGCCCCCGCCTCGGCCTGTTCGGGCGCCATCCAGAGTGGCGACCCGATCGCGCTGGTCGCCGCGGCCGCGGTCTGGTTGGCCTCGACCATCCGGGCGATCCCAAAGTCCAACACCTTCAGGATCGACGACTCGTTCCGGCGCTGCGAGCGCGCCAGGAACAAGTTCTCCGGCTTGAGATCCCGATGGATGATGCCGAGCTCATGGGCCGCCCCGAGCGCGTGCGCCGCCTGCTGCATCAGCTCGAGCACCTCGCCCGGGGGCAGCGCGCCTCGCTCTTTGACCACCCCCTCGAGGTCGGTGCCGTCGAGCAGCTCCATGACCAGCCACGGCACACCGTTCGGCTCGACGCCGGCCGCCAAGACCTCGACGACGTGATCGCTCGGAATGCGGGCCCCCACGCGGGCCTCCTCGACAAACCGGGCCCGGCTCTTCTCGTCCGGCGCGAGCGTCGGGTGCATCACCTTCATCGCCCGGCGCTTGCCGGTCGACGCCTGCTGCACGACATAGACGGCGCCCATCCCGCCCGCGGCGAGGTGGCGCTCCACGCGGTAGTCCCCCGCGAACACGGTCCCTGGAGTCAGGCTGGGTGCAGTCGTCACGGCCCCGATGGTTCCACGGCGCCACCGCGATGAGAAGCCGGGTGCCCGAGGCGGTAGGGAGGACTGATCTCGGGCGCCGTGTCGATCTCCTCCGGGAGCAGTACGTCGTCCCGATCGCAGGCGGTGTAGTCGTAGGTCACGGAGTGCTCACGGGATTCGCGCGGCTCCGGCATGACGGGCCCCTCCGGTGCGTCCTCTGCGGGCACGATCGGCTCTCGGTCGAGGGTCCGCACGGCGCGGATGAGGCGTCCCCGCGCGTCGTACTCCCGTTCGAGCCGTCGTGTCTCGATGGCCCGCCAGGCCTCGAACACCCAATGCTCGGTTCGGAGCCGCCCATCTTCCGTCAGCTCCACGCGCCGTCCTGGTCTCTCCCGGTGAACCGCACCAGCCGGCCGTCGTCGTCGTACTCGAAGCGGCGGCTCGCGCCATCCCCATCACGGACCGATCGCAGGCGCCCCTGCGCATCTCGCTGGCCCCGTTCGAGAGAGACACCCTCGTCCAGCACGATCCGCCCCGCCCCGTCGTAGGTGTGGTCCGTCGTGGTGTCGTGGGGCTCCCTTCGTGTGGCCTCGCGGCTTGTGCGCGTTCGGACCAGACGTGCCCAGGACGGCGCAAACGAGGGCGCCGACGAGAGCAAACCCTCGACGGAACGAGGTCAGGGTAGCCGGCACTTCACCCCACGAAGCCGCGCCCCATCATCGACTGCGTCCGGCCCGGCGTCTCCCGACGAAGCGGGATCCCATGCGAAGGCCATGGCGAGGACAGGCGTGCTCAACAGCGTCTTGTTCATGCGGCGGTGGACCACAAGAAGAATGCCACACCTCTACGACGAGATTCTGCCCTCCTCCCGCCCCGAAGCGCTCCACGGGTGAGGCCTGCCAGAGACGCCGCGTCGACTGTTGTGTACACAAGCCGGGAGCATCCGGTGCAACGCTGGGGGGGACTGTCCCCCCTCAGGGGAAGAACGCTGCGAAGGTGGAACCTTTCCATTCTGTGCAAACCACGGCGGACTCGCATGGCACACCCTTGGCTAGGACGAGTAGACATGAACCGCGTTGCATGTCTCCTCCTCGCCACTTCGCTCATCGGCTGCGCCGCCGGAACGGACCTCGGAGAAGTGGAAGTCGACGGCGTCGTGCTGTCCCCGATCGTGGGGGGCGAGCCGACGACCAGCGACCAGTTCCCGGCGTTTGCTTCGCTGCTGATTCGCCGTGGCGGAGACGGAAACTTGTGCGGTGGGACGGTCTTGGGCGGCCGATGGATCCTGTCGGCAGCGCACTGTTTCCGTGAGGAAGCGGACTCCGTCGGGGTGTTCGTGGGGAACCATGAGCTCAGTCGCATCACGGGCGGAACCCCCGACGCGCTGGCCGACGGAGTCTTCCTCCATGCGCAGTTCTGCAACCTTGTCGCGGGGGATGTCGATTGGGGCGCCGACCTCGCATTGATTCGACTCGATCGGGACATCTCCGGGATCCCCGGGGTCGAGGCCACCCGACTCGCCGCGCTGTCCGATGTGGACGCGCGCGGCCGCGGAGCCGCGGCGACGGTGGTGGGGTTCGGCCGAGTCGCCGCGGACGGTGAGCATCCCGCTCAGTTGCAGCGCGTCGACGTGTCCATTCTCGCGGGCTCGGTCCGGCTGCCGTTCGCCAACATGCTCCGCGCCGGCGGCGACGGGGTGGGCGCGTGCATGGGGGACAGTGGGGGTCCGCTGCTGCACGACACGGGCAGCGGTTGGCTGCAGATCGGACTCTCTTCGCGCGAACCCTACGCGGATGAGGGCGCCCGGTGCGGCGACCATTCCTACCACACCGACATCGCGCGCTTCCGCACGTGGATCGATGCGGTGCAAGCGGGTGGGGGCGAGACGCGGCCGTTCTGCACGGCCACGCCGCCCCCGGCCGACCCACCCCCGCCTCCCGAACCGACTCCCGAACCGACTCCCGAACCGACTCCTGAGCCGACGCCCGAGCCGACGCCGGACCCCACCCCGACACCAAAGCCCAGCCCCGATCCCCCGATGTCCACGCTCGAAGGCGTGGGGGAAGCGTGCTTCTCCGGCGGCGCGACGGGCACCTGCATCGACACGGGGACCACGTCGTGCAGCGGCGCCACCCAGTCAGGTTTGTGCCGTGGCCCGGGACAGGTGCGCTGCTGCCTCCCCCAGGTCGGCGTTGGCGATGCGTGCTTCTCCGGCGGCGCGACCGGGACTTGCATCGACACGCTCACGACGAGCTGCGGAGGCACCGTGCGCAGCGGGCTCTGCCGCGGGGCCGCCGAAATCCGCTGCTGCTTGCCCTAGCGCGTCACTCGGTCTCGGGATCGCCCGCGCCTTCTTCGGCCTCGGACTCCAGCGGAGTCGGGTCGACAGGCTCGGCCGCGTCTTCGCCCTGGACCTCGAGCGCAACCGGATCGGCGTCCTCAGCTTCCAAGGGCGCGTCCGACGCGATGGGCTCGGGAGGCTGCTCCGGCGATGCTGACGTGTCTTCCTCTTCGTCCTCATGCGCGTCGAGGTCGAGCATCGGAGTCACGACGTCCTCGACGATCCGGCGTCCCACCTGAAGTGCAGCGCCCACCGCGCCCGAGAGGAACACGACCACCGTCTGGGACTCGATCGGCGTGCGGACCAGTGGGCCCATTCCGGACTCGTCGGCGACCAGCCCCGCCCCAAACCCGAACGCCGCCATGACGCCCAGGCTGAAGTTGACCGTCGAGTCGACGTAGCCCGCGCTCAAGGTGGCTCCGACCCGATGCACGCGGTCCGGTGCATAGTCGGCCGCGGTGTCAGGCACGACCGGGGCCGCGGAGAAGCTGCTGAAGACGCCGGCCGCGATGGGGACCATGTCGGCCACCATCACGCGCCCGCCGATCGCAAAGTCGAGCACCGGGTCGGTGTGGTAGCGGTCCTCCAAGAACTGCGTGAGGAGCTCCGCCGGGTTCCCGTCCCCGTCCGGATCCACGAGGAAGACGGGGTCGTCGGCGCTTCCGATGGGGCCGCTGAGCGCGAGGTCCGCTGTGAGCACGAACGCGTCGGTGGGCTGCCAGGCGGCGCCGAGTCGAAGCTCCCACGGCAGGGGCGATTGCGCGCCGCGGTCGCCGATCCGGAGGACGCCGTCCTCCACGTTCGTCCCGATGTAGTTGGCCCGCGCCCCCAGGACGATGGCCGGAGCCTGAAACGAGAGCCCGATGCGAAGCTGCGGAACGGGCTCGACGAGCGCGCCAAACCGGAGGATGAGCTTCTCGGCGTTGAGGCGGGTCTCGGTGAAGCGAGCCTCAGGGTCCGGCGTGGCCAACCCGATCTCCGTCTCGCGATGCTCCATCCGGCGAACGGCGACGAACGCGCCCAGCCCCAGGCTCAACCAAGGCAGCGGCCGGTAGCTGTAGGCCACGCCGTACCAACGTGTGCTGTCCTGGCGAGCCACATCGAGCGCGCCCTCGTCGCCCCCGAAGAGGAAGCGGCGTCGAGAGCTGCGGGGCGCGAGCGTGGCGGCCGCAACCGCGTGCTGCCCGTCGCCAAACTGTGTGGACGCACCCGCGAAGAACGGCACGCCCTGCGTGTCGGTGACGTCAAACGCCACGTCGAGGTCGTTGACCCCCTCGACGCGGTAGCGGTCGAAGACGTTGAGCGCGAGGCTGAGCCCCACCGAGCCGGAGCTGCCGAAGGTGAGGCCGGCCGGGTTGTAGTAGGCCGCCGACGCGTCCGACGCGCGCCCTGTGAAGGCGCCGCCGAGCGTCAGGGCTTCTTCTCCGACCGGGAAGAGCCGCGGGTTGTAGTCCTGCGCCGCGCCGCGGGCCGAAGCGCTGGCCGCGAGCGCCGCGATGAACATCGCGAGGTACCGTGCGACGCGTGACGGCCCCTCGGTCGAAACGCGCCGCATGAGAACCGGCATGGTCCCGTCGGCACCGGCCGGCAAGCCCCGCTGCCTTGTGACCGCGCGGCCACAGTGGTACCCGCGTCTCATGCCTCGTTTGCCGGACCTTCGCGCGTGCGCGCCGCTGTTGGTGTGCCTGCTCGTGGGTTGCTCGCACATCGCCAGCCCGGAAGGGCTCCCCCGCATGCGCGCCGACTACGGCGAGTCGCTCACGCGCTCCTCCAACGAGCAGCTGCTGTTGAACCTGGTCCGTCTTCGTCACCTGCACGTGCCCCAATTCCTCGAGGTCACCGCCATCGCCACGCAGTCCAGCGTGCGCCACCAGAGCGGGGCCGGCGTCCGCGGCAACCTCGGCCGCAGCCTCACCGAGGGCGGCCGGCCCGAGTTCGCGTCGCCCTCGCTCGGCGGCGACGTCCGCATCACCGAGCGCCCCACCGTCAGCTACGGCCCGCTCAGCGGCGAAGCCTTCTCGCGGCGCCTGGCACGCCCGCTCCAGCTCGGCCCGATGTACGCGCTCGTGAACGCCGGATGGCGGATCGACCGGCTCATGGCGTGCTGCGTCGCCCGCATCAACGACCTCGGTGCGCCTCCGATCGCGTCGGACGATCCCGCCTACGAAGGCGAGGATTTCCAGCGCGTCGCGGAGCTCTTCTACCGGCTCCAGCAGCGCGGCGCGATCCAGCTGGAGGAGGCGCACGGCGGCGGCGCGTACACGCTGGAGTTCGGTGATGTCCCGTCGATGGCCGCCTTGGCCAACGAGCTGAAGGAGCGACTCGGCCTGGATCTCGCGAGGCGATCGTTCCCCGTGCTGGGCGGCCACCCACCAGGCTGGGACGGACAGGGGGCGGACGGATACCTCGTGCTCCGCGGCCGCTCTCTCCTCGGCACGCTCGTCTACCTCTCGCACGGCGTCGAAGTGTTCGAGGGCGACACCTCCGCGCGCTCCCTCGACTTCGTCGGAGAGGACGGCGAGCCCGTCGCGGTCCAGCGCGTCTCCCGGCCGCTGTTGTCCGTGCACGTGGCGGACTCGCGCCCCGATGGCGCCTACGCCGCGACCGATTACCGCGGCCGCTGGTACGCGGTCGACGACAACGACCTCCAGTCCAAGCAGTTCCTCCTGCTCCTGCGGGTCCTGTTCAGCGCGCTGTCGTCGGAAGACCTGTAGCGACGTTCGCGCGGATGGCCGCGGGCGCTACGGATCCGATCGCGCCGACTCCGCGTCCTCCACGACGAGCTCCCCGATCCGGGTGGACAGCAGGTCGATGCCGACCTGGTTGAAGTGGCAGCAGTCGTCCATGTAGAGCGTGCGTGTGTCTTCTTCGAAGAGGCGCGTCAGGTCGTGGTAGTGCACGCCGGCTTCCGCGAGCCGAGGCGCCTCCGCAAAGAGGCGGGCGTAGCCGTCGGCCGCGACCTGCCCGTAAGGGCTGTCGGGGTGGTGGTAGAGGCGCACCTCTTCGTCGCTGAGCGGCTTGCGTCCGTCGAGGTATTGGTTCGGCTGAAGGACATGCACGTAGAGGAACCCGCTCCGCTCGCTCAGTCGGTCGAGTAAGGTCGAGGAGCGCGCCCAGTTGTCCGCCGCGAGCTGCAGCGTCTCGTCTCGGTCGAGCTCCACCGCGGGGCCAAGCGCCTGATAGGACCGCTGACGATCACGCCCCCGTAGCGCACGGGTGTGCTCGTAGGCGCGGCGTTCCGCCCAGCGGTCGAAGGTGTCCCAGAGCACGTTCGCCAACACGCTGTGACGAAGGAGCGAGTCTTCGATGGAGCCCGCCGCGCTCCGCCGCACGTCGCGGTACACGCGGATGGCGCCCACGTCGGCCATCACCTCGCTCTCGTCCACTCCGAGCAGACGCAGGTCCCACCAGCGTGGGTAGAGCGGGTAGACGCCCGCCGCCGCGTTCTCGGCCCATGGCAGCACCGCCTCGTTGAAGCCGTCGACGTTGAGCAGCACATCGAACTGCGCGCCGACCGACAAGAGGTACGCCACCTGACCGAGCTGCTGCGGTTGCTTGTAACCTCCCACGGCGAGCGAGACGACGACCACCTCACGCCCCTCGAACGGCCCCGTCGCGAGCGCCGCGACCAACGCCTGGCCGCCGGCGTCCCAGACCTGGCCCGCCACCGAACCGCCGACCACCAGCACCCGGAGCGCATCGGATTCGCCAGAGAAGAGGTGCGCTGCGTGCGCAAACGGCGGCCTCGCGGCCCAGTCGTGCCCCGACGGGTCGTTGACGAACCCGACGTAGGGGTGGATCGCCTGCTCCGACAGCTCGAGGCGCGTCTCGGGATAGAAGTTCTGAACCCGGCGCTCCGCGTCGGACGCATCCCGCTCCGGCGCTCCAGTCGGCGCCCTCAAGGCCGCCCGCCGGGCCCGCATCCGGTCGACGGAGAACCACGCGCCGGTCGCGCCGAAGTGCACCAGCGCCGCGCCGAATTCCGTGAGCAAGATGGCAAACGCGACCCCTGCTACACGCTTGGCCCACCGCTGCCAGCGGGGCTCGGGCTGCGGCGGCTTCGTCGCGTCGGAATCAGGCATGTCCGGCGAGCCGGAGCCTAGCAGCCCGTGAAGAATCGACGTTGATGGATCGGGTACGCGACGCGCCGTCCTGGCCGCATGGCGTGACGATGAAATCCCCCAGGATCTTGGAGAAGCGACAGGCCGTCTGGGCGGTGCGTCCCGGGCTCGAGGCGCGGCGAGAGGTTCGTTAGCGGGCTGCGAACACTGGGGATCAGGTCGGTTCGGAGAGTCCGACCGTGAACACAAAGTGGGTCGCTTCCGGCACGTCGGCGGCCGATGACAGCGCGGCTCCGACGCACTCCGCCAGCGCACCCGCGCCCTCTTCGGACCAGCTGCGCAACACCCAACCGCCCTCCCCGCGGAATGCCGCCACCCGGACCCGCCCCACACCATGCGCGGTCCGGCACTGCGCGAGCCCCGTTGCCGCGCGGGCAAACGACTGAAGAAGCGGCCGGGTCCTGGACGTCTCGCTGCCCGGATGCGCGAGCGGGTGGAGCGAGATGCCGGGCTCCGGACGCTCCAAGAGGGTCCGGGAGAACATCTCGCCTACGTCCGGGTCGTACGTGGCCAGCGCGAGGCCCACCACTCGGCACGCGCGCGCGTCTTCCGCGTCCTCGGCGTCGCCGAAGCAGCCGGCCAGCCATCGGGCCTGGGACCGCGTTACCCGCGGGTCGAACGAGAGCGAGGCGGGCAGGCAGTGACGCAACCGGCGCCGCGCTTCGGCCGCGGCCGGATTGTGCTGCGCCCCCTCGGTCAGGATCTGGAGGAGCAGTGACTCTTGCCGAGGCGCAGGCGCCGGAGGCAGCGAACGCCCCTCCGCGAAGCGCTCGAAACACGCCCCCGCGGCGCGCGCCTCGAGGTGCACGGGGCGCGCCTGGGCGCCTGCGTGGCATGGCAGGGACAGGAGAAGGAGAGCGGCAAGAAGAGAGAGGCGCACCACCATCCCTACGTTCAGGGAGGCTGCACCCTTCCCGGTCGCGGTCATCATGACTTGGCGCCGCACATCACGGCAGTACGACCTCCACCGGAAGCGGGCCGCACGTCACGGGGAGTTCGGTTCCGGCGAGCGGCTCGATCGCAAACGCCACCGCGAACGTTCCCGACTGCGCGTCGTTGCAGGAGTCGTCGCGGGTCGGGATCGATCCCGACTGAAGCGCGCGGGTCTCGCCGGGCGCGAGCACGAACTCGAGAGGCGCATTGTCCAGGCACTCTCCGGCAACGCAGGCGTCATCGTAGTCGAACCCGTCGCCCATGCCGGTGAACTGAGCGGGGCCGACAGGGCAGGGGTTCGGGAGGGTGAACCGGAGCTCCTGGTCGGTCTGGTTGGTCATGTCCGGCAGGAGCGTGATGTACCCATCGGATGCTTCGACGCCGACGTTCAGACGGAGCGGGCACGCGCTGGAGTCGGCCGTCGGAGGGCGCGAGCCGGCGCACCCGAGACACAGGAAGGACAAGACCAGCGGAAACGCGGCGCGCATCAAGAGGAGGTAGGGGACGTCGGATGCAATGACAAGCCTCGCTGGTAGGCTCACACCATGAAGCGCTTTCTCTTGGGCGCGCTGGGCCTCGTGCTCGGAGCGTGCGGCGCGGCCCAGCCGCGGGTCGACGCGGCATGAAGCGACCGCACGGGACCCGAAGGTGGCGACCTCGTCCGAGCCGATGGAGGTCGACGGGCCGGAGTATTCGTGTGCCCTCCGCGTGGTCGGCGACGCGATGACACCCGAGTGCACAGAGGGCGCGCTGACGTGTTCCGAGACGCTCCGCGGCGACCTGACCGAGCACACTGGCGACGCCGGACGCGATCCTGTGGACCCTGCCGACCGACGACATGGACGACATGTCCCATGACCGAGTCCCCGCTGATGCTGTACGACGGAGAGTGCGCGATGTGCTGCGGATCGGTGCAGTTCGTGCTCGACCACGAGGCGGTGCCGGCGCTTCGCTTCGCATCCTTTCAAGGCAGACGCGGACAGGCGGAGCTCCGCCGGTTTGGGCTGCCCACCGAGGCCTACGAGAGCTTCGTGATCATCGAGGACGGACAGGCGCACATCAAGATGGCCGCGTCCATTCGGCTGATGCATCACCTCGGCGGCTTCTACCGCGTGCTGTCGCGCATCTCCGCGCTCACGCCGCGCTTCTTGGGTGACGCGTTCTACTCGCTCGTGTTCCGAAACCGAAAGCGGATCTTCGGGGTCAACACCACCTGCCGTGTGCCGGCCCCCCCGCACGAGGCGCGTTTCGAAGACGGGGTGCTCGGCTACGCGCCCTGATCGGTGAGCTCCCTTGTTCACCGGCCGCGTCTCCTCGAGACTGGATCGCGTGACGCGTCGGACACCGTGGCTCGTTCTGTGGTCGCTCTTGCTGGTCGCGTGCGACCCGGGGTTCGCGCTGCTGCTCGATGTCCGCTCGGATCTCGTCCCCGACATCGAGGTGGACGCCGCGCGGGTCGAGCTTCGGACGGCGGACGGAACCCTCGAGCGGCTCGTCGCATTCGAGCGCGACACCCCGCTGCTCGAGGGCGTGCGGCTGGCGGAGTTCGAAGGGCTCGAGGGCGGCGAGATCTTGGCGCAGGTGTTTCTCCAGCAGGGGGACCAGGTGGTGGCGCAGCGCGCGGTCGTGAACGTGCTCGAGAACGACCAGCTGATCACCGTGCTCATCACCCGGGACTGCCGCGACGTGGAGTGCGGCGAGCCGTCCAGCGCGACCTGCTTGGGAGGGCGCTGCGGGAGCTCCGAGTGCACGCCTCAAACGCCGGAGAACTGCGAGCCCGAGTGTGTTGGAGACGCCGACTGCGAGGGAGGCAGCCCGTGCTCGGCGCCGGTGTGCGTGACGGGGCTGTGCGTCGAAGCGCCCGACGGAGACGCGTGCGTCGAGGGCGAGTACTGCGATCCGGACATCGGCTGCCGCCCGCTGCCCGAGATGGACCCGTGCCTGACCGACCGGGGCAACCCCGACCACCGCGCCTTCGGGGCCGGCACCCTCGAGGACCCGCACCTGCTCTGCAACGGGGAGCAGCTCTCGTCGCTGGCTGACGCAGCAGACGATGGGGTGAGGCACTACCGGCTCGGGACCGATATCGACGCGAGCCCACTGACCCAACCGATTGCCCTGACGACGCCGTTCACCGGTTCACTCGATGGGCGTCGGTACCGCATCACGGCCCTCTCCGCGCCGCTCTTCGGGGTGATGAACGGCGAGGTCCGCGACCTCCAGCTCGAGGGCGAAGTCGTCTTCGGAGCGGGCGCGGCCGGACTGCTCGCAGCGGAGAGCACCGGGGGCCAGGTGACCGGGGTCGCCGTCCGGGGTTCCATCGTAGGCAACCAACCGGTCGGGCTCCTGATCGGCTTGGCGATCGGCGTGACGCTGGAGTCCTGCACGGCGGAGTTGACGGGCCCCGTCTCCGGCGACAACCAAGTCGGCGGCTTGGTGGGCATCGCCACCAACTGCTCGGCCCTGGGCCTGAGTGCATACGCCGCACCTGGCGCCGACGGGGTCGAGGTCGTCTCGCTCAACCGGGACGCGGGGGGCCTCATCGGGAAGATGGCCGGTGGCGACCTGTTGCGCGCGTCGGCGACTCTCAACGTCCGCGGAGGCACCGAGGTCGGCGGGCTCGTCGGCGCGGTCACCAACACGGGGCTCGTCACGGAGTGCAGCGCGAACGGCGACGTGCGCGGACTGGACGCGCTGACCTGCACGTTCGCCGGCGGGCTGGTCGGCCACGCGACAGACGCGCTGGTGGCCCGGTCCTACGCGACCGGCTCGGTGGAGGCCGCCGGCGCGGTCGCGGGCGGGCTGGTCGGCTGGATCGACGACGGGGGTGTTGAAGACAGCTACGCGACCGGAGACACGGTGGCCGGTCCGAACGGCGACGCGGACTGCTCGTTTGTGGACGCACAGATTTACACCGCAGGGTTGGTCGGCGTGAGCACCCGGGGAGACATCAGACGGTCGTGGGCGTCCGGCGAGGCCGGCGGCTCGGGACCGGTGCGCGGTGGGCTCTTGGGCCTCGGGTTCGACATCGCGGACGTGTCGCTGTCGTTCTCCCTCGGCCCCGTGGGGACGGGCACGGACACCGGCGGGCTGATCGGGGTGCTGGATGGCACGAGCAGCGTCGCGGACTCCACCTGGGATTCGGCCGCCGCAGGCAACTCGGCGCTGTGCGGCCGGGGTGGCGGCGGACGGGGCTGCGACAGCGACCCGGGCGTGGATACGACGGTCGACCGCGACTACTTCTTCGACGTGAGCAACCCCCCGATGGACCAGTGGGACTTCAGCGCCGTGTGGGAGTCGGTCGACGGCGCGCCGCCGCGGCTGCGGTGGCAAGGCGAATAGCCGTCTGGAGTTGAACCCGAACAGACCCAAGGTGGGCGAGCGCCTCGGGTCAGACCCGCCGATGCGCTGCCTGACCCTGTTGACCGGCCTGCTGTGTGCGTCCCCTGTGGCGGCGCAGAGCACCGACGGATTCGTGCACATCGTGCGCACCCAGCCGACGGCCACCCGGCACAGTCACCCGGTGACGCTGGGGCGCTTCTCCGGCCAGCATGTCCGGCTCGGGGAACGGGTGCGGCCCGCATCGAGCGTGCTGTACGCCACCGACAACGACAACGACCACTTCATGCTCTACCTCCGGCATCGGAGCCGGCCTTGTCAGACGCTTGCGCTGCGTATGGGGAGCGACGTGCTCGCGGGCGGCGGCTCCGGGAGCGGCAGTGGAGAAACGCCGTGCTCGGCCAGTTTCGAGCTCGACCGCGCCACGGCGAACCGCGTGGCGGCCGCGCTCGCGATTCCACTCCATCGACGTCACCCCATCGGCGAGCGAGTCAGCGCCACGTTCGAGGGGCCATCTCACGTCCGCGCGGGGGAGCCGGTGGAAGTGCGCGTCCGCATGCAGAACCCGACGGACGCGCCGACCGTGCTGCGCATGGTGGGAGGCCGACAGCGCGGACCGCGCAACGACCGGTTCCATTTTCGAGTGGTCCGAGACGGCGTGCCGGTCGCCGAGATCGACGCGTTGAACTTCGGCGGGATGACCGGCCCCACGCCGCTCACACCCGGAGGCGAGGCGGTGCTCTCCGAGACGGTCGGAAGATGGGCTGATGTCTCGGTCCCCGGCCGCTACGAGGTGACGTGCACCTACGAGACCGAGTTCCTCGACGAAGGTGGCGATCTGCAGACCGCGCTCACGACGGCCCGCCTCTGGACGCGCATCTTCACCG
This sequence comes from Sandaracinaceae bacterium, assembly GCA_045106715.1. Taxonomy (GTDB): domain Bacteria; phylum Myxococcota_A; class Polyangia; order Polyangiales; family Sandaracinaceae. The sequence continues at coordinate 82,678 of JBGCFC010000097.1, forward strand.
GGATCGTGCGCTTCACCGTGCGCTCGCCTTGAACGCGAACTGGACAGTGTCCGATTCGGGAAGGGCAGACTCGTGAACGCCCTGACGTAGACCGGGCAACCCCCCGGATACGCATGGCAGCACGACACGGCGCCCCCTCCCTTCTCTTCCTCCTCGTTCTCTCCGCGACGGTGCCCCTACACGCGCAGACTCGAGGGCCGCGAGGCGCATCGCGCGAAGCTCGCACGGTGTTCGCCGGAGCCACCCGTGCGTACGACGAGGGCCGCTACGAGGTTGCGCTGACCGGCTTTCGGCATGCGCACGCGCTCACCGGACACCCAGACCTCCTGTTCAACATCGCGCAGTCCACCGACCGGCTCTTTCGGGCAGCGGAGGCGCGAGACGCATTCGCCGCGTACCTGGCGGAGGCCGACCCAGCACCGGATGTTCGGGAGGCGATCGAGATCCGCCTGGCGGAGCTGACCGAAGCGCTCTCTCCCACCGAGCCCGAGGAGGCCGAGGAGCCCGAGCCCGAGCCCGAGGTGATCGTGTCGACCCCCTTGATGCCGGCTCCGTCCGCACCGGACGAAGACGGTGGCGACGAGCTCATCTGGGTGGGGGGCCTCATCGGCATCGGCGTCGCGCTGGCCATCATCGGCGTGGGGATCGGAGTGGGCCTCGCGGTGTCGGGGCCATCGGACTTCACGCCCGACGACATCGGCGGCGTCGTGTTCACGCTGGGGGGATCGTGATGCGTCGCGCCGTCATCGCACTGCTCCTGCTGTCGGCGTGCGGCTCCCCGACGGAGGTGACAGTCGAAATCGAAGCCGACACGCGCGTGCGGAGCGAGGCTACACAGCTCGATATCCAGGTATTCGGCGCCGGTCCGGACACGGAGTTCGCGTCGGTGCTCGAGCGCACCCTCGACGCCCCCACGTTCCCGGTGCGCGTGACGCTGGCTCCTCGCGATGGCGCGCTCGACCGGCGCTTTCGGATCGAAGTGGTCGCACGCGATGCGATGGGAGCGACGCTCGCTTCTGCGCAGGCGGAGGGACGCTACCAGCAGGGCATCTCGGAGCGGCTGCAGCTCGAGCTGTCAGAGGCGTGCACCGACATCGCCTGCGACCCTGGAACGGTGTGCGTCGCCGGGCGCTGCGTCGCTGGAGATGCGGGCCCGAGGGACGCCGGGCCTCGAGATGCGGGGCCCACGGACGGCGGACCAACCGACAGCGGACCAACCGACAGCGGACCGTTCGACGGAGGGCCGTTCGATGGAGGGCCGAGCGACGGAGGGCCGAGCGACGGAGGGCCGAGCGACGGAGGACCGAGCGACGGAGGACCGAGCGACGGAGCGCCGCCCAGCACGTGCGGTGATGGTGTTTGCCAGGTCGAAGACCTCGATGTCTTTGTCGCGGAGTG
>JBGCFC010000098.1:0-14144 GCA_045106715.1 Sandaracinaceae bacterium
TGTCCGACGGACGCCCTCGTGGGCGCGGGTACGGAGTGCCGCGGTGTCGCCGGGGCCTGTGACGTGGCCGAGGCCTGCACGGGCTCGGACGTGCAACACGACGACCGAGCTCTGCGTCGAGACCGCCATCGACTGCGACGACTCGGACGACTGCACCGCGGACGCCTGCATGAGCGACGGCAGCTGCGGCCACACGGAGATCGCGGGCTGCCGCGATGCCGGGGTGCCGGACGGCGGTGTCGGAGACGGCGGCGTCATCGGCGACGGCGGCATGCCTGACGGCGGCGTGGCCGACGGCGGGGCCGACGCCGGCGTGGGTGATGACGCGGGTGCCGACGCGGGCATGATGGACGACGGTGGGCCGATGATCATCGACGCTGGGCCGGACGCGGGCGAGGACGCAGGTCCCGACGCGGCGGTCGAAGGCGACGCCGACATCGCCTTCGACAGCGGCATCGCGCCGGACGCTGGCGACGGCATGGACGACGGCGGCTGCAGCTGCCGCGCCCACGGACCGGCCTCCGGCTCCAACCGCGGCATCTGGCTCCTCGGCCTCGCGCTGGCCCTCGTGGTCGTGCGGCGCCGGCGCCGACGCTGAGCCAGCCCAAGCAGTCCCGGGCTGTCCGGGCACTGCGATTTGACCCTCTCGAGCCGACCTGCCTGTGCAGGTCGGCTCGCGACGTTTGGGTCGCGACGTCTTGGACGGGTCTCGCCCGGGTCGGCTCGCTGGGGTGCCAGCCGCACCCTGAGCACGGTTGTCCCCAGCGGGTGGCGGGCGTGGTGACCAGTCGAGCTGCCGGGGGGAAGAGATCCTCGGACGAGGACGTCTCGCGAGCCGCTGGTTTCTCTTGGCACCAAAGATGCTTGGTAGGAGGACATGCGACGCCTTCACGCCCTCCTCGTACTCCTCGCCCTGACGATCCCCGCTGCCTGCGCGGCGCCCGGAGACGACGGCAGTGGGGCGGTTCCGCCGCTCGCCGGCAAGGCGGATGGGATCGAGCACCCTCTCGACGCGCTCGGCGAAGACGCCACGCTTTCGTTGGCCGCGCTGCCCACCTCCGTGCCGGATGCGGACCCGATGCGGGACCCTGACACGCGCGACCTCGGCGCCGTGGCCGACCTCTACGACACGACGTTCGAGACGGGCGGCACGGCGCGCTCAGCCTTCGACGCGCTCTCCCCCAGCGACGACGACGTCCTTCGCGCCATCATGTTCGCCAGCGCGCACGAGTCGGAGGTCCGGGACGACGAGGCCGAGCTGAACGGTGTGGCATGGACGGCCGACGAACTCCGCGCGCTCTATGCGCTCGCGTGGCTCGACGCGCCGGAGTCGCTCCGCCAGACCATCGGCGACGGCGAGACGCCGCTCAACCCCGCGCTCTTCCACGTTGCGTTCACCCAGCTGCTCGCCCAGGGCCACACCGTCGTTCGCGGCGGCGCCGACACGGCGGGGGCGGTCTTCACCGGCTTCGAGATCAAGGGCATGCCGCGTGAGGAAGAGGCCAGCGGGCCGCGTGAGATCAGCCGGGAAGGCGCCGAGTCTTATGTGCGTGGCCCGGTGGTCGACGCCGCCGCCTACCACTACCTCTTCGCCTCCATCCGCACCACGCGGGGCTTCTCCAGCGAGTCCTACATCCTCGCGACTGACGCCGACGGCGAGATCGTCGCCGGCTACTGGACCGCGCCGAACGACGCCTTCCCGCCCCTCCACCCGACCCGCATCTGGTTCGCGCCGGAGCGCCCGGAGGCGGGCCCCGTCGACTTCGACCAGGTCGACTCCATCGCTGCCGCGTTCGGACAGGACGTGCCCGGCGCCATCGGCGACACCTACCTGTACACGGGCGAGCCGGTCGCTTTCACCGAGAACCGCTTCTACTGCGCGCGGGTCGCCATGCAGATCGGCGACCGCTTCCGCGTCGGCGACATCACCGTACGTGCGACCATGTCCTACGAGGGCTTCTGGACGCCCGACCTCGAGATCAAGCTCTACCACGCGCCCACCGGCAACGGTCAGAGCCTCGTGGAGCTCGACACCCGCTTCGACGACGAAGAGGGTGAGTGGACCACGTCGGAGTTCAACTTCGAGGGCAGCGAGTCCGCCAACTCCCCGTGGGAACTCCGGGTTTGCGACACGAGTTCACGCGGCGACCAGGACGACATCAGCGGCTTCGTGAACTCCTTCGAGATCGAGTTCCACTCGCTCGACTGAAGGTTGGGCAAGAACCCCGTTCGGTGCGTCGTGAGCGCTCGAGGGGCTTGCCAGGAAAACACCGCGACGACATCCCGTTCCAGCGAACGCTCGATGCGTTGGCGGCCGGCGACCTGGGCTTCGAGGTGGCATCGCACGAGGTGTACGAGCGCGCGAAGGCTCCTTCCCGCGCGCTCTTCGCCACCTGCCGGGACGCCCTCCTCTCAGAGGACCTCGATGTGCTCGCGGTCGGCGCGGCCGGGCTATCGTGGCTGGCGAAACGGGGTCCGGAGTGGTGCGGTGCCGAGGAGGTCGCCGTGCTTCTCGCCCAGAGCGGTCGGGACGCAAAAGCGGACTCGTGGATCGTGGCCGCGTTGGTCGGGCTGGCTAGGGGAGGCTCCACCATGCCGGGCTCGACGTCTCGCCGGCAGCCAAGAAGCTCCGCGCGCTCTCAGCGCGTGCTGGCCGGCGGGCTGACGATCTGACGCAGCAGGCCGCGCTCAGTGCGGCGGTCGCGGTCGGGTGGCACGAAGAAGACTCGACACCGGAGCGTCGCCGTCTCTGGGTCGATGCGCTGGGCCTGGACACGCTCGAGCTGGCCGAAGACGCCGAGAAGCTCCTGCTGCGAGCGATCGAGCGCGGGCACGCGGAAGAGCTACGACCGCTTCTACGCGACGATCGTCTCTGCACCCCGTCGTTGCGCGCCGCGTTGAGTGGCTGAACAGAGGCGGTGGCGTCGATTCCCACCCCCGCGCCGTCACGAAAGAGAGGGGATGGACTCACACCGTCCGAGGTTTCGGGCCTACCGTCCTCATGGCTCGTCTGTCGTACCAATGCACAGCCGGATGCGCCTCATGCGGAGGGACTGATGCGGCCGCGGCGACCCCGTGGAGCTCGTCGAACCCGCCCCGACCGCGATACCTCGCGATGCATGCGGGCGGACTGGTACTCTTCGGCGCCTCAAGAGCGGAATCGGGGAAGATTGTCGCCGGTTCCGCGTTGTCCATCTCGGGGGGCCGTTTCACGGAGGCTCGGGCTCTCCGGGGAACGGCGCGGCCAACAACAACGTGGTCAGGGGAACAGTGTTTGATGCGTAAGGTGTCGCTCGATGGTTCCGGTCCCTCGCGCCAAGGCGGCGCGGCGCCCTCGGAGCCCAACTCCGATGTGCTCGAGCTCTTCTTCGACACAGGGGTGATCCACCACGAGGTGGAGCTCCCGGTGCCGTTGCCGGACCTGATCAGCGGCTTCGTGGTCGAGAAGGGTGACGAGGCGTCGGGCGTGGGGGTGCGCCGCGCCGCGGCGGGCGAAGAGCCCGACGTGGAGATCAGCGCGCTCGAGCACCTGCCCGAGCTGAGCCATCGCTGGCTGCCCTGTCCCTACCAACTGTCGTGCCTGCACTGCGTGCAGCTCTACCTCGCGCCCGGCGACCGCCCCGGCCACGTGCGTGCGCTGCTCGCCATCGACACCTCGGCGATCGAGGGCGCGGCCGGCAAACACCTCGACCCGGTGGTCGACGGGGGCCGCCCTTTCCGCACGCTGGGCAAGGACGAGCTCGGAACGTTCCTGGGTCACCCCGTGACGCGGAACTTCATGCGGGACCTCGGCAAGGAAGGGCTCGACCGGGCGCCCTTCAAGCTCGCCGCCCTGCTCGAAACGATGAGCCCGCTCCTGCCTCGGCTCCGCTTCTCCAAGCAGGCGGACCTCACCAGCGTGCCGGTCTCGCTGGTGTTGGACTTCGGCAACTCGCGATCGACTGCGCTGCTCGTCGAGACCCACTCCACCGGCGTCTCCAGCGTGCCGCTGGAGCTCCGGGACGGGGCCAACCCATTCCACGTCTCGGACGAGACCTTCTCCAGCCGCATCACGTTCCTGCCGAGCACGTTCGATGACACCGAGCGTCACGTCGCCGTGGGGAGCTGCTTTCGGCAGCCGTCGCTCACGCGGCTGGGCCGCGAAGCGCTCGACCGCGCGCTCGAGACTCCGCACCGCTACCAATGCTCGATGTCCGGGCCCAAACGCTACCTCTGGGACGAACAGGCGAGCGAGGAGCGTTGGTACTTCGCGCTCGAGCAGTCGGGTGAGTACCGCTCGGTCAGCGGCCGCCTGCTCAAGCACCTGTTCGATCTCGGCGACGGGATCCGTCTGCGCGAGGACGGCCCCTCGACGCCGGCCGATCCGCGCTACGCGCCACGCGCGATGATGCTCTTCGCGCTGGTCGAGATCCTCCAGCAGGCCTACGCGCAGATCAACTCGATCGACTATCGCAAGTACCAGGGCAAGGAGGGCCTGCCGCGGGTGCTCCAGCACCTCGTCATCACGTACCCCTCTGCAATGCGGCCCGAGGAGCTCGGTGTCTACGAGCAGCTCGTTCGGAATGCGGTGATCCTGACCTGCCACTACCTGAACGTCTCGCCAGAGGACCGCCCCAACTGGAACGCGCAGGCCGCGCGGTTCGAGCCGTTCCTCGTCATCGACGAGGCGCTCGCGGCCCAGATGGTCTACGTCTTTCAGGAGATCGTGCACAGCTTCGCTGGCTCGATGGAGGAGCTCGTCCGCATCTTCGGCGCCGATGGTGGAACGCTGCGTCTCGCCTCGGTCGACATCGGCGGTGGGACGTCGGACGTGATGATCGCCGAGTACCGCGACCTGATGCCCGGCACGGGCACGGCGCTGCACGTGAAGAAGCTCTTTCAGGACGGCATCTCCATCGCCGGCGACGACGTCTGCCGCGCGCTCGTGGAAGACATCGTGCTCGACCAGGTGCTCGCGCAGCTGCCGAACCCGCAAGCCCGCCGTGAGCTCGGGGTGCTCCTCGGGGAGGGCGACGCGGGCTACGGTGCAGCCTGGCGCACGCTCAAGGCGAAGCTCGTTCCGTACTTCTGGCTGCCGCTCGCCCGCTGCTGGTGGGCGCTCGCCGAGGGGTTCGAGATCCCCGAGCACAGCCCGGAGCGACACTACTCGGTCGCCGAGGTCTTCCGTGTCTTCGAGCGCCCGCTCGCCTCGACCGCGGTGCTCACCGAGCTCGACCAGTTCCTGATGAACGCGGTGCCGGGCTGGCCGGGCCTGATGAACCTGTCGTTCCGGTTCGACCGCGAAGAGGCCGAGCGCTCCATCGAGCGGGTGTTGCGCGAGCCGCTTCGCAAGTACGCCGACATCATCGCGCAGTTCGATGTGGATCTTCTGGTGCTGGCGGGCCGCACGTCGAAGCTCGCGCCGGTGCGCCGGCTCTTCGTCAGCGAGATGCCGGTCTCCCCGCCGCGCATCAAGACGATGGCCGACTACGCCGTGGGCGATTGGTATCCCTCGAAGTGGCGACGGGCGGGCGGCATCAAGGACCCGAAGTCGACGGTCGCGGCGGGGGCGTCGGTGCTGCACCTCGCGTCTCGCAACGTGCTCCCGGGACTGCTTCTCGAGGGGCTCGAAGAACTCGAGCAGCGGCCCATCTACGGGCTCTACCAAGACCATGAGCCGCACATCGCGCGGGTCAACGAGCTGTTCGTCGAGGGCACGAAGAGCGAGCCGTTTCTCTACACGCGCGGGATGATGATCGGCTTCCGAAACGTCGACAGCCAGGAGATGGACGGCTCGCCCCTGTTTGAGGTTCTCCCCGCGACGCCCCAAGTCGAGCAAGCGCTGCTCGAAGACCGCGTGAAGCTGAAGTTCGAGCTGGGCGACGGCGGGGCGGTGACGATCGGCGAGGTCGAGAGCCAGCGGAACACGCATGCCTTTTCGCCGGCGGATTTCCGCCTGCGGCTGAAGACCGTGACCGTCGACCGCTACTGGCTTGATACGGGCGTGTTGACGACGCCGTATCACGCGCTCGACGCGGAGACCGGATGAGCGACGCGAACAAGGTCCTCGAGGCGGTGGTCGACGCGGTGGACCGGGCCGCGCTGGCACGCGCGCTGTCCCCGTTGATCCGCGGGAGCGCGCCGCCGCCGCCGGACGCGCCCGGCAAGACCGCCGCGGAGGTGCTTCGGAAGATCGTGCTCTCGGACATCCTCGACGATTCGATCCTCGGGGCCCGGCCGGGGGACACGACGTACCCGCTCCGGATGTTCTTCGGCACACTTGGCGACGAGCTCGAGGACGAGACGGCGTTTGCGCTGGCGAACGGACTCAACTTCTTCTTCCGCGTGAACATGGAGGAGGAAGCCAAGCTCTGGCTTGGGCTCGAGGTCAGTCGGCTGTACTACCGCTACGGCACCGAGCGCCCGCTCGACGCGGAGCTATTGACCCCACTCTCGCCGTTGTTGGCGAGGCTGATGAGCACGCAGATGGACAACCTCGCGTTCGAAGCGGTCGACAACGCGAAGGTGTTCGACAGCGCCGTCCACGAGCGAGAGATGGGGAGCGCAGGCAGCAGCGCGCGCATCAGCGCACCCAAGTCCTTCCTCTGCCGGGTGGTCTCCAACGGCAGGGTGCGGGCCAAGGCCGTGGTCCGGACGTGATGGGGCGAAGGGAACACGCGTGAGCAACGACGAAGAGAGCTGGCTTCCGAATCTGGTCGGGGGCGTGTCCATCTGGAAGCTTGCCCCGGACCTCAACGAAGAGCAGTTCTTCGACGGTCGCCTGTTGGTCCCCGAGACCGAGGGCTCCGACGCGCTGCCCGCCCGGGTCGAGTGGGACCTCACGGGGCTGTTGCCGATCGCGGAGGCGCGTGCCTCGCACCCGGATGAGGTCGAGAAAGCGACCGAGGCGTTCTTCGAGTGTCTCGAGCGCACCGCGGTGGTGTTCGAGAAGGGCGGGAGCGGCTACGACCGCTACAAGGAGGCCTTCACCGTGCCGGCGCTCAGCGCGGACGGTGGAGCGCACTACTTCTTCGACCCTGCGGACGGGGCGATCAAGGTCATCAACTGGGGCGCATCGCCCCGCAAGATCAAGCACGAGAGCAGCTACGTCTTTGGCTACGCCGAGTTCCGAAGCCTGATCCGCCAGGAGCAGGAGGCGCTCGCGGCGGGAGGAGGCCTGGTTGCGGCTGGCGCGATCGTGGGCTCCGACGCGGACGCGGGGGACGCGCAGACGGGCCCCGACGGCGCGGGGGAAGCCACGGTCGAGGGGGAGGAGCCCGAAGAGGAAGACGCGGACGACGAGCAGGCCGAGGACGAAGACGCGCGCCCCTGGTGGCAGTGGCTCTTGGTCGTGGCTGGCGTGCTCTTCCTGATCGGACTCGTGTTCGCGCTGCTCCGGGATTGCGGGGCGCTCCCGGCGGAGCTCACGGGCGCCGACGCGGGGATCGCGGCGGATGCGGGCGTCCTGCCCGACGGGGCGCTGGGGCCTGATGGGTCGGTGAGTGAAGAGCCGATCTACGGTCACGCGACCGACGACGGCGGTCCTCCGGCCACCGAGGTCAACCACGACGCGGGCGTGCCGATGGATGGCTCGCTCGAAGGCTTCCCCGACGGCTCGGTGTTGCTGGACGACGGCGCGGTCGCGCTGCCGGACGGCGCCGTGGTGGACGGGCCCGACGGAGGCGCCGAAGACGACGGCGAGGACGCCGGGTCCGACGCGGGCTCCGGCGGCTCAGGCTCGGGCAGCGGTTCGGGTTCGGGCAGCGGCTCCGGCTCGGGCAGCGGCTCCGGCTCGGGTTCGGGCAGTGGTTCACCGCCGACGAACGCCGACGGCGAGCCCATCTACGGCGAATCCCAAGATCCGAGCACCGGCCCTGTGTACTGGCTTCCTGGCGCCGGCGGACGATCGGTGACCTTGCCCGGACGCAGCTACCATCACCCCGAGGCCCAGCAGTGGCGCATCGTCGGGGGCACGCGCGCGGTCTACGACCACGCCGGCTCCGGTCAGAACTTCCGCGTCTACCTGCACCCTGGCCAGAGCTTCGACGGAGTGCGCGTGCAGTGGCGCGACCCCGGCGGCAATTGGCACGACCATTGACCTTCAACGGATGAGCATGGACGACACCCTGAACACGCTGGCCCACGCGATCGAGACGGCGCGGGCCGCCGCGCTGGCCGTCGAAGGCGAGACGCCCCCCGAGGCGCAGGCCCTGACCGACCTCGAGCTCCGGATGCGAAAGCTCCGTCGCGCGTGGGCACGCCCGCAGTCCCTCGGCTTCTTTGGGCCTTCGCAGGCGGGCAAGTCTTTCCTGGTCGGCGCGCTGCTCAGCCAGGAGCTCGGCACCCTCATGGTCAAGAGCCGCGACGGTGAGGTCGACTTCCTTCAGGACATCAACCCTGCCAAGGGGGTCGAGTCGACCGGCACGGTGACGCGGTTCTCCACGGCGCCGGCCCAGCCGCTCGTGCGCGGCGACTTCCACTGCAGCCTGCTCAGCCTCGAGGTCATGCTCGAGTCGCTCGCCACGGGGTTCTTGGTCGAGTGCACGGCGCCGCCGGTCGACGCCCAACGGGTCGACCGTGTCCTGCGCGAGGCGCGGCTCGCTTCGGGTCCACCCGCTCCGCCTCGCTTCCGCGAGGCCTGGGACGCGGTTTGGCACAACCTGATGAAGAAGTACCAGGACCGGCATCCGTACCTGAACGAGCTGCGACGACACCCCGAGCTGCGCACCGAGGCGTGGAAGCGCGGCATTGGCTCGGTCGCGGGATGGAGCCACGTGTTCTCCCTCCTGTGGGGCGGCAACGGGTACTCCCGTGACCTCGACCTGCTCTCCCAGAAGCTCATCGAGGGCCTCGAGCAGCTCGCTCATCCCGAGTCGGTCGAGGTGGATCTCCAGTACGTGCGCGCGTCGGCCACCAACCCGAGCGTCATCGACGCGGCGTGCCTCAACGCCATCGGCACGCCGCAGGCGACCATGCAGGTGTACTGCCCTGAGACGCAGCGCGAGGTCCCCATCGAGCCGAGCGTGTTGGCCGCGCTCATCAGTGAGATCCGCCTGTCGCTCGCCCCCGTGCAGGGCTCGCTTCTCGAGAACACCGACCTGCTCGATTTTCCGGGTGGCCGCGCGCTTCGCGGGATCAACGGCTTCGAGCCGGGTGACCTCAACACGGGCAACCTCGAGAACGCGATCGAGGTGTTCAAGCGCGGCAAGCTCACGTTCCTGTTCGAGCAGTTTTCCCTCGACCGCGAGATCACCGCGCTCGTGCTCGCGTCGCCTGGGCCGACCAAGCCCGAGGCGATCCAGATGCAACACCAGGTCGAGCGCTGGCTCGCCATCCGGCACGGCGCGCCCACCCCGCTCGAGACCGAGGAGATCGAGCGCCCGAGCTTGTTCATGGCGCTCACCAAGTTCGACATGAGCCTCGGCTCGCTGCGCAGCGACAACGCCAAGGACCGATGGGATTCCCGCGTCGAGGAGGCGTGCGTGGAGTTCTGGGCGCGCAGCCACGGCAGCTGGATCTACAACTGGGGCGAGCGAAACCGCTCGTTCAACAACATGTTCTGGATCCGGAACCCGTATGCCGACCAGATGAACACCCTCAAGCCGGGCATGCCCGACTTCGACGAGGTGAAGGCCGGCTACCACGCGTCGCGGAGCGTGAGGACGTTCATCGGCGACCACGCGGACAAGTGGGCGGCGATGGAGGGCGAAGACGAAGGGGGCCTGCCGAGGAGCGGCATCCCCCTGTTGGCGAGCCACCTCCGGGCGAAGCTCTCCGAAGACATCAAGAAGAAGGAGCTCACGGCCGAGCTTCGCGCCATCCACAAGGAGCTGCTCGAAGCGCTCAAGTTGCTCACCCCGTCGCGCGACGAAGCCGAAGCGCGTGAGCGGCTCGAGCACAACGCGCGCGCGTTGGTCGCGGCGGTGAAGTCTGAGATGAGCAAGCACTACAGCGGTGCGGTGTTCGGCGCGCTGCTCGAGCAGGTGACGCTGCCCCACGAAGAGATCGAGCAGACGATCCGCAGCCACTACAAGACGCTCGCGCCCATGTCGATCAAGGTCAGCGACAAGGTGAAGAAGCTCATGGTGCATGTGCTCAAGCACTGGGCCCACCGGGCCGCGGCGCGCTTCCGCGAGAGCGAGCTCGAGCTCCCGATGGCACTGGTGGAGCGCTTCGTGCGTGAGGTCGCGACCTCCAAGATGTTGCTCCCCGTGCTCGGCAAGGCGGCGTTCCCGTACTTCAACAAGAGCGAGCTCGACTTCCCTCTCATCGCGACGATCTTCCAGATCAAGATCAGCGACGCGCTCGTCACGCTCTTCGCGCCACGCGCGCGCAGCACACCCTCCATCCCGGTGAAGCTGAGCTACAGCGAGACCGCCGACGCGGAGTCGGCCGACGAGGGCGAGATCGACTGGGCGGATGTGGACTTCGACGACGAGCCCGAGGCGTCCGAGCCGGAGCACGTCGACATCGTCTTTGCTGGCAACCGTCACTTCGAGCACTGGTCCGCGCACCTGCCGGCCTTCTACGTGAAGAACGCGGGCGGCAAGGCCAAGAGCGCGCTGGACGATCCGCGCGTGCTGCAACTGGTGACCGTGCTCGGGCAGGTGGAGCAGCTCGGCCTCTGACGGGGACTCACCGGAGGCGGTTCCGGTCGACCTGGCGGTTCGAGACGCTGAGCCGGAGCGCGTTCTCGCACTCCGTTAGCAGCCCGTTGAAGAACCGTTGTGCCGCGCCTCGAACCCGGGACCCACCGCCCGGGCCGCCTGTCGCTCCTCCAACGTCCTGGGGGATTTCGTCGTCACGCCATGCGGCCAGGACGGCGCGTCGCGTGCCCGGTCCATCAATGTCGATTCTTCGAGCGGGCTGTTAGCCAGTCTGGGTCCCCATCGAGGCCTGCCGCTGCACGTCCTCAGGCCTCGGCGCTTGCGTGCCCACACACGGCTTCGGTACAACCCGCACACGCGTGGGGGCGCGGGGGGCCGTTCGGTCGTCCGGGACGCCGCCGCTTGGCTCGCGGCCGCAACACGTGGGGGCGGGGGCCAGCGAACATTCGAGCAAGGAGCGCCAGCATGGCCAAGCCGATGAAGAAGTACCTCGTGACCTATCACATGACCTCCGCGGCGCAGAAGAAGGCTGAGCGCATGCGGAAGCAGGCCGGTCCCGAGCTCATGCAGGAGACGATGCAGGCTTGGATGGCGTGGGCCGAGAAGTGCGGCGACGCGCTCGTCGAGATGGGCTCGCCGCTCGCGAACGGCCTGCGTCTCACCGCCGACGGTTTTGGTCCGACGAAGAAGAACATCACCGGCTACTCGATCGTGCAGGCGAAGTCGCCGGCGGGCGCGAAGAAGCTCTTCCGCAAGCACCCCCACCTGTCGTGGACCGACGCGGGCTGCGACATCGAGATCAACGAGATGCAGGCCATGTAAAGTCGCTTCCCGCGACGAACGCTGTACGGCCCGTGCTCGCGTGATCGCGGTGAGGGCCGTTTCGCGTGGCACGCTGGGCCATGACGACGACGCGGCTCGTGGGGGGGCGAATCGTGGACGGGTCGGGCGCGCCTGCGTTCGACGGAAATGTGGTGATCGAGGACGGCCGAATCCTCTCGGTCGAGCGCGCCGGATCGGCGGCCGGCGCACCCGTGGACCGGACCGTGGCCCTGGAAGGGCGCGTCGTGGCCCCCGGCTTCATCGACATGCATTCGCACGCGGACTTCCTCGTCCCGAACGCGGATAACGACGACCTCATGCGCGCCTTCCTCGAGCAGGGGGTGACCACCATCGTCGCCGGCAACTGCGGCATCTCACCGGCGCCGTGTCAGAGCGTGACGTTGGCCCGCCATCAGCGGCTGTCGGAGATCGCGGTGGACCGACCGTTCGACTGGTCGTGGCGCGGCATGGGTGAGTACCTCGAGGCGCTCGACGAGGCGGGACTCGCCGTGAACGTGGCTCAGCTCGTGGGCCACGGCTCGGCGCGCTTCGCGTCCAGTCAGTGCGAGCGCGGGGACCTCGGCCAGGACCTCGAGTCGGCGCTCGACGCCGCGCGCCGTGCGCTCGACGAAGGTTCCTGCGGGCTCAGCTTCGGGCTCGGCTACGACCCGGGCATGTACTCCTCTCTCGACGAACTGGAGGCGTTCGCGCGGGTCGCAGCGCGCGCCGACAAGCCGGTGACGGTGCACCTCAAGGCGTACTCGTGGCTCTCTCCAACGTACCCGTTGGCGTCCACCTGGGAGGCGCACAACCTGCGCGCGCTCGACGAGATGCTCGGGGTCGCGGAGCGAGCGGAAGCCGCCCTCCAGGTTTCGCACTTCATCTTCGTCGGCCGACGCACCTGGGCAACGGCCGCGCGTGCGCTCGAGCGCATCGACACGGCGCGCGCGCGTGGGCAAGACGTGATGATCGACGCGTTCCCGTACACCTGCGGAAACACCACGATCAACGTCACGCTCCCTTACTGGTTCCTCGCGATGGGACCCGCCGCGTACCGAAGCCGGACGGCGCGGACGCGCGCCCGAATCGAGACCGAGCTGGGCTACCGGTTGGTCGGCCTCGGCTGGGAGGACTTCCAGGTCATGTCGATCGGCGTCCCGGAATGGGAACCGCTCAACGGACTCTCGCTCGGCGCGATCGCGCGGAGGTGGAACATGCGTGCGTTCGACGCGCTGCTCGCCATCAGCGAACGGAGTGACGGCGGCGCGCTCGTGCTCATCCACGGCTACAGCGGCGATCGCGCCGGACAGGGGCCGATCCGCGACGTTCTTACGCACGAGGCCTGCCTCTACGAGACCGACGCCATCGTGCGAAGCGAGGGCTGGCCCAACCCGGCGGCGGTGGGCACGTTCCCCAAGATCCTCGCCGATCAAGTGCGTCGTGATGGCGCCCTGCGGCTCGAGGAGGCGGTGCGCCGCATGACGGGAGCGAGCGCCGCGCGGTTCGGTCTCGACGACTGCGGCACCATCGCGGCGGGGCGTGCGGCTGACCTCGTGGTGTTCGACCCCAACACGGTCTCGGACGTGCCGCCCGGCCCAGGCCGACCCGCGGAGCGCCCGGTCGGGATCGACCGGGTCTTCGTGAACGGCCAGGAGGTGGTCACCGATGGAGTTGCGAGTCCGCTTCGCGCTGGACGCGTGCTCCCGGTCTGAAGGTGCGGCAAGAATTGCCGCACCTCCGCGGCGGCGAAGCCGGCGCCATGAACATCGTCAGTCTTCGAGTGTGCAATCTGACGCGCGGAGCGCGGCGCAAACTCGAAGACTGAGTCGTTTCAGGGGAGGGCGACGCACTGCTGCAGCACGTGGCTGCCATACGGGTAGCTTCCGTCGGCTTCGTCGCCGAAGTCACGCTCCTCGTCGCCGGTGCTCCAGAAGCGTCGGTAGAGGATGTCGTAGGTGCCGGGGATGACGTCGAGATCGATGACGCGATCATCGCGGAAGTTGTAGCTGCGGACGGGAAACTCGGATCCGTCCCAGGAGTCGAAGTCGATCTCCTCGATGAAGACGAGCGATCCGGTTGCCCGGTTCCTCAGCCAGACGGCGACTTCGTCGTCGTTCTCGCTGGCGATGGCGGCGCCTCCGTCGAAGGTGAGCGCGCCTGAGATGGCGGCCGCGGGGATGTCGATGTTGAGTGCGCTGGCGCCGGCCGCGATGACGACGCCTTCGACGAGCACGTGGCTGCCGTAGGGGTAACTGCCGTCGGCCTCGTCGCCGAGGTCGGGCGCGTGGTGGGCGGGGATCGAGTGGAGTTGGTGGTGGTCGTCGTATGATTAGGGAAAGAAGTCGAGATCGATGACGCGATGATCGCGGAAGTTGTAGCTGCGGACGGGGTACTCGGATCCGTCCCAGGAGTCGAAGTCGATCTCCTCGATGAAGACGAGCGACCCGGTGGCCTGGTCACGGAGCCAGACGGCGACTTCGTCGTCGTTGTCGCTCGCGACAGCCGCGCCTCCGTCGAAGGTGAGCGCGCCGCCCACGCGGGCCGCGGGGATGTCGATGTTGAGCGCGCTGGCGCCTGCCGCGATGACCACGCCTTCGACGAGCACGTGGCTGCCGTACGGGTAGCTGCCGTCGGCCTCGTCGCCGAAGTCACGCGCCTCGTCGCCGGTACTCCAGAAGCGTCGGTAGAGGATGTCGTAGGTGCCGGGGATGACGTCGAGGTCGATGACCCGATCAT
>JBGCFC010000099.1:0-24098 GCA_045106715.1 Sandaracinaceae bacterium
CCAAGCGCAACCAGCGTCGTGCCAATCACGATCGCATCTCGCCCCCGAACATCATCCCGTGCGCCAATTGCGGCGAGCCGATGATCCCGCACCGCGTCTGCCCCAGCTGCGGGCACTACGCGGGCCGTGAGATCATCGAGATCATCGACGCCGACGACGAATAGCCGCGTGTTTTCGCTCACCGACAAGGTTGCGCTGGTCACCGGGGGCTCTCGGGGCATCGGGCGCTCGATCGCCATCTCGCTCGCGGGCGCCGGCGCTCACGTGGTGGTGAACTACGCGGGCAACGAGGCGGCTGCCGCCGAGACGCTCGACGCGGTTCGGGCGGCCGGAGGCGACGGTGAGTTGGCGCGTTTCGACGTGTCCGACCCCGAAGCCGTGGACCAGGCCATCGGCGAGATCGCCAAGCGGCTCGGCCGGATCGACATCCTGGTGAACAACGCCGGGATCGCGCTCGATCAGATCCTTCTGCGCATCAAGCCGGAGGAGCTGGATCGCACGTTGTCGGTGAACATCGGCGGCGCGCTGTGGTGCTCGAAGGCGGCGATCCGCTTCATGATGCGCAAGCGCGTCGGGCGCGTGATCAACATCTCGAGCGTGGTCGGTGAGGCGGGCAATCCGGGCCAGGCGGTGTACTCCGCCAGCAAGGCTGGGCTGATCGGCTTGACCAAGACGCTCGCACGCGAGTACGCCTCGCGCGGTGTGACCGTGAACGCGGTCGCGCCGGGCTTCATCGAGACCGACATGACGGCCGGCCTTCCCGACAAGGCGAAGGAAGCGGCCATCGCTCAGACCCCCCTCGGCCGGATGGGCACGGGGGAGGACATCGCGGCGGCAGTGCTGTATCTCGCCAGCGATGAGGCCAGTTTCGTCACGGGTCAGGTGATCCGTGTCAACGGCGGGATGCAGATCTAGCAGCCCGATTTTCGAGTGCGGGTCATCGACCCAGCCGGCATCGTCCACACAGGGGCCGCCGGTGAAGAATCAGACGGACCACTGACTTGGTTTCGAAACCGGGGCGGGGCACGTGGTCACGGAGGACAAAGTGGATACTGCGGACAAGGTCAAGGAGATCATCTCTCAGCAGCTCGACGTGGACGTCGGCCAGATCAAGGAGGAGTCCGCGTTCATCGAGGACCTCGGCGCCGACTCCCTCGCCATCGTTGAGCTCGTGCTCGCGTTCGAGGAGCAGTTCGAGATCGAAATCCCCGACGAGGACACGGAGAAAATCCGCACCGTCGGCGATGCGTGCACGTACATCGCTTCCCACACTGGCTGAGCCAACCGGGAGAAGGCTGAGCCATGCGTAGAGTCGTTGTCACGGGCGTCGGGATGGTCACTCCTTTGGGAGCGACCAGCGAAGCGACTTGGGAAGGCATCACCGAGGGGCGGAGCGGCATTCGCCGCATCTCCCTGTTCGATGCGTCTCAGCACACCTCCCAGGTCGCGGGGGAGTGCATCGACTTCGACCCGCTCGTGTACATCGAGAAGCGCAGGCTTCGTGAGGGTGCTCGCTTCATTCACTTCGCCATCGCGGCCGCCCAGCAGGCGGTCGACGAAGCGGGCTTCGCGCCCAGCGACGAAGCGAAGGAGCGGGTGGGCACCTACTTCGGGGTGGGGCTTCTCGGTCTCGAGGAGATCGAGAAGCAGCACGACCGGATCAACGCGCGCGGCCCCCGGAAGATCTCGCCCTATTTCATCCCGTCCACCATCGCGAACCTGGCTCCGGGCCAGATCTCGATGCGGTTCGGGTACAAAGGCGCCAACTACACGACGACCAGCGCGTGTTCGTCCGGCGCTCACGCCATCGGCGAAGCCTTCCGAGCGATCCGGTACGGGTACCTCGACGCGGCGATCACCGGGGGCTCCGAGGCGGCGCTCACACCGCTCGGCGTCGCAGGCTTCACGGCCATGCGCGCGCTCTCGAAGCGCAACGACGAGCCGGAGCGCGCCAGCCGCCCGTTCGACAAGGGCCGCGATGGGTTTGTCATGGCCGAGGGCGCAGCCGCGCTCGTGCTCGAGGAGTACGAGTCGGCCAAGGCGCGCGGCGCCAACGTTCTGGCCGAGGTGCTCGGCTATGGCGCCACGTCGGATGCCTACCACCTGACGCAGCCCGCCCCGCAGGGTGAAGGCGCGCAGCGGGCCATGCGACTGGCCCTCAACGAGGGCAAGATCGACCTCGAGCGCGTCGGCTACGTCAACGCGCACGCGACGAGCACGCCGACCGGCGACATCCAGGAGCTGCAGGCCCTGCGTCATGTGCTCGGCGACCACGCGCTCGCCGCCGAGGGCAACGCGGGCGCCTGGATCAGCGCGACGAAGAGCATGACCGGGCACCTCCTGGGCGCGGCAGGCGGCCTCG
This sequence comes from Sandaracinaceae bacterium, assembly GCA_045106715.1. Lineage (GTDB taxonomy): Bacteria > Myxococcota_A > Polyangia > Polyangiales > Sandaracinaceae. Next base: position 2,363 of record JBGCFC010000099.1, read on the forward strand.
AAGCGGCCTTGACCGCCCGCGCCATCAAGACCGGCATCATCCCGCCTACGCTGAACCTCGAAGACCCCGAGGAAGAGGCCAAGGGCATGGAACTCGTCTCTGGCGCAGCCAAGGAGCGCAGGCTCGACGTGGCGCTGACGAACTCGTTTGGCTTCGGCGGGACCAACGTCACCCTCGCGCTCGGCGCGGTCTGAACGAGGGCGGCGGATGCCCCGGATCGTCGTCGGCGCGGACCACGCGGGGCTGCCTCTGAAGGGGCCGCTGGTGGCGCACCTCAAGGCGAAGGGCTGGGATGTCGACGATCTCGGCACCCACGGGCCCGAGTCGGTGGACTACCCCGACTTCGCGCATGCGCTGGCCCTCGAGGTGGCGGCCGACGACAGCCTCCTGGGCTTGCTCGTCTGCGGCAGCGGCGTGGGCATGAGCATCTCCGCAAACCGGCACGCGTCGGTTCGCGCGGTGGTCTGCAGCGAGGCCTACAGCGCGCGCGTGGCCCGCCTCCACAACAACGCGAACGTGCTCTGTCTCGGAGCGCGTGTGGTCGGCGTCGGCGTCGGCGTGGAGGTCCTGGACACGTTTCTCGAGGCCGCGTTCGAAGGTGGCCGCCACGCCCGGCGCGTCGGCAAGATCGAGTTGTCGTGAAGATCGAGCAGGACGCGCGCTTTCGGGAGCAGCGCGAGGCGTTTCAGCTGCGCTTCTGCTGTGAGAGCTGCGCGAACTTCGACGCGCCAGACGAGCGTTGCTCGCTGGAGTTCCCCGTCGAGGAGCACCGCCGCGCGTATTACGAAGACCCACGCGCGCTGCTCGTGTTCTGCAAAGACTTCGAGTTCCGCTGAGGCTTTCGTCCCGCGTCGGGCGGGACAGGGTCAATACGAGTCGGTGCGGAGGAAACGATCCCGACTGCCGCACTCATAGCGGCGAAGCGCGACTTCTCCGGTGTCGATCGGCGCGGCGATGAGAAGCGCCTGACCCGTCCAGACCGCGCGTGATCCGGGCGGCGCGACGTCCTCCGCGAGCAACGCTTCGAGGCGGCCCAGTCGGGCGCCGAGCTTGACGCCGGCGCGCTGTCCGTTCTCGACCAACTCGACGACCATGCGACCGCGCTCACAGGCGTGGTGCGGTTCCGCGTGCGGGAGCCGGCGAAGGACCCGTCCCTGCGCGTCGACCACCGTGGCGCTCACGGCGCCATCGGGACACCGGGCGACCACGGCCGCGCCGCCTTCCACGGGGGCGATGCCGACGGGGGTGCACCCCGCGGCGGTGTCCAGCACGGTGGCCAGCTGGGGGTCCGGGTCCAAGACGGTCACGTTCGGTCCGGGCACGCCGCTCATCGCGCCACACAGCCCGTGAAAGCTCGAGCCCTCGCGGAGGAGCCCGCCGAAGACAAACGGCTCGCACACGATCGGGACGAGGGTGCGGATCGACGCACGCCCGGTCGAGTCGCCCACCACCCGGTGGAGCGCGATGCGTCCGCAGCTCGTGTCGCTGTCGGTGGCTTCCTCCGTGCCGTCGCAGCTCCCGTCGAGACGCCGCGCGCGGACCGCGAGGGTGCCGCCCTCATAGGCACTGACGGCGAGGCGGCCCCGCTGGCTCCCGGTGAGCGAGGGCATCGATTCCAGCTCTACGGGAGGCCGAAATCGAGCGCCCCCATCCGGGCTGTGCGCGGCGAAGGCCGTGACCCCGCGCCCGAAGTCCAGGGCCCAGCTGACCACGACGTCCCGGTCGTTTACCCCCATCTCGACTTCGACGGCCTGGGACGCACGTGCCTCTGCCGGCCGGGGTGGCGTCACCGCGCGCTCGACGCCGACCGCCTCACCCATCGGCCCGAGCTCCACCAGCATGACCCCGCCACCGCGGGAGTGCGGCGCGCCATACGCGAACAGCGCGCCGCTCGCCGACGGCACCAGATCGAACGCGGCCGGCCCCGCAGTGGTGCGCCCGGCGGCGATCGGTTCTGGTGGCGTTGGAGGCGGCCGCGCCGGAGGCGGCGGGGGCGGCGGGTCCTCGCACGCGCCCAGCAGAAGGGCGTAGACGAGAAGGGCGAACGCGGATGTCAGCGGTCGCATCAAAACCGGTTCGCCACGTAGCCGGTCACGACCGGTCCGCCGGTCTGGCGGATCAACAATCCGAGGCCGCCCTCGAGGGTCGCCCCCACGAACCACCCTGGCTCGACTTGCACGTCTCCCTCCACGGCGAAGCCGAGGTAGCTCGTCCCGTTGTTGATGCCGCTGGGGCTGTCCGTCCGCTCGGCGCCCTCGTCGAAGAACACGTCCAGCGAGTGGTAGCCCACCAGACGGCCGCGAAAACCGAACCCTTCTTCCCGCAGGTTGGCGCCCCCTTCGAGGCTCCATGTCACCGCGTGGTCGAAGCCCTCCGTGCGCACCACGTATCCGAGAGAGCCGGCGAGATACCAGTCATCGAACCCGTAGCCCGCACTGAGCGTCAACGGCACGTCCCACACCCCGGTCCCGGTCATCAGCGCACCGACGGCCGGGTTGCCTTCGTCGGTGGAGTACACCGTCTGCACCGCCCCCGGTCGGGCGAAGGGCGCGCGCACCCCAACCTCCGCCGACATCGCGAAGCGGTCCAGCTGGAGGAACTGCACCCGCGCGCCTAGGTACGGGTCACCCGGCGTGAAGTGGCTCTCTGCGCCGTGGCCCTCGCGTGGGTCCTCCAGATGAAAAGTGCGCACAAGGTCGGAGTGCAGCACCAGAGCGACCCGGTCGACCAAGCCCATCTCGGCATACGCGGCCAAGAACGCCTCGTGATATTGGCCGTACCCGTAGATGTTCCCGTCGCCCGCGGCGTAGTCGAAGCCGTACAGGTATTTGAACCACAGTTTCACGTAGCCGTGCCCAGGCTCCGGCGTCCACGCTCCGGCGGAAGCCGAACGCGGCGCCGCGAGAGACACGGTCGCCAGGCACGCCAGCGCCAACGTCGTTCGTCTGACGCCTTTCCACATGCGGGCATCCTCTCACGCCGCCTCGGTCGACGTCGACGCAGCCCGTCGCGCGCGGCGCACTCGCGTGTTGCTATCGTGTTGATGTGGAACGACGCCTTCGGCTGCGCGAGAGCCTGCCCGACACCCCGTGCTTCGTGGAGGCCCGGGACCTCCTCGCCTGGGAAGGCAGCGCGGTGGCGGGTGAGCTCGGTGCTTTTGTCGTGTGGAGCGAAGAGGACGATCTGGCGGTGGTCGTCGGCTCGCCTCCGCCCGATGCGGTCCGCTCTGCCACGGCGCAGTGCTCCGAGATCGTGCTTCTCCAGGAGCCGCCGTTGGACTGGGGGCCGCTTTTGGACTTCGACACGGAGGGCGCGACCGTTCTCATCGAAGCGCGCCCTTGGTCTTTTCCGCGTGGGGTGACGCGCTGGCTCGACCCAAGCGAGTTCCGTGCGGCCGGACCGCTGAGTCACGTGCCGCCGTCCTTGCTGGACGAGCTGCGGGACGCGATGGAAGACGACCGTCCCGTGATGGCGTCGTTCGACGGACGCACGCCCGTCGCGTTCGCGTACGCGGCGTCCGAGACGGAGACGCTCTACGACGTCTCGATCGACACGCTCGCCTCGCATCGCCGGCGCGGGTTCGCCTCTGCCGCCATGGAGGGGCTGGCCGAAACGATGGCGCGCCGTGGCAAGCGCGCGGTCTGGGGCGCGGCCGACAGCGACCCGGGGTCGCTCGCGCTCGCGCGCTCGCTCGGATGCGTCGAGGTGGGGCGCTTGTGGGTCGCGTCGCGGCGGTGATCTGTCGGCTCGCCGTGACCTGCTAGCATCGCCGCATGGCAGACGCGGCTCGAGACCTGCTCGCATACATCCACGCCTCCCCCACGCCTTGGCACGCCGTCACCGAGACGACGCGTCGCCTCGAGGCGGCCGGGTACCGGGAACTCCACGAGCGTGACGCATGGGACCTCGGCCCGGGGGACAAGGTCTACGTCGTGCGCGGCGGCTCCTCGGTCCTGGCGTTCGAGCTCGGCCGCAAGCCCGCCTCGGAGGCGGGGTTCCGGCTTGTGGGTGCGCACACCGACTCGCCCAACTTGCGGCTCAAGCCGAACCCGCACGCCGATGGAAACGGGATGCGTCGACTTGCGGTGGAGACATACGGAGGCGTGCTGCTGCACACATGGCTCGACCGGGATCTCTCGGTCGCGGGCCGTGTGGTGTGCCGGGACGGTGGCGCGATGACGAGCCGCTTGGTCCGCTTCGACGCGCCGCTCGCGCGGGTCACGAGCCTCGCCATCCATCTGCAGCGCGGGGTGAACGAGAAGGGGCTCATCCTGAACAAGCAGGACCACATGGCGCCGCTCTACTCGCTCGACGCCAGCGCGAATGTAGTGGAGCGCGTCGCGTCGAAGCTCGGCGTCAACGCGCAGGACATCGTCAGCCACGACCTCTGCCTCTACGACACGCTGGCTCCGTCGCTCGGCGGCGCCGACGACGAGATGGTGTTCGCACCGCGGCTCGACAACCTCGCTTCCTGTCACGCGGGGCTCGAGGCGCTGCTCTCGTGTGAAGGGCCGTCGGACGCGACACGTGGGGTCGTGTTCTACGACCATGAGGAGGTCGGCAGCCGGAGTGCGCAGGGCGCGGACTCACCGTTCCTGCCCGACGTGCTCCGCCGACTGGCGCGGGTCGGCGATGCGGGCGCCGAGGCGATGCCCCGGGCGTTTGCGCGCTCCTTCATGATCTCGGCGGACATGGCGCACGCGCTCCACCCCAACTACGCCAACGTGCACGAGCCGGCCCACCAGCCACGGCTCAATCATGGACCGGTCATCAAGAGCAACGCGAACCAGCGCTACGCGACGGACGGCGAGAGCAGCGCTCGGTTCCTCGAATGGGCGCGCGCCGCGGACGTGCCGACGCAGTCTTTCGTCACGCGCTCGGATCTCGGCTGCGGGTCCACCATCGGCCCGATCAGCGCCGGGCGCCTGGGATTGCGCACCATCGACGTGGGCAACCCGATGCTCTCCATGCACTCGTGCCGCGAGATGTCGGGCGCACAGGATGTGGGCATGATGCTCGCCGTCATGCGTGTCTTCTTCGAGCGTTTGGATTGATGACGTCCCCTCGACAAACGGCGTCGGCCGGCGCCATCCGGCGGGTGGGCCGACTCGGCGTGGCCTCGGCGTTGTTGTTCTTCGGAACGGCCGGCTGCGTGTTGTCGTGCGAGGCCGACACCGTTCCGGATCCGCTGACGTGCACAAACGCCCCTTCCGGCGCGGAGCTGACGGAGTTGGGCCTGGCGACCGGGCCCGCCGACCCTGCGCGCGTTCTCGTGGAGGGGGACCCGACGTACGTGGTCGTGGACCTCGAGGGCCGGCTCTTGGTGTCGCTGCGCGTGCTCTGGCAAGGTCCGGCCGCGCCGGCGTGCGGGCAGGTGGAGATTCACGTTCGGCATCCTGACACCGGGGTCGAGTTGGACGGCGAGTCTTTGCAGCTCTTGTCGTCTCCGACCGGCAACGGGCGCATCTCGGCCGAGGTCTACTTTGTGGCGGACACGTGGCCGGCCAACGTCGATGTGGAACTCGAGGCCTACGGGCTCTCGTTCACGCGGCGGGTTCAAGTGGGCGGCTTCGTCATCGCTGACGCGGGCGTCGCCGACGCGGGTCAGGTGATGGGCGACGCGGAACCGGTGGATTCCGGTGTCGCCAACGGGGACGCGGGCCCCACCGATGCAGGCCCCCCCGACGCGGGTCCCGCCGACGCAGCTTTCATCGATTCGGGAATGGGCGCCGCTGACGCGGGCTGAAGCCGCTACGGGTCCAGGGAACCGTGCTTGGTCTCGTCGAGATCGAAGCGCTGCGTGAACACGGTCGCGAAGCTGAACGCGGCGACCTGCCAGAAGTAGACGCTGGTGAAGACGAACCCGACCCCCGCGGCGAGCAGACCGAGGAACGAGCCCAGCATCGCGGGGATGACGATGCTCCAGGCCTTCCAGTAGGCGACGCCGCCCTGGCCCACGCGGCGGAGCGCTCGGAACGGATCGAAGATCTCACGCGGGTCGTACTCTTTGCAGTAGTGCGACATGTACCCGGGGATCGCGACCACCGCGAGCGCCCAGAGGACAAAGCCGAGCCCCGCGAGCCAGCTCAGCTCGAGCCACGCGCCGAGCACCATCGCGCTCACCCCTGGCCAGCCGTACCAGGCCATGCCCGCGAACGTGTAGAGGCCGTGCTTCAGCAGCTCGCCGGGTTGCTCCCACGCGGGCCACGGGGTCTCGCCCCGATGCATGCGGTGCACGACCCGCACGCGGTGGCCCATGTTCATCAGCCATCCGACGACCGGGACCAGCAGCCAGAGCCCACCGATGACGATGTCGCGCCGAGAGCCGGCGGACTGAAGCGGAAATCGCAGCGAGTTGCGCAGGGTCAGGGGGTGCCGGAGGTCGATTCGGCCGTCGTCGTCGGTCGGGCCGTTCACCCTAGACGTTCATGGCGTGCGCGGCGCCGCAGTGTCCAAAGGGGCACGCGTACACGTAGACGACGGCGCTGATCAGATCGAACTCCGGCCATGCGAGCTGGGCAACGAAGCGCAAGCGCGCGTCGCAGTCTTCACAGCGGAGATCGGCGACAAACGCGTTGGCGGCGTCTTCGCGGGTGCCGGAGACCAGCGCGGGGAAGCCTCCGACCTTGGAGCCTCGGGCGAGGTGCGTGCCGCCGTCGGGGGCGGTGTCCACGCGCTCTGCGTAGATGGGCTCGATCTGACGAAAAGGGATCTCCTGAAGCAGCAAGCCACCCGCGCTCAGAGGGTAGGCTTCGTCCACGATCCTGACTTCGAACGCGTTGAGGTGGCTCAGCGTCCAGGGGTCGTAGTCGTAGGGCAACTCGCGAACGAACAGGAGCACGGTGCCGCTCTCGCCGACCGGCAGCATGGGGCTGATCGGCAACGCCGCGGCCAGCACCCAGCCGTCGCGGACGGGCACGTCGATGGCGGGCGCCTCGTCGTCGCGCTGCGTGAGCGCGCGGGCTTCGCGGAACCAGTGCGCGGGCGGCGACGCGACGATGCGCCGTTCGTGATGGGCGAGCGGCACGACCGGGCTGCCTTGCTCGAGTTGGAGGTCCGCCAGCCGGAGATAGCGCGCCCCATGCGGCTCGACGCACCAGAGCCGGTCGGAGCGTGGGTCGATGCTCGCCACGGACGCGTGCGCTTCGAGCGGCCCCTTCATCGTGCCCGGCACCCGAAGCGCATCGGTCGGCCCGGTGAGGGTCATCTGCACGCTGCGGGGGGCGGTGCGCTGGTCCACGGGCTCCGTGATGAAAAACAGCGCGTCCCGCTTCGGGTCCCAGAAGAGCAGCGTGCCCTGATCGCTGCGCGCGTGGTCATGGCGCCCGACGAGCGACCAGTCGTGCCCGCGCAGGATCCATAGCTCCTCGCCCACCAGGCGATAGACGCCGTGCCGAGTGGCGAGTGTCTGCCCCACGCCGTGTCCCGGCCCGTACGGGAGCGAGACCAACCCTCCGACGCCGGGGACGAGCGCGTACGCGTCGTTTCGGTGATCGCCGCCGACGAGGACGAGCCGCGATCCGGTTTGGTCCCACACGAAGCCGACGCGGTGCGCGTAGTGCCCGCGGGCCCGGAGGTCAGGGGGCGAGAGCATCTCGAAGGGCCCCTCGCGCTGCCGCCGCCAGACGCTCCCGTCCGCCAACAGCGCATAGGCTGTGCCCTCGGGGTCGAAGGCGACCTGCAGGTTACGCTCGTCGACCGACAAACGGGCGTCCGCGTCGAGAGGCTGATGCCACGGGACGGCTTCGTCCCCGTCCACCCGGAACGAGGCGAGGTCGCGGTGGCGCACCAGATAGAGAGAGTCGCCGCCGATCTCCGCCGAGGCGACCCGCCCCAGCGAGATCGAGAGGGGCTGCTCGGTCCAATCCCAATCGCTCACGGGGCTACGGTACGACGAAGCGAGCCCGGAGGGCTACGCGTCTGCACTTGGGTTGGATCAGAACGCGCCTGTGAGGCCTACCGTGGCGCCCGCGTGAGCCGGCGCGATCGACGGGGCGAGGGAGACCGGACCGCTCCGCCGGTTGTCCTCCAGGAGGGTGTACATGAGCACCGCGATGAAGGGCGTCGCCGCGGCTGCGACGGATACGCCGACAAACCCGAAGCCCGGCTCGTCGGTCTCGATGGCGACCCCGATCCAGGAAGCGGCCTCCGCCCCCGAGAGCAGAAGCGATAGCCACAGCGCGCCGATCAGCGATCCGTCCCCCGTCGCCGCCCCCAGAGAGCTGAGCATGACGAGCCCCAGCATGCTGCCGGACAAGCCCATTCCAATGCCGGCGAAGGTCCGGCTGACGCAGAAGTCGGTCGCGGCACCGTTGTCGCAGCCGCCGACGAACGAGCCGATGACCCCACCGACGATCATGCCGATCCCGCCGGCCACCAGCAGCACGGGCAGCCCTTCCTCGAGTGCGTGCGCGTATCCCGTGTCGAGTCGCGCGGGCCCCTCACGCCTCACGCGCGCGGCAGGTTCCTCCTGCTCTCGGTACGCTGCCGGGACGCTGACCTCGTTGCTGGGCGCTGCAGGGCGAGCTTCAGCCTGTTCGATTGGCGCGGTGGACGTGGGAGGGGGCGGCGGGACCTCGGCGGCGGGTTCGACCGAAGCCTCGGCGGCAGACGACGCTGTGTTGGTCTCGAGGCGCGCGTCTTGGGCGTGCGCGGACGCCGCCGTGAAGACCGCCAGAAGGAGAACGGCGAGGGCGAACCGTTGCGCTCGCCTGGGGCCCGACTCACTCACGGATCGGGGAAGGCCCGGTAGGGGTCTTGGACGACGGTGTCGCCGGCCAGGTGCGAGGTGAGGAAGTCCAGCCAGGCGCCCGCGCCGACGTCGCTGTCACCGATGTTGTTGTGGGTGGCGGGCACGACCGCGCGCTCGTCGTTCTGGACGCGGTCGAACTGAAGGAGCCCGGCGGTGGCTCCGCCTGCGACGTTGCCGCGCACCGGGCCTGTGACGACCTCGAACCCGGGCGTCTCCCGCAGCACGGGTTCGACGATGGGCACATCCAATGCGCGGCCGATGGCGTAGTTGGCGATGTTGGGCACGATCTCGTCGTCGAGCACGACCCCCACCAATACGTCGGGCACCTCGGGCGCCCGTTCGAACCGCTGACCCAGGACATGCGGGCCGTACGACGCCGCATCCCCGGCGTCCAGGATGGTTTGGAGGACCGGGAAGAACCGGCGCACGTCGCCCTCCGTCGCGCGGCGAGGGCGGAGGAGATCGATGAGCGCTCCGAACAGGGGAGAGTCGCTGATGATCGTGGAGACGCGCCCACCCGGGACCACGAGCACACCCGCGCCGTACCGGTCGGTCGCCGCGAGCAGCTCGGGACCCATCAGTCCGCCGAGTGAAACACCGAGATACATGAGCTGTTCGCCGTCGACGTCCGGTTCGCCGTCTCCATTCACGTCCGGGCTGGTCGCGAGCAGTTCGGTCAGCTGGAGCCGGTCCCAGGTCGTCTGGCGGAAGTGCTCTCGCAAGCGCGTGGCGTGCAAGGCGCGGTCGAGTGGGTCGCCCACCGCGAAGAAGTCCAGCACCACGTTGAGGCCCTCCGCGTCCGGGTCGGGATTGGACGGATGGGCCCCGTGCATCAGCGCGGGGGACGCGACGGTGGCCAAACCGGCGGGCGCGGCGAACTCCGCCAAGCGACGCGCCTGTCCGCGATCCCCGCTCAGCCCGTGACCGAAGAACAAGGTGGGGTAGGGGGCCTCGCCCTCGAGCGGGAGCCAGAACGTGACCGGGACTTCGTACGTCGCGCGCGACACCGCCGCGGCGCCGCCGTCCCGACGAAAGACGCCGTCCTCGTCGCGGTAGTCATGAGCCACGTAGGCGGCTTCGCAGCGACGCCATACGGCCTCGTCCACGCAGGTCGGCGGCGCCACGAACGCGGGTGCGCCACGGGCGGCGATGTCCTCGGCGACCGCGATCGTGTCCTCCTCGATGGACTGCGTGGCGAACACGCTGATCGCCACCAGGTCGTCGGCGCTCGCGATGGCGCCGGCCGCCACCAACGCCTCGATCGTCTCGACTGGCGTGCCCTCGATGACGTCGCGCATCGCCGGCGACGGCTGCAGGCATCCCCCGGCGGCCTCGGTCAGCGCCACGGTCACGAACGCGACCGCCTCCACCCGCGCGGGCAGCGGCCGTTGTGGCGCCATCAACAGCGTCTGCCCCTCGTCGGTGGTGTCGACCTGAACCTCCACCAGCGTCGCGCCGCCGGCCTGAAGCACCGCCATGCCCATCCCCGCGTTCGGGGCGACGGTCTCGCCGACGCTGGGCAGCCGACCGACGTCGAACGCCCGCTGGAAGCGAAAGAACGCCTCGGCGCTGACCCCGAACCCGTCCAGCTCCTCGAGGTCCTCGGTGAACACTTCGCGGTACCCGCGCAGCACGCTGGTCAGCTCTGGGAATTGCGCTTCGTCGAACGACAGCCGCACCCCGGTCTCCGTGGTCGCGTCCGGGACGACGAGGGTGGGCTCGGGCCAACGGTCGAGGTTGCCGGCCGCGCCAAAGCGCGTCTCCGTGCATGTGGGCCCTGCGTCGTCGGCCGCGTCCGTCCCCGCATCCGTCCCGCCGCCGCCGTCGCACGCACACAGCAGCAGCACCCACATCCACCGTCGCATGCCGTCCAGCGTACACCCGCGAACGCGCACCTCGGTCGACGGGACTGTGAGCCAACGCGGTGCGCCCGCTTGACCCGGCCCGGAGCGCGCTCGAAACCGTGTTCATGCCGCTGTTCGACACGCTCCCGTCGGAGGTCTCGATCTACGAGGTCTCCCCCCGCGATGGCCTTCAGAATGAGGCGGTGACCGTACCGACCACGCGCAAGGTGCGGCTCATCGAGGCGCTCGTGGCGTCCGGGCTCCAGCGGCTCGAGATCACCTCGTTCGTGTCGCCGAAGTGGGTGCCGCAGCTCGCCGACGGAGACGAGGTCGCGCGCTTCGTGCCGCGGACCGAGGGCGTGACGTTCTCGGCGCTGTGCCCGAACGGCCGCGGGCTCGAGCGCGCGCTCGCGGCGGAAATGGAAGAGATCGCGGTCTTCATCAGCGCCAGCGAGACGCACAACCTCAAGAACGTGAACAAGACGGTTGCCGACACCCTCAGCGGGTTCGAAGAGGTCATCGCACCGGCGGTGGCCGCCGGGCTTCGCGTGCGCGGATACGTCTCCACCGTGTGGGGCTGTCCGTACGAGGGCGCCATCGACCCTCGTGAGGCGCTGCGGATCGCCAATGAGCTGCTCGCGCAAGGCTGCTATCAGATCTCGCTCGGCGACACGATCGGGGTGGGCACGCCCGTTCAGACACGGGAGATCGTCTCGCTGTTTCAGAGCGAGCTTCCCTCGGAGAAGTTGGCGCTCCACATGCACGACACCCGCGGCACCGCGCTCTCCAACATCCTGGTCGGCCTCGACTGCGGCATCCGCACCTTCGACGCGGCCGTCGGTGGACTCGGGGGCTGCCCCTATGCGCCAGGCGCGGCCGGTAACGTGGCGACAGAAGACCTCGTATTCATGCTGCACGGCATGGGCATCTCGACCGGAATCGACCTCGACGCGCTCGTTCGAGCGGGCCAAGTGGCTGCGGCGGTCGTAGGACATGAGCTGCCCGGCAAGGTGCACAAGGCAGGCGTGCGTAGCCTCAGCCGGTGACCCGGTCGAGGGCTACGCAGCCACTCGGATAGTGTAGGATTGTCCACCATGACGAAGATCGCGCCCTTCGCTCTGTCCCTTCTCTTGCTCACGATGCCGACTCGCGGGTTGGCTCAGGATGACGAGCCGTCCGAGGACGAAGCCGCCGAGCCCTCCGTGGCGTCGCCCGAAGAAGCCGCGGCCGAAGCCGAAGCTGAAGAGGCCGACGAACCGGAGCCGTCCGGGGCGACCGACATGGCCGCCTACGCTGAGCAGCTCCGGCAACGCCAGGAGATCGGCACCATTCACCGCGCTTTCGGTATCGCGACCTGGGGCGCGATGCTCGCCACGGTGGTGCTCGGCACGATCCAGTTTCACAACCTCTACGGCGGGTTCGGGGGGCCTCAGGACACGCCGTGTGTGCAGGGCAACGCGGTGTTCGGGTCCGAGCAGTGCTGGGGCGTTCCGTACCCGCACCTCATCTCGGCCGCGGCGACGACCGCGCTCTACACGTCCACCTTCGTCCTCTCCTTCATGATGCCGGACCCCGACAACCTCTCGGAGGGCGACAGCCAGTTCGCGCAGACGCTGAACATCCACAAGATCCTGCGCTGGGTGCACTTCGGCGGGATGCTCGCCCAGATCGGCCTCGGGATCCTCGTCGCGAACAGCTCCGCCATCGGTCTCGACCGAGCGAACAACTACGACGCCCAGCTGGCCCTGGCGGCGATCCACCAGGGTGTCGGCTGGGTCACGTTCGGTGCGCTGACGGCTGCCGGCGCCCTTATGGTGTTCTGAGCGCCTCGGTTCTCGTCAGACCCACAAACTCGTCAGACCCACAAAACAGGGACGCGAGCGCGCTCCCGCTAGCACGATCCGTGCGCATCCGTCCAAAACAAGGCTTGCCACGGCCGGGCGGCGGCGGATACCATCATCGATGATCCGGGGGGTGGGTTGCCCAACCCTTCGTACTCATTGGTGATTTCTTGTTGGGGATGCGGTGTTGGTCCATGAGGACCAGCTAGGCCCATGAAGGGCCGAACGCGCTCTCCGACGGTTCGTGCACGCTCATCTCAGGGAGATCGATGGCGTCCCACAACGTCTCTCAGGCGTCCCCCAACGTCTCGCACCTACTCGGCACCCTCCAGGAGGATCCCGAGAATGACGACGCGCTCCGCGGCCTCGCGGAGCTCGTCGCCAACGGCTCGTCGTCTCTGGACGACGATTCGGTCCGCCTCATCGACACCGCTCGGAAGGCGCACGACCAGCGCGCCGAGTTCCGTGCGGTGGCGGAGCTGCTCGACGTGGAGGCGCGCCTCTGCAGCGACGCCGATCCCGACCGGGCGGCCACCCTGCTGAAGGAGCTGGGGTACATCTGCCGAGAGGAGCTGCTGGACGACGGGCGCGCACGCGACGCATACGAGCGCGCGCTGACGCTGCGTCCCGGCGACGACGATGTGCAAGAGGCCCTCGAGGAGCTCGAGCAGGCGGCCGCCAAGTGGAGCGACATCGCCAAGCGCTTCATCGATGAGGCCAACGACGCCAGCGATCCCACGCTCAAGAGCTCGCTGCTCGTCAGCGCGGCGTCGCTGATCTGGAAGTACAAGGACGAGGGGCGCGACGAAGAGGTCGACGCGCTCTTCGGTCAGGCGCTGGAGGCGGCCGCCAGCGATGCGCGCGCCTCCCGCCTCTATGAGCGTGTGCTCCGCCGGCGCGAGCGCTGGCAGGACCTGGCCACCATGCTGCTGACCGGCGCAGCCGCGGCCTCGGACGCGAAGAACCAGCTCGGCTTCTACGTGCGCGCGGCGCGCGTGTTCCGCCGTCACTTGGACCAGCCGTCCGAGGCGGCGGACGCATACGGCAAGGTGCTCGAGCGGCAGCCCGGCCAGCGCGAAGCGCTCGGCTTCTTGGCGGGCCACTTCATGGAGCGCGAGGACTGGGACGGGCTCGTCGATCTCTACGAGACGGCGCTGCACTCCCGCAACAAGATCGAAGACGAAGCCGGCGCGCTGCTGCAGCTCGGCATGGTGCACTGGCGGTTCCGCGAGTCGCCGGACGAGGCCGAGCCGTACTTCGCCCGCCTGCGCAAGACCGACCCGGCGCACCCGGGGATGCTGGACTTCTACCGGGCGTACCTCGGCGACGACGAAGCCCGCTGGGTCACGGTGTTGACCGACGCGCAGCGCGTGGCCGGAAGCGACGCGCAGAAGCTGGAGCTCGCGATCGAGCTGGCCCGAGCCGCCCAAGGCAGCGAAGGCTCGACGGAGCGCGCGATCGATGCCTGGAAGTCCGTCCTGCGCATGGCGCCCACCCACCCGGAGGCCCCCGAGGCGCTGAAGGCACTCTACGAGAAGACCGAGAAGTGGAACTCGCTGGTCGAGCTGCTCAAGGGCGAGGCTGACGCCGCGCCCGAGGATGAGCCTGAGCGCAAGGTGGCGATGCTCCGTCACCTCGTCCCGATCTACCGAGACAAGCTCGGCCTCGATGTGATGGTGATCAACACCTACAACGCCATCATTCAGCTGGACCCGTCCGACCAAGAGGCGCTGGACGCCCTGGCCGAAACGTACGAGTCCACGGGGCGCTGGAACGATCTCATCAAGGTCCTCAGCAAGCAGGCGGACAGCAGCGACGACCCGGAGCGGGCCGTCAGTCTGCACATGCGGGTCGCCTCCCTCTGGATCGAGCGGTTCGCCAACTACAACCAGGCCACCGCCCCGCTCGAGCAGGTCATCGCCCTCGAGCCCGAGAACCGAGAGGCGCTCGCCCAGCTCAAGGAGATCTACAAGAAGAAGCGCGCCTGGAAGAACCTGTACGAGGTGCTCAACAAGGAGGCCGCGCTCGCCAGCGACCCGGAGGTGCGGCTCACCATCAAGCTCGAGCTCGCGGAGCTCGCCGGAAAGCGCTTGCACCGGCATGGCGACGCCATCGTGCTGTGGAAGGACATCCTCGAGCAGGATCCCGACAACCAAGATGCGGTCGCGCAGCTCGAGAAGCTGGCCGAGCGCGAGAAGGACTGGCCCACGCTCGCCGAGGTGCTCGAGCGCCGCGTTCTCGAGGCGGACGACGAGCGCGGCCGGGTGAAGGTGCTGCAGAAGCTCGGCGTCATCTACGGCGAGCACATGGACGACGCCGCTCTCGCGGCCGGTGCCTGGAAGCGCATTCTGGAGGTCGACCCGAAGAACGGCCGCGCGCTGCGCACGCTGCGCCAGAGCTTCCTCTCGTCTCAGGACTGGGACGGACTCGAGGCGCTCTACGCCGACGTGGGTGATTGGGAGGGGCTCGTCGACGTGCTCGGCAACGCCGCCGACAAGTCTGAAGACGAATCGGTGAAGGTGGAGCTCAGCTTCCGGGCCGCCAAGCTGTACGAAGAGCAGCTGGGCAAACCGCACCGTGCCTTCCGAGCGTACGAGCGGGTCTTGGCGGCCGATCCGAGCAACGCGCGGGCGGCCGAGGCGCTAATCCCGCTCTACGAGCACAGCGACAAGTGGAACCGCATCCCCGCCCTCTATGAAGTGATGGTCGGGCACGCGGAGGACGACGCTCAGCGCCTCGAGTTGCTGGCCACGCTGCGTACCCTTTGCATCGACCGACTCAGCGACGAGAGCGCAGCGTTCGGCTACGCCGCGCGCGCCTACGAGATCGCGCCGGAGGACGACGACGTCCGGACGGCGCTCGATCAGGCGACTTCGTCATCGGGCAACTACCAAGCGGCGGTCGATGCCTACGCGGCGCGGCTCGAGAGCATCGACGAAGAGGCCGACGCCGACGCCGAGCGCCTCTGGATTCGGCGCCGCATCGCGACCCTCGCGCACGGCAAGCTCGACCAGGCCGAGGTGGCCGTCGCGCAGCTCAAGTCGTTGCTCGAGACGGCACCCGAGGACCGGGACGCGGCCGACATGCTCGGCGCCATCTACGCGGCGAACGCACGTCACCGGGATCTCCAGGGCCTGCTGCTGACGCGCGTGAGCCACGCCGCCGACGACACCGAGCGACTCGACTATCTGGGTCAGCTGGCGACGCTCGAGGAAGAGGTGCTCGAGGACGCCGACAGTGCGGCGAGCCGCTACCGGCAGATGCTCGACCTCGACCCTGACGATCGCGCGGCGCTCGCCGCCCTCGACCGGATTCACCTGGACGCGGAGCGCTGGGACGACGTGGTCGCCATCATTCAGCGGCGGCGCGACCTGGCGGAGACCGAGGACGAACGTGTCGACCTGACACTGCGTCTCGGTGAAGTCCTGGCGACCGCGCTCGACGATGCTCCAGCGGCGCTGGGTGCGTTCGGCGAGGTGATCGAGTCCCGGCCGCACGACGGCCGCGCCATCGGAGGCCTCGAGTCCATCGCGGAGACGCACGAGGAGCTCGCGGGCGACGTCGGCTTGGTCCTCGAGAGCGCGTACGAGGCCACCGGCGCGTGGGAGAAGCTGGCGGAGGTCCTCAAGGCGCGTCTCGACGCGACCGAGGACCCCGAAGAGCAGCGCCAGCTCCGGCTGCGATACGCGGAGCTCGCGGCGGGCAAGACGGGCGACGCGCTCGCGGCCTACCGGGCCCTCGAGGCGGCGTTCCTGGCTGAGCCGACGGACTCTGAGCTGCAGGACCGCCTCGTCGACGCGGCCGAGTCGGCCAACCAGCACGAGTCGCTAGCGACGGCGTTCTCGAACGCGCTCGAGGGAGAGAACCTCGCCGACGACGAACGCGCGGAGCTCGCCGCGAAGGTCGGTCAGCTCTACGACGTGGTGCTCGCGCGCCCCGAGGAAGCCGAGCCGTTCCACAAGCGCGTCCTGGCGCACGACCCGCTCGACGAGCGTGCGTTCCTCGCGTTGAAGGAGCTCTACACCAACAGCGAGAAGTGGGGTGACCTCCAGGGCCTCTACCACACGCGGATCGCCGAGACCGTCGACACCGAGGCCAAGCTCGACCTGCTGATGCAGGTGTGTTTCCTGTTCGAGGAACTGATCGACGACCCCGAGCAGGCCATCTCCGCCTATCGCAATGTGCTCGAACTCGACCCGGAGCATGCGGCGTCGCGTCGCGCGCTCGAGCGTCTGTATGAGCGCACCGAGCGGTGGGAGGGCCTCGTCGAGCTGCTTCGCCACGAGCTCGACCGCGCCAACGAGGACGAGCAGCTCGGCCTCACGCAGCGCATGGGCGTGTTGCACGAGCGAAAGCTCAACCGCCCGGACCTCGCGGTGGAGAACTACGAGCAGGTGCTGCTCGTGGAGCCGAACCACCGCCACGCCCGGGAGGCGCTCGAGCGCCTCATGAACAACGAGTCGCAGCGCCAGCGCTGCGCGCAGATCCTCGAGCCCATCTACGACGAGCGGGGCGACTGGCAGGAGCTGGTCGGTGTGCTCGAGGTGCAGCTCGAGAGCGTCGAGGAGCCGAGCGCCCAGGTCGTCCTGCTCACCCGCATCGCCGAGCTGCAGGAAGACCGGCTTCACGACGCCAGCGAGGCGTTTGGCAGCGTGGCGCGCGCCTTGGGGGCGGACCCCTCCGATCGACACGTGCGTGAGGAGCTCGCGCGGCTCGCGGTCATGCGCGACGCTGAGCAGGAGCGGGCGCGTGTCCTCGAAGCCGCGCTCGAGCGGACCGAGAACAACCCCGCGCTGGAGAGCGAGCTGCTGCTCGAGCTGGCGGTGCTCTGGGACGAGCGGGTTGGCGATGTCGACCACGCGGAAGAGGCATACAAGCGGCTCATCGAAGTCGACTCCGACAACCCCGACACGGTGCTGCAGGCGAGCCGCGCGCTCGAGCGCATCCACCTCGGCAAGGGCGACCACGCGGCGCTCGCAGGCGATCTCCGTCGCCAGGTCGACCTCGAGTCGGACTTCGAAGCGCAGCGCAGTATCCTCGTTCGGCTCGCCGACCTCCAAGAGGAGATGCTCGGCGACATCCCGGGTGCGATCGCGACCCATCGGCAGCGTCTCGACATCGAGCCCGATGACCTCGACGCAATGCGCGCGCTCGAGCGCCTCTACGAGTCCCAGGAGAAGTGGCCCGAGCTGATCGAGGTCCTTCGCTCGCGCGATGGGATCACCCTCGAAGAGGACGAGCAGCGCGACATCGCACGTACCATCGGCATCATCTACGAGGAGCACCTCGAGGACGACGAGAACGCCATCGTCGCCTACAACGACGTGCTGGCCCGGTTCGGCCGAGACGTTGAGACGCTCTCCGCCCTGTCGCGTCTGTATGAGCGCGCGGAGCGCTGGGATGACCTCCTCGAGGTCGCCGAGATGGTCTTCGAGATGGCCGAGCAGGCCCCGCAGCGCGCGGCCGTGCGCTTCCAGATGGGGGAGATCCTCCGTCTGTGCACCGAGGACGTGGAGCGCGCCGTCGAGATGTACGGCGAGGTGCTGGACCTCTTGCCCGACCACGAGGGGGCGCTGTCGTCGCTCGCCTTCGTGATGCGCGCGGACGGCATCGCGAAGCGGCCCTCGCAAATGCCGCCGGCCCTTCACGAGGGTGGCGACTCCGAGGGCGGCGAGACCGAAGGGGAGGGCGGAGAAGAGTCGCCCGAGGCCGAGATCGCCGAGGAGCCCACCGTCGAGTACCCGCTCGAAGTGCGCATCGCGGCGGCCCGGCTGCTGGCACCGCAGTTCGAAGGGTCAGCGGACTACGGTTCGCTGCTGGAGGCGTTCGAGGTGCTCGCCCAGACGCATGACCCGATGGAGCGCTACACGGTGCTCCGTCGGGCCGCGCAGGTGGCCGACATTGGATTGGAGGATGCCTCGCGCGCCTTCGAGTTGCTGGGCCGGGCGATCCAGAACGGGCTCGCCGAAGACGACCTCGCGGACATGCTGCACGAGTATGCGCGGCATGCCGAGACCGCGGAGCGCTGGGCCGAATATGCCGACCTCCTCGAGGCGGCGGCGCCCGACATCCTCGATGGTGAGCTGTCGACCGAGGCGCATCTCAGCGTCGCGCAGACGGCCCGCGGTCGCCTCGCGGATCCGGACCGGGCGCGCCGCCTCTACGAGCGTGTGCTGGAGGACAACCCCGAGCTCGGTCAGGCCCTCGACGCGCTCGAGGAGCTGACGTTCGAAGGGCAGGACTTCCCGGCGCTTCTCAATGTGCTGCAGCGCAAGACGGATATCGCCGCGTCCCCGGCCGACCGCGTGGGACTTCTGCTTCGGCGTGCGGAGATCAACGAGACGCAGCTCGCGCAGCCGGACGACGCGATCGACTGCTACGAGCAGGCGCTCAACGAGAGCCAGCCGCGCGAGGCGTACGAGGGGCTCGTTCGTCTTTATGGCGCTGTCGAGCGCTGGCCGGACCTCGCGATGCACTACGAGCGCATGCTCGAGGATGGCGTCGGCGAGGCGGTGGAGGTTCGGCACGCGCTCGGCGTGGTGGCGTTCGATCGGCTCGAGGACGCCTGGTCCGCCATGGACCACTTCCGCGAGGCGCTCGCGCTCGACGTCGGCTACGAGCCGACCATCAGCAAGCTCGAGACGCTGATGGAGACCGAAGAGCATCGCGCCACCGCGGCCGAGATCCTCGAGCCGGTGTTCCTGCAGCAGATGAACTGGCCGAAGGTCACCGAGTGCCTCGAGGCGCGGATCGCGGCCGAGGACGACATCGACGCCAAGAAAGCGCACCTGATGCGGCTCGGTCAGATCCACGAGGACTACCTCGAGGACCTCGACGGCGCGTTGGAGTGCTACGCCCGCCTGTTCCGGGCGGACCCGCGCGATCGCGGCACGTGGGAGACCCTCGCTCGGTTGGCGCGCGTGCTCGAGCGTCATGACCGGCTCGCGGAGGTGTACGGCGAGGCGCTCGACGACATCAGCGTCGATGACGAAGAGACGGCCGAGTTGGCCCACCTCACCGCGCAGATCCACGACCAGCGCACCCAGGACCTCGAAAAGGCGGGGGCGCTCTACCAGCGCGCCTTGCGCTTCGACCCCGCGCAGCACGAGGTCTTCATCGCGCTCGAGTCCGTGCTGGAGCGCCGCGAGGCCTGGGACGAACTGCTCGAGCTCTACCGCGAGCAGGCCCAAGCGGCGATGGAGGACGAGGAGCGCGTGGCGCTGATCCGCAAGAGCGCCCGTCTGCTCGAGACGCATCTCGAGTCACCCGACCGCGCCATCGAGTCCTACCGCGACATCCTCATGGTGCAGGAGGACGACCCGATGGCCACGGCCGCGCTCGACGAGCTGCTCGTTGCGCAGGAGCGGTGGTCCGAGTTGGCCGACCACTACCGACACCAGATCGGGCTCGCCTACGACGAAGCCGAGGGCAACGACCTCAAGCTGAAGCTCGGCACGGTCTTGCTCGACAAGCTCGAGGACGTGCCCGACGCGGTCGACGTGTTCGAGGAGGTCACGCAGTCGGACCCGCACCACACGGACACGGTCGCGACGCTCGAACGCCTGGTTCAGAACTCCGAACACCAGGGCCGCATCATCGAGATCCTCGAGCCGATCTACCTCGCGACGGACCAGTGGCGGAAGCGCATCGCCATCTACGAGGCCCAGGTCGAGAACGGGGGAGACCCGTACGACACGGTTCGGTACCTGAGCCAGATCGCCGAGCTGCACGAGACCCGTGCCGGTGACCTCCAGCTCGCCTTCCACGCGTGGGCGCGGGCCATGGCGCTCGAGCCGAGCAACGACGACCTCCGCTCTGAAGTCGATCGGATCGCGAACCAGCTGGGCACGTGGGACGCGCATGTGCGCGCCTACGAAGACTCGGTGAAGGGGACCGAGGACATCGCCGTCAAGTCAATGCTGCTCGGCACCATCGCGCGTGTGCATGACGAGAAGCGGGGTGATCCGCGCGCGGCCATCGAGACGTACGAGCGTCTGGTCGAGGTCGACCCCGACGAGCCGAGCCCGCTCGATTCGCTCGAGGCGTTGCACACGATGGTGGGGGATTGGCGCGGCATGGTCGATGTGCTTCGGCGCAAGACGGAGCGCTCGTACGATCCGCAGGAGCGGGGCGAGCTTCTCCGCCGTGCTGGTTCGGTGCTGGAGGAGCTGCTCGGCGACCCGGTCGCCGCGGTCGAGGCCTACAAGTCGGCGCTGATGGAAGACGACGTCGACATCATTGCGCTCGAGTCGCTGGACCGGCTCTACACCCAGCAGGAAACGTGGCCGGAGCTCGGTGAGGTGCTTCAGCGGCGGGTCGAGCTCGAGGATGACCCGGGCCTTCGCATGGACGCCGCGATGCGGCTCGGCTGGGTCAACGAGACGCAGCTGCGCCGTCCCGAAGAGGCGATCGACGCCTACCGTCGGGTGGTCGACGAGGACCCGTCGCAGGTGTCAGCCATCCAAGCGCTGGCGCGGCTGTTCGAGCAGCAACGGCAGTGGCCCGACCTGCTCGAGAACCTCCGCCAGCAGGCGGCGTTCGAGGCCGACCCCGAGCGCAAGGTGCAGCTCCTCTACCGCGCGGGCGAGGTGCTGGAGCAGGAGATGGACGACGTGCTCGGTGCGCTCCCCACCTACGAGGAGGTGCTCGAGCTCGACAGCCACTTCGCGCCGGCCATCGACGCGCTGCTGCGCATCAGCCGGCTCGAGGACTACCGGGTTCAGGCTTCCGAGATCGTGGAGCCGCTGCTCCGCACCCAAGAGCGCTGGGACGAGCTGGCCGAGCTGCTCGAAGGCAAGGCCGCGGCGACGTTCGACGAAGAGGACAAGCGGGTCGAGTACCGGCGCCTCGCGGAGGTGCACGAACTCGGGCGCAATGACCAGCCGGCGGCGTTCGAGGCCTACCGACGCGCGCTGGGTGAAGATGCTTCGGACGAGCAGACAGCCGACGACCTGGAGCGCCTCGCGGCGGATCTGGGGGCGTGGGACAAGGCGGCGGACGCGTTCGCCGCGCGCGCCTCCAGCGTGCTGGAGCCCGATGTCGCCCGTGGGTTGTACGGGCGTCTCGCCCGGATTGCAGCGGAGGAGGTCGAGGGCGACACGCGCGCCGTCGAGGCTTACAGCCGCGCGGTTGAGCAGGCCGGTGACGACGAAGTCACGCTGCAGGCGCTCGACCGCCTCTACACCAAGCTGGCCGCATGGCCGGAGCTGGGCGATGTGCTCGAGCGTCGTGTGCAGGCCTCGATGGATCCGGACGAGCGCGCGGAACTCCTGGTGCGCACGGGCGTGCTCAAGCGGGAG